>CAZSEH010000170.1:0-4603 GCA_964605835.1 uncultured Opitutaceae bacterium
TGAACATCACCCCGGCCCCCAACGACGGCGACGATCGGCTCGTTCGCGCATTTCTTCGATAGATACACGATCCCGCCCCGAATGGCGCTTCTCGCAATTCAAGAACAGGAATTGCAGACATGGATATTAACCGCAGTGGCTCACAGCCCTCCGCCAAAGGTCCCGCCGATTGGTTCACCGGCATCGCACATATCGATCCGCTCTTCCAGGCCACATCGAATTGGAGACGGCGAGTTGCAACGCACTCAGCTCCAAAGCGATGAGATAGGCGATGCAAAGAGGTTCGACCCAAAAGGTATCACGGTATCTCCGTCGTAAAGAACCAGGCCTGCGGCAAAGCGTTTGCCAGACGCATCGGCCAGTTTACGCAGCCCGCGAAAATCCGCCGCGGTAACGGTCGCGCCCGCTTTCACTTCGAGGCCGACAGTCTTTCGCTCCTGATCTTCGATTACGATGTCGACCTCGTTCTGCTCCTTGTCGCGGTAATGCGAAAAAGAGAATCTCTGGCCGGTCCAACTGGAGAGTTTGAGCACCTCCGACAGGATGAAAGATTCAAGCAGCGCCCCGAATGGGCCTCTGTCGGCCGACAAACGCTGCGGTGACAGATCGCGCAGCGCCGCAAGAAGCCCGGAATCCAAGAAGTGCAGCTTTGGTGTCTTGATCAGGCGTTTGAGTTCGTTGCTTGACCATGGAGGCAAAAGACTCGTGAGGTAGAGTTGCTCGAATATGCCGACGTACTTCTGGGTCGTGACATGTGTCAGCCCGAGAGGCGCGCCGAGCCCGGAGTAGTTCACGAGCTGACCGGAATGGTGGGCAAGCACGCGCAGCAAGCGCGGCAGTTGCTGCATCTTGTCGATTTGGGCGATGTCACGAACGTCGCGCTCCACAATCGCGCGCACATAGTCAAGGCACCAGTCCCGCCGCCTGTTCCAGGCGCTGCGCAAGAGCACTTCCGGGTAGCCGCCTGCCAACACGGTTGTTACCAGGTCATCGCCAATGATCAGTTCGGACGGCTTGGGCACGCTGCCGTGGAAGACTTCGGCAAGAAAATGCGACGGCTGTCTTCGGATTTCGGACACCGATAGCGGCAGCAGGTCTACAATCGCCATGCGCCCGGCGAGCGAATCCGCCACGGTTGGAACGGTCAAAAGGTTGGCCGACCCGGTCAGCAAAAACCGGCCTGGACGCTTGTCCTCGTCCACGGAGCGTTTGATCGCGAGAATCAGTTCCGGCGCTCTTTGGATTTCGTCGATGGTAGCCCGGTCCAGGCCACGGACAAACCCGACCGGATCGTTCTTCGCGGCACTCAACACCGTCGGATCATCAAGCGTCAGGAACGTCGCCCGTTGTTCCGCCACCTTCTTTGCCAAAGTCGTCTTGCCGGCCTGCCTTGGGCCCGAGAGGAGCACCACGCGGGTGTCGGACAATTCGTCCCGGATGCGTTTTTCAATCCAACGAGGGTACATGTCTAACGATTGGGTTGGACCACTGGCGTCCAATTGAAAGCAGAGGCACGTCCAATTGAAAGTCTAAATACGTCCGATTGAAAATTAAGTTTCGTCCCGCTGAAGGCCGTGTTCCGTACCGCCAACGCCGGCGCCGTCACCCATCCGGCCCGCCTCTCCGGCTTCCGGCGATTTTTCTAGGGCGCGCTGGCGAGCTTCTGATTCCCGTCCACTTCGAGGCGCAGGTAGTCGTAACAGACGCCGGAAGTGAGTTGCCCGGCGGGGACTGTGAGCGTCATTTCGTTTTCGCCCGCCCTCAGGAGTGCGGCGTCAAACGGCTGGGAGTATTCATGCCACACGCCCCGGTCGGTGTTATACCGCAGGGCATTGGTGGAAACGGGTCGGATGGCGCCGACAGGCTTGCCGTTGACGCCTATGGCCAGGCCGCCGCCGTCGGCGCCGCCCAGCGCGATCCTCAGGGTGGCCTTGCCTTGCGCTGCCTTTTCCATGGCGAACTTGATGGTCCAGGTGGTCGCGCGACCCCGGCCGATGGCGGTCCACATATCCTGGCCGGGTGTCCCGGTCTTCACCCAGCCATAGCGCTGGTTGGCGGGGTCCTTCGCTTCAGGATTCAGCCAGGCCGTGGTCTCTCCGTGCGGCACCTGCTCGAAGAACCAGTCCTTGTGCCAATCACTCTTGCCGACGGTGTAGGTGATATCGTCGGGGAACAGGAGCGGGTAGCGCAGGTACCAGCCCCAGAGCCAGTACTCGCTGCCCTTGAAGAATTCGCCGCCGTTGCGGTTGGGGTAGCCGATTTCCCAGACCTGCCTGCCATTGCGAACGGGCTTCCACTCAATCTCGCCCAGATCCAGGTTCCTGCCCGCCTCCAC
Organism: uncultured Opitutaceae bacterium; assembly: GCA_964605835.1. GTDB lineage: Bacteria > Verrucomicrobiota > Verrucomicrobiia > Opitutales > Opitutaceae > Palsa-1447. The sequence continues at coordinate 2,336 of CAZSEH010000170.1, forward strand.
GGTGATTTCGGTCCTCGCGAATTCACCGAGCACGCCGTCGGCAAAGGCGTGGAGGGTGTAGGTGCCGGGACGGACGTTGGAAATGGTGAACCGGCCGTCGTCGGCGCCATCGGTCCAGAACTGGTAATACATTCCATCGTGCGGCCATTTGACCACATTGCCGTTGCCCGACCGCTGCGTGTATCCGCGGGCCGTGGTTGTGAAATCCGGGTGAGCCAGGCCGACCGTCAGGCCGGGCAGCCTGGACGTCGCGGCCTGGGGGTCGCTGAGGACGAGCCGGCCCGTCACCGTGCCGCGCTCCCCTTTGTGCGGGTAGTCCACGCCGCCGACCCAGTCATAGGGCCAGGCGGCCTTTGCCTCCTTTGCCTTGGCCAGCGCATCGTTCCAAAGGGCCAGGGCATTGTCATGCCACGTCGGCGGCACGGTGGGATTGCCCTGCGTGGCCGCCAGCGCGTCCAACTCGGCCTTCGTCGCATCCTTCGGGTTCTCCAGGGCGTTGAAATAGACGAAGATCGGCCCGATGACCTTCCTCCAGTCCTGGCCGGCGAGAACGTTGCAGCCCGCGCCCCCGGCATAGTGGCCGGAGGTCCAGTAATTCTGGATTGTATTGTTCGAACCCCACGCCCATGGGCCGATCAGGTCCATCTTCTCGGCGCCGCCGCCGATGTATTCGGTGCTGGGATTGATGAGGTAGACGCCGATGTGGTTCTTGGGGCTGGAGAAGCCCCAGGCGGCAAGGCGGTACATGAGGGCGCAGTAACTGTACTTGTGCTCGACGGAGTTCTTGAAGAGGCCGGTGCCTAGGATCTTCTGCTCCTTCGCGTGAATGACGACGCCGTCCCGGAGGTCCTGCGTCGAGGGAACGAGCATGTTGCGGTCGGCGTCGACGGAGAACCAGCTGAAGCTCGGATCGAGCTGGACGATGAACTGGCTTTCGCCCTCGCTCGCGGCTGGATACGAGGCCGGGTGCGAGAACTCGGCGTAGCTGTAGATCCCGCTCAGGCCGCGTTCCATCGTGTAGCGCAATTCAATGTCCATGTGGCCGCCGTTCACGCCCTTGACGGCGACTTCAGCGCGTTCGCCGCCGTTCTTCGCCGGGTCGATGGTCACCGATTGGGTCACGGTGCCGGATGGCATCTGCTGCCAGGACGGGATCGGGCTGCCTTCCGGCGTCGGCGGCGAATGGAGCGCATCCGGCCCGTTCGAGATCCAGGGGTGCAGCGTTTCGATGCCGTGATAAATGACCGACAGCAAACTGGCGTTCTTCTTGTTGATGGTGGCCTTGACGATGCCGTTGTCCAGGGTCCAGGTGCCGCCGTTGTCAGTGAGGGTCACGGGGGTGTCGATCGCAGGTTTGGCGACCGCCGGCGCGGTGTCGGCGGCGCGCAGAACGGGCGCCGCCAAGGCCATGGACACGAAGGCAGAGGCAAGAAGCGCGCGCGAAACGACAAAGGGGTGCGTTTTCATGGGATTCCTGATTTTACCTAACTACATTCCCAAGGGGTTTTGGGGGATCTTGACGAAACAGAGGGGTTTGGCTGCGAGATTTTGACCTCACCCCAGGGCAGGGTATGGAAAACCAAGGCTCTATACAACCGAATTGAGCCTGAGCGACGGCCTTGCGCGTAATCTCGACGTAACCATCAAAGTGGCATAGTCTGTTCCGTTATGAAAAAGCCCCCCCAAGCAACCAGTGCCCTGCTCGCGACCGCCTTTGGCCTGTCGGCGTTTTTTAGTCTCGCCCCAATCGCTCCTGCCGCCGACCTCGCCGCCAAGCCCTACAAGATTCTCGCCACAACCCAGATTCCCGCCGCCGGCGGGATTGACTATGTCACTGCGGACAGCGTCAACCGCCGCGTCTATGTCGCCTGCGGAAACGTGGTCAGCGTGTTCGACCTCGATACGTACAAGCTCGCGGGCAGTCTGCCCAATGCGTCCGGGCATGGCGTGGCCGTTGATCCGGAGGACCACACCGGCCTGGTCTCCGGCGCCAACGCCGTCTTTTTCAACACCCAGACCCTCGAACAGATCAAAACCATTCCGGCACCCGGCGCGGACGGCTATCTCTTCGACGCCCTGACCCACCACTTCTTCATTCTCAGCCACCGCGCGCCGAACCTCCGCGTGATCGACTCCAAGGACGGTTCGGTCGTAGGCACGGTGGACGCGATCGGCCCGGACGGCGCCAATGCCGCGGTCGAGCAGGGCGCCACGGACGGCGAGGGCCATCTCTATTTTGACGTGGCCAACCAGCACCACATCGCCGTG
>CAZSEH010000171.1:0-4577 GCA_964605835.1 uncultured Opitutaceae bacterium
CTGTACCGGATTCCCTTCGACACCTACAACTTGCAATCGGTCGAAATCGACCGCGGACCGAATTCGCTGATGTTCGGGTCTGGCTCGGCGGCGGGCATCGTCAATTCCAGCAGCGCGGATGCCCAGCTTAACAAGTTCCAGGGCGACGTCAGTCTCCAGGGCAGCAGCTTTGGTGGATTCCGGCAGACCGCCAGTCTGAACATCCCGCTGATTCGCAACCATGTCGCGCTATATGTCGCGCAGGAGTTCACAAAGACCGGCTTCCAGCGCAAGCCCTCCTACGACCTGACTCGCCGGCAATATGCCACGATCACGATCGATCCCTTCAAGTCGCACAAGACGAAGATCACGGCGTACGCCGAATTCTACAACGACAACCAGGACGCCGAGAATACCCTGCTTCCGACCGACTACGTCACCCCGTGGCTCGCCGCCGGCAGGCCGGAGATGAATCCGATCACGGGGTATGTCACATACCTCGGCACGGGAAAGCAGATGGGGCCCTTTGTCAGTTCGACAACCAGCCCGGGTTGGGTCCTTGGTATGCCGACGGGCACGGGCGCAATGACCAGCATCACCTCACCCATGTTCGTGCCCTCCCTGCAGGCGAGTTCGGCCCATATCACGGAGTTCTATGCCAACGGCAATTTCCTCTACTCGTACCAGCCGCAGCAGACGCTCGGATCGAACTACGGCGGCCTGATCCCGCCCCAGGTGCCCACGACGCCGCTGACGGCATCCCAGGCGCTTGTTCGCTCGATGTTCATGACCAATTCCGGGGCGCTTCCCGGTCCTGGTGTCGGCAGCCCCTTATTTGCGGGCGGATTCGCCTCATGGACAACGCCCGGCGTTGTCGACCAGAGCATCTACAACTCGCAGAACGGTCCGAATATCGACGGCACCGACTGGACGATGTCCCGCGCGCGAACCTACCACGCCGATATCCAGCAGAACATCCTGTCCAGCAGCAAGTGGGGCACGTTGGACGCTGACCTCGCTTTCTTCCGCCAGGAATTCCGCGATACGGAGGTTGATCCGGACAACCAGCACAACACGGGCAACGCCCTCATCGTGGACACGAACGCATACCTGATGAACGGGGCGCCAAACGCCTACGCAGGATCGACCTATATTGAAGACTACCAGGGTGATGCGATTCAGCGGCCCGAGTTCAATCAGAACTGGCGGGGGATGCTGACGTACGGCATCGATCTGCGGGACAAGGTCCCGAGCTGGCTCAAGTTCCTCGGACACCACCGGTTCATGGCCGAGGCATCGACCCACGACGATATCTTCCAGTCGACGCGGTTCCGCACAGTCATCGACGGCGGCGACGGCTCCTACACGTCGATGCTGTACCAGTTGAACAACACGCCCCCGATTGCCGGAAACTACAGCATCGCGGCCAATGGCGGCAATCCCTATCGCTGGCAGTACATGAGTGGCCCAGGGAGCGTCTATTCCAACAACACGCAAATGATCGTCGGCACGCCTGATTTCGGCTCCCAGACGAACATAACGGCCACCACGTACAACTATTACACGGGCCAGTGGGTGACCTCCGGATTGACACAGTCCGAGCCGGGAAGCCTCGTCCTCGGCGGGACGGCGTTCTCTGAGAATGTCCAGGACCAGAAGACCTACTATTGGAACAGCTTCTTCTGGAACGACCGAATCGTCGGCTCTTTCGGGCTCAACGACGATGTCGTCAAGAACCGCACTACCTACACGCCCTACAACGCAATCATCAATGGCGTTCCGACGGCGACGAGCAACAATCCGGGTTTGTTCACGTACATCAACGGCGTTGAGAACCCCAACCTCAAGTACTTGGTTACGCCGTGGAATCCGTACACCCCGACCGGGGTCTACAAGCCGGGGACCAACCAGCTGGCCTACTCGAGCCTGGGCGAGATCGGTGGCAACACCTACAGCATGGGCTTTGTCGTCAGGCCATTCGAGAACTGGGCTTCGATCGACGCGGCGGCCAATAATGGCAACATTCTGGCCGGCTTCCTCCGCACCCTTGGAATGACGTTCAACAAGGCGGACAACTTCAATCCGCCCGTCGGCACGTACACTGACCTCTTCGGCAATCCACTGGCGAAGCCGACCGGCAACGAAAAGGATTACGGACTGGAAATCGCCACGCCCGACAAGAAGCTGTACTTCCGCATGACGTGGTTCAAGAGCAGCAGCCAGAACAACGTGACGGGCGTGTCACAGACGCTCACCGACCGCGAACTCTACGTCGACCAGAATGAGTTCAAGAATTGGGCGACGACGGTTGTGGACCTGCAGTCCGGCGAGGATCCGACATCGACCCAGTTCGGCAATCAGACGGTCTACCCGCTGACGCAGAACATGTACAACCAGGAGGCCGCGCTCACGGGGCTGAACGTCAACTACATCATAGGCGGCGGCGCTCCGTTGACGGGCGGCTACTCCTCCGCGGAGGCCACGAACACGACGACGGCCGGCGGCTATAATCTGGAAGTGACGTACAATCCGATGCCGAACTGGACCATGAAGTTGACCGGTGGGCACCAGAACTCCCAGCTCTCGGCTGTCGACCTGCAGGCAAAGGCGTACCAGGCCGTTCGCCAGCCGGTCTGGCAGTCGGCTGTCGCTCCGGCCCAATTTTCGGGCCTGATCACGAACTACAAGGGGGCCGGCAGCACATCGTACCTCTATGTCGGCAACTTCTGGAATTCGTACGGATACGACAGCAACACGAACGCCACGGGCACCAACGGCGGGCCGACCACCGTCGGCATCTACTTCAACAATGTCGTCGGGATCCCGATCACAGTGGAAGAGGCGGCCCAGGGCTCGAATGTTCCGGAAGAGACTCCGTACTCCTTCCAGTATATCACCGATTATAACTTCATAACCGGACCTCTGAAGAATCTGGATGTCGGCGGCGGTCTTCGGTGGATGTCCCCAACCATCGAAGGTTATTACGGCGCGACGCAGGCGAACCTGCTGAATGGCTCGGGCCAGATTGCGGCCAACGATATCAGCAAGCCCATCTATACGTCGGCGCAACTTCACGCTGACGCATGGGTTGCCTATTCGTTCAAGCTGCCGTGGGACAACGAGAAGATCCGATGCCGGGTTCAGCTCAACGTCACTGACCTGACGTCGAATGGCTGGCTCCAGACGATCCAATTCAACTACGATGGCAGTCCCGCCGTCTACCGCATCATCGCTCCGCGGCAATATGCGCTGACGACGACGTTTAGCTTCTGACAATTCCGATTCCTTCCCGTCCGGTCTTCGGATGGGAAAGATCCGAGCGACGGCGACCGCAGAACCTGCGGTCGCCGTTTTTGCAAAAGACCTCATGCAAAAGACCTCAAGTATTGAATTCCATTCAATACTTGAGGCCTTTTGCATGAGGTCTTTGCCGTCACTAAGCGCGAAGGCGGGCAGCCCTGTATCCGAATACCGGTTAACCATACGGCAGTCAGACGGATGCGCGTCGCGGGCACAAAATGTGTTTGTGGGTGGCCAGGGAACGGCGGTAATCCTAAGCCCTGTCATCATGTCCTCCGCGCCAAATTACGAATTGCTCAACTCCCTGGACATGACGGTCCTGACGATCGAGCGCTCAAACGTGGGCCGGTGGTGGAATTACAAGAACGTAATCAGCCCGTTTTCGAGGCTTTGGCTGATTCTGGGCGGGCGAGCGGTTGTCAGCCACCACGGACGCGAGTTTGTGCTCCGGCCCGGCCAGTTGCATTTGGTTCCGGCTTTTACCGTCCATGACTGCTGGTGCCCGAAATCCCTGGATCATTATCACCTGCATTTCACCGCAGGACTGCCGACCGGCATCGAGCTGTTTTCGCTTCTGGATTGCGAATATCAGATCGACCCTCCGGCGGATGCCTTGGCCCTTTTGAAGAGGCTGGAATCCATCTATCCGGACCGGAAGATTCCCTGCTCGGATCCCAGCCGGGAGGAATACAAGCGGGTTCACGGCTTTACGGAGCATGCCAAGCACCAATCCGATGCGTTGGATGTATTCGAGGCCAAGGGGGCACTGACCCTGCTGGTTTCCGAATTCCTGAAATCGAGCCACACCCACGAGGGGGTGCATGCCCGCGTGGCCCACCAGTTTCTGACGGTTCAGGAATTCATCCACACCAGCATGCACGGAAAGATTTCCCTGGGCGACCTGGCCAGGGTGGCCGGCCTCAATCCGACCTACTTCTCGGACCGCTTTGCGCGGGTCATCGGCATCCGTCCGTTGGAGTACGTCATGCGCCGCAGGATTGAGCGGGCGCAGTACCTCCTGCTCACCAGCCGTGCCCCGGTCAAGGAGGTCGCCGCTGCGGTCGGGGTCCCGGACCCCGCCTATTTCAGCCGGGTTTTTGCCCGGTTCTGCAAGACTTCCCCGTCCGGATACCGCCTGGCCCACTCCGTGTAGTCATGGGCTCTAGAACCTGCAGCCGAGCGAACCGAAGAAGGCGCGGCGCATGCCGTATTGCGCGGCATTGACGCCGACGCCCGTGCCGTTGCGCAACTCGTACGATTTGTCGAAGAGGTTGATCACATCGACCCGGACCTTCCAC
>CAZSEH010000172.1:0-4572 GCA_964605835.1 uncultured Opitutaceae bacterium
CAGCTCGTGCTCGTCGATCCGATCGGGCTGGAAGATTGGAAGGCCAAGGGCGTGCCCTGGCAAAGCGTCGATGCATTGTACCGAAAGGAGCTGCAGACGACCGCTGATCGCATCCGTGAATATGAGCGCACCACCTATTACGCGGGCACATGGCAGCCGGAATATGAGAAGTGGGTTCAGATGCTGGCTGGATTATACCGTGGTCCGGGAAAGGAGCGGGTGGCCTGGAACGCGGCATTGCTCACGGACATGATCTACACGCAGCCGGTGCTTTACGAATTTGGCGACCTGCGGATGCCGGTTCTGCTGGTGATCGGCGACAAGGATACGACTGCCATCGGCAAGGATGCGGCGCCTCCCGCGATACGCGCGACGCTGGGCAATTATCCGAAGCTCGGAAAGGAGGCCGCGAGCCGGATCCCGCACGTGCGCCTGATCGAATTCCCTGATCTGGGGCATTCGCCGCAAATTCAAGCGCCCGAGGTCTTCCATAAGGTGCTGCTCGACTGGTTGGATGCCGCCCAAAGCTTCAGGTGACAGCCTGAAGGTACCGGCAGCGCACCGATCTTTTGTGCAGCCCTGGCACTAGGGGTTGATAACGAAAACGACGGCCGACTTTGTGGGCCATAGGTTAACCGGCTGGATTATAAGGGCATCGGAACGCTGTTCCCAATTCAGTTTCTCCTTCGTCCCGAGCAAGGTCACGTGGCCAACGGGTCTGTCCAGCAGTCTGGCCGCTGTGCCGAGCGCCTTGATCGTCGTGGGACCGGCGGGCACGCCGAGCACGATAACGTAGAGGACGCCGTCTTTGGAGGTGAAGCGAACATCCGCCGCCGTAAAAGGCCTGCCTTTCCCCTCGTTAAAGCCCTGCGCACTAAGCGCAGCGCCTTCCGATGCCGGGCCTTCGCCGAATAGCTTCCACGGGCGCGTCCCGAAGATGCACTCCCGATTCACGTCCATCCAGGAAGCGATGCCCTCAAGCACTCCTTGTTCCTTGTCGTCGATCGTTCCGTCGCCGCGAACCGGAATGTTGAGCAGGAGGTTGCCGTTTTTGCTGACGATATCGGCCAGCATGTGGATGACCGTATCGGCGCTCTTGTAAGCGTTCTTCTCGTAAAGCGAACGCTCGTAATGCCAGTTGCCAATGCAGGTGTCGGTCTGCCAGGGAAACGGCTCAATATGGTTCGAGGCGCCGCGCTCAATGTCCCAAACCAGACATTTTCGCTCCTCTGCGCTGAGCTGCTTGCCGAGAAGGACGGCCTCAAGTCTGCCGCCATGGACCTTCATGTTCAAGTTGTAGAAATCTGCCGCGATTTTCAGGCCCGCGTCACTCACCGGCCAGAGCGGCAGGGCGTCGTCATCGAAATAGATGAGGTCGGGCTGGTATTTATGCACGAGGTCAATCGTGCGGTTGTAGAACTTTTCGCAGTAAGCGACATCAGGGATACTGGCGCCGTTCTTGTAATCCCACTGGCCATGAATGGTGGTCGCTGTGGCGAACCCTGCGCTCGGCGCGTGGTTTTGGGCGTAGAGGTCTTGCGGATCGAGTCCGTCCCACCACTTGCCCTTGCCGTCGGCCTTCGTTAACCCGCCATCGTAGGGCACGCCAGCCAAGGGCCCTTTCTTATCGGCGGCCTGTGCAAGCTCATAAAAGCTCCAGGCGTGCGCCGCGTGGACGCTCACCCCGAAGGGCAGGTTTTGGTGGTGTGCGGCTTGGGCAAACCCACCCACAATGTCTTTTCCCGGCCCCATCTTCACCGAGTTCCACGGCTGGTACTGGCTGTTGTAGAGGTCAAAATTGTCATGATGATTGGCCATCGCGAAGAAATATTGCGCCCCGGCCCGCTTGTAGAGGGCGACCAGTTTTTCAGGGTTCCATTTCTCCGCCTTCCAGAGGTGGATTACATCTTTGAACCCAAACTCCGAGGGTGGCCCGTAGTTGGCGACGTGGAACCTGTTCTGCCGACTGCCCTCCGCATACATGTTGCGCGCATACCAGTCGCCCTGCTCGGGCTGATTCTGCGGACCAAAACAGGCCCAGATGCCGAACTTTGCATCGCGAAACCATTCGGGGGCTAGGTATTGTTTCAGCGACCCCCAGGTTGGTTGAAATTTTCCGGCCGTCACAGGCTCGGCCGCGGTGCTCACGATGACGGTGGGAATGGCCGTTTCGGCAATGGGATCCGCGACAGCGACAATTTCGAAAATCGTCAGGGAGGCGAGGAGTGTTATCGCGAAAAGAAAACCTCGATTCATCAGGCCGGAATCTGTGCCTGCCAAGGTCTTCCGCACGAGACAAATGTGCCGTGAGACGATCGATCATGCGACCCCTTACCGACTCCTGCGTGACCAGCGGCGTTCATGGTGTTGCTTCGCACTTGTCCGCAACCTTGGTGGAGGGAGGAGGCGGCACCGGATGGCTGCCCGCATGCATGACATAGTAGATGAGCGGCACGGCGAGCGGGCTGATTACCAGCGAGGCGATGGCACCGAAGAGGAGTGAAATGGCCAATCCCTGGAAGATCGGATCGGAGAGAATGACGAGTCCTCCCACAACCACGGCAAAAGCGGTCAGCATCATGGGCCGAAAGCGGACCGCTCCGGATTCGATGCACGCGTCACGCAACGGGCGGCCGTGGCTAAGTCTCAGCTCGATAAAATCGACCAGGATGATGGAGTTCCTCACTACGATGCCGGCACCGGCCATGAAGCCGATCATCGAGGTGGCGGTGAAGAAGGCGCCCATGGCGGCGTGCGCCGGCAGGATGCCGACCAGTGAAAACGGAATGACCGTCATCACAATGAGCGGTGTGGTGTAGTTCTTGAACCAGCCGACCATCAGCATGTAGATCAGGATCAGAACGGCGCCAAAGGCGAGGCCCAGGTCCCGGAATACCTCAATCGTAACCTGCCACTCGCCGTCCCATTTCATTGCCGGTTCGCGGTCATCGGATGGCATTGTGGAGTTGTAGATCTTGACGCTTTCCCGCGTGCCGCCGTACGCACGCCCGTCGAGCTGTGCCAGCGCATGGTTCATCTTGAGGATCGCATAGACCGGACTCTCGATCACGCCCGCCACGTCGCCCGTCACGTAGGTCACATTCTGCAGGTTCTTGTGATAGATATTCCGCTCGCTCGGCACCGTTTCGAGCGTGACGAGTTCGCGCAGGGGGACGAGCGGCCCCTGGGGGTTCATTTCCGAACGCACCGCCAGCGCGAGCAGATCGTCGGGGCGGGCGCGGAGGGCGCGCGGCAGTTCCAGCACCACGTTGACGGGCTCGCGGGCGTTGGGAAGGTGCATCAGGGTCACGGGATAACCCTGAGCCGCCATCTGGACCGTACGTGTGATTGCGGCTTCGGTTACCCCTTGCAGGGCGGCTTTAGCCTGATCGATGTGCAAAAGGGTCTTTGGTTGTTGGGCCTCCACATACCAATCGACATCAACGACTCCCCGGGTGGCGCGGAAGACTTCACGCACCTGGGTCGCGAGCTTGAGACGCGATGCCTCGTCCGGCGCGTAGATTTCCGCGACCAGCGTCTGGAGGACCGGGGGGCCTGGCGGAACTTCGGCGACTGCGACTGCGGCGCCGTATTTGGCCGCGATGGCGGCCAGCGCGGGGCGCACGCGTTTGGCGATCTCATGGCTCTGCGCACGGCGTTCATCCTTGGGCAGGAGATTCACCTGGATATCCGCCACGCTCGGTCCGCGGCGGAGGAAGTAATGGCGGACAAGGCCATTAAAGTTGAAGGGCGAGGCGGTGCCGGCATAGACCTCGTAGTCACGGACCTCTGGTTCGGAGCGGATCGCCGCCGCCATCTCGCGGGCAACCCGGGCGGTCTGTTCGAGCGTGCTGCCTTCCGGCATGTTCAGGATTACCTGAAACTCGGATTTATTGTCGAAGGGCAACATCTTCACCTTGACGGCCCCGATTCCCACGAGGCCCATCGCGCCGACCGTCGCGGCGGCGACGACGAGCAGGAATCCCCAGCGCCAGGCGCGGTGATCCAGGAGCGGACGCATCGCGCGTTGATAGAGCCGCGTGAACCAGGTATCCGGCGTGGCTTCTTCGGCGGCTTCCTCTTCCTCGGTGAGGGGCGAATCGATGAACGCGGCGGCTTGGGCTGGCCGCAAGGCGTGGCCCTTGAGAATCTTTAGCGCGGCCCAAGGGGTGACCGCGAAGGCGACCAGGAGCGAGAAGAGCATCGCCGCACTCGATCCAATCGGGATCGGGCGCATGTAGGGCCCCATAAGTCCGCTGACGAAGGCCATCGGCAGCACGGCCGCAATCACGGCCCAGGTCGCCAGGATCGTGGGGTTTCCGACCTCATCGACCGCCTCGACTGCGATCTGGAGCAGGCGCTTGCGTCGGCAGCTGGGGAGACCCATGTGTCGGACAATATTTTCGACGACGACGATCGCGTCATCCACGAGGATGCCGATCGAGAAGATAAGGGCAAAGAGCGTGATCCGGTTGAGCGTGTAACCGTAGAGATAGAAGACGAGGAGCGTGAGGCCCAGGGTTACCGGGATGGCCAGGAGAACGACCAGGGATTCGCGCCAACCGAGGAAGA
>CAZSEH010000173.1:0-4532 GCA_964605835.1 uncultured Opitutaceae bacterium
ACATCCTCGACCGCGGCAGCCAGGTGCAGGCGATGGCGGAGATGCAGGAGCTGCTCGACTTTCCTCCGGCGCCGAAATTGAACGTGCTCGGCATGCTCGACCCCGGGAAGGCGACGGCGGCGGAACGGCGCGGACAGGAGCTGTTCTTCGGCAAGGCGCAGTGCGCGTCGTGCCACCAGCCGCCCTTTTACACCGACAACTCGATGCACAATCTGCAGACGGGGCGTTTTTACGCTCCGCGGATGGTTCGCGGCGCCATGATGACGGACGACGGGCCGATCAAGACGTTTCCGCTGCGCGGCATCAGGGATTCGCCGCCCTATCTGCACGACGGCAGGCTGCTGACTCTCGCCGACACGGTCGAGTTCTTCAATCTGATCCTCGGGACGCAGCTGACCGCGGACGAGAAGACCGATCTCGAGGCGTTTCTCCGGGTCCTGTGAGCCAGCCCGTCCTGCAAAAGGACGCGGCCGTCCATGGGCCCTAGCCTGCAGGTCTTTACCTGTGGTCGGGGGAGAGCAGCGAGTCGTCGATCTGAAATACCTGTCCGTGCTGCCAGGCATCCGCACCCGGCGCGATTTCGTGCGTTGGGATGCCAGCCCGTTTCGCCCGGATCTGCATCGAGTCCACCTTGGCTTCGCGGTCGCGTGCGGAAACCATCTTCGGGTCGGCCTGGCCGTCGGCCGTGAAGCCCATGATCAGCTTGGGCAGGCCCAGGGGCAGCTGATCGCCGCGGTCAACCTGCCACAGGTACCAGGTCTTGCCGTATGTCGTCACAAAGTCCCTCATCAGCTGGCTCTCCGCCGCATCGGACAGGCCGGGGGCGATCAACTGGCCCGACATCACTTCGTACCGGTGGCTGTGCCAAAGCTTCTTCTCCTCCGGCGACAGGCTGTTGAAGAGTTTTTCGCTGATGATGTATTCGACTCCGATGAGGCGCGCATTCCTCCTGTCCGAGTCATAAATCACGCACTGCCAGACGTCCGCGTTGAGATGGGAGCAGTAGTGCTCGGCGCGCACCTGCCGGCTCATGTCCCCGTTGTAGAAATGAAATCCGCAAAGGTGGGCGTGGATCGCACCCACGGGACTGTCCCTTGGGAGCAGGCCGGTTCCCGCCATGGCGTTACCGCTCCCGGCGTTCGTGTCGCCACCTGTCCCCCCGCCGTTCGCGGAACCCGTCGCGCCGGTCTGGGCGGAGATTCCGAGTGGCATCAGGGCGAGGACGGCGGCAATCGAGGCGTGTGCGATGAGCTTCATAAGTGGTTCCACACCGGACCTGTTTCCCGGGTCCGGTGCGTACGTCGACTTCGGGCAAACCAGGCCGCGCGAAGGCTTGCTTGCGCAGAAGGGTCGCCCGCCGCGGGACTCGCCTGGCTTGGCGGACTACTTGACGATGAGACTGTTTTTGACGTCCTTCACACCGGCGATGGCCGAGGCATCCTTGTACGCCGCGGACTTCTGGTCGGAGGTGTCGACGAAGCCGCTCAACTGCACGACTCCCTTGACTGTCGTGACGCTGATCTCGGTCGACTTAACGGCGCCGTCGGCCAGGAGGGCGTTCTTCACCTTGGTCGTGATGACCGTGTCGTCAACGTATTGGCCGGTGCTGTCGCTGGTGGCTGTCGATGCGCAGCCGGCGGCCAGGCCGCCAAGCGCGACGGCGCCGGTCAATGCGACAAGCGATGCTAGCTGTGACAATTTCTTGGATGTTTTCATGGAACGGGTTGGATTCAGTTTCCCAGTGCTTTTTCGATGTTGGCGATCGTCTTCAGAGCCTTCCCTTCGGACTTTTCCGCCTTGCCCTCGGCTTGCAGCCGGGGATTTCCGATGGCATTGCCAGTGACTTTCTTGACCTGGCCCGCAATGCTCTTGGCGGTGCCTTCTGCCCTGTCGTTAGTGCTCGATTTCATGGGTTCGGTCTTTTTTCAAAGACGACGGATGTCGCCGATGGAATAGTGTAGGCGCAAGATCCGGCCGGCTCCATGGGGTGTTACCCTATTGCTCCGGCGGGCCGCGCGACCTGTGCTATAGTGACCGGCCATGCCCCCTGAGTCTCCGCGGATCGAGAATTCTTCTCCGCAGCGCTTCTCGCGCCTGCGGTCCGCCCGCCCATGAAGCCCAAATTCCTGTTCTTTTTGTCCCTGTTGCTTGTGGTCGTCGTGTTCAGCGTGCAAAACGCCGGCATGGTTCGGCTGCGGTTTCTCGCCTGGGAATTCTCCGCTTCACAGGCGCTGGTCATCTTTCTTTGCGCGCTGGTCGGCGTCGGGATCGGCTCGGTGCTGGCCCGGCGCAGGGGCGCAAGGCCGCCTTCGCGGTGAGGTTGCGTTCGCCGCCCGCGGGGACGCCCGCCTACCTAGTTCACCCCATAGCCGGGCCGGCGGCAAACGGCTAGTTTTGCGATGTTGCCGAACCCAACCTCGAATCCCTGAAGATCCGTGCACTTACATTTCCGCCGGCTGATGCCGGCATTGCTTTTTTGGCTGTCGGCCATCGGGCCGCATTTGCTTGCCGGAGGGCTCGTTTGGGAGAGGTCCGAAGCGGAGGTTGTCGTCGACGGTCCCGACCAGGCGAGCACGAGAACCGATTTCTCATTTCGCAACGCCGGCAGCCGGCCGGTGACCATAGTCAAGATGACCACCAGTTGCGGCTGCACGACCGCGGACCTCGGCAAGAAGACCTACGCGCCGGGCGAGAGCGGAAAGGTCGCGGTTACCGTGGCGACAGGCGGCCATGCCGGAAAGCAGGAAAGGTTCGTCACCATTGCGACCGATGAGCCGCCGCCCGACGACAGTCCGGCCAGGCTGTCAGTCCGGCTCGATGTCCGGGAATACGTTTCCATCGAGCCGCGAATGGTCGTCTGGTCGCCCGGGGAGGCCGGGGACGAAAAGGTGATCGCCTGCACGGCGGGCACGGCGCGATCCTTGACCATCGAAAAACTGGAGGCGGTTCATTCGGATTTCGTCACGCGGATCGAGACTGTCGAGCCCGGCCGGAGGTATCTGATACACCTCAAGCCCGTCTCCAGCGGGAAGGAGACCGTCGCCGTTCTGAAGCTGGTGACGGACGTGGGCGGCGTGGGACAGCGTGTCTTCAGCGTCTTCGCCACCGTGAAGTAGGGGCTCCGCGTGCCCGGGCGCATCGCGAATCCGAAGGTCTGATACGGAATGGCTGGGTCCCGGCCCGCCTACTCATTGTACCCCACTCGTTACACCCCATAGCAGCTTTAGGGGCGAGGGGAGTATTTTCGTGGCGTGATTCCAAGCCGCAATCATTCCACCCGTGTCCCATCGGCCCGGGCGGAGGCATGCCCCTGCGATTCAGGACCCAACGCACCTTTCGCCAGCATTTCGAAACCAGGAACTATATGAAACACAGCACATTTGTTTGGTCAGTCCTCGCGGCCTTCACGGCTTTCGCCGGCATCCAGGCCCGGGCGGACAACTTCGTGACGATAACCCCCACCGGAGCCGGCGCGGCAACGGTGGTCAGCCGCTGGGCAATCGGCACCAACCTGTCAGGGCTGGGTTATGAGGATGGGAACTCGGGCTTTACGGCCGCCACCGGCACCAATTTCTTCACCATCACGGGTGCTGTCATTCCGATCGGGGGCAGTCCGACCGGTTTCACCAGTTACATTCCGGCGGGAACGCCGACGTCCCAGGCATCGGTCGGCAACGCGCTCACACCGACCTCCTACTCGGGTCTGACGTTTGTTGCCCAGGATCTCGGCCTGCCCGGGCCCAATGGCTTTTATGCGATTCACCATCGCGCCACGGGTGACTACCTGGCGAATTTCCAAAACTACATCCCTGCCAAACCGTTTGCCGCGGATCTGAAGCCCATGTCCGGGCCGGGCGATCCGACCACGGCCGGAACAACCGGCTACCAGGCCCTGACCTTTGCGGCCGACAGTCCTGGCGGCTGGGGTGCCGGTCTTTTCTTCTACCTTCGCACCGACTCTGCCACGGGTCACACCTGGTTCGGCAGCATGGTACCCGCGCTGCTGTCCGGTCCGACGGACCGATGGGATCTTGGCACCGGCCGCGGCTACACGGACCTGGCATACACGAGCACCAATGTGGGCTTTGGCTTTGGCGCCAGCCAATTCTACTACCTTCGCCTGGACCCCGTCACCCAAACGACGTTTTTCGGCTGGATCAACCCGACGACCGGAACGGCGACGGACATACAAAACCTTGGCGGGGTGTACCGGACGCTGGTATTCACACCGACGGACGTGGGATATGCGACGAACAAGTTCTACAGCATCTACCAACCGCCTGTTCCCCAGACGATCACTTTTGCCGCGGTTCCCGGCTATACGGCCTGCGACGGCCCGATCACGCTGAGTCCGACCTCCACTTCCGGCCTGCCAGTCACGCTCGCCGTGTTGAGCGGCCCGGCCACGGTGTCTGGCAGCACGGTCACGCTCACCGGTGGCATAGGCAATGTGGTCCTGCAGGCCACCCAGGCGGGAAATGGTTTCTACCTGCCCGCCACTCCCGTGTCCCGCAACTTCTCGGTCACGGCGT
>CAZSEH010000174.1:0-1520 GCA_964605835.1 uncultured Opitutaceae bacterium
ACGGAGTCGCCATCCTGAACGACTGCAAATACGGCGCCGACAAGCCCGATGACCGCACGCTGCGTTTGACCCTCCTTTACACCCCGGGCACCCGGGGCGGAGTCCCGGACCAAGGCACCCAGGATCAGGGCCGTCACGAAGTGCTGTACGCGCTGGCTCCCCATTCGGGCGATTGGATCAAGGGCAGGACACCCTGGCAGGCCGTCCGCCTGAACCAGCCGCTTCGCGCGTTTCTGCCGGCAACGCATCCCGGGCCGCTCGGCCGCACGTTTTCGCTCCTCTCTCTTGGCAGCGACCAAGCGCAGATCGTCGCCGTCAAGAAGGCCGAGGATTCGAACGAGATTGTGGTTCGAGTGAAGGAGCTCACCGGCAGGCCGGCAACCGGCCTCACTCTCAAGTTTCCGACGGCTCTCAAGTCCGCGCGCGAGGTCGATGCCCAGGAGCGGTCAATGGGCGGCGTGGCCGTGAATAACGGCGCCCTTGTTTTCGACATCCGGGGCTTCGGCCTGCGCGCATTTGCGCTCACGCCCGCCCGGCCACCGGCATCCGTGCCCCCGATCGTGAGCCAGCCGGTTGTCCTGCCCTTTGACGCCGATGCCGTTAGCTCGCGGAGAGTGCGCACCGCCGGAGCCATGGACGCCGACGGGGATGCGTACCCTGCCGAAATGTTCCCAGCCCAGCTTCGACGCGAGGGCGTTTCGTTCCATCTCGGACCGACCGCGGATGGGGATAGGAACGCGCTCTCAGCCCGCGGCCAGCGCATTGCATTGCCAGCGGGCGAATTCAACCGTGTTCATCTTCTCGCGGCGGCCGACGGCGACGCCTCGGAGCAGATTTGGATTGGCCCCGACGCAAGGCCGTTCGTCGTGCCAAACTGGATTGGCTTTATCGGTCAATGGGACAATCGCATCTGGGATCCGTCGGCCGCCGATGTCATCGGCCTCGTGCCTGGTTTTACCAAGCGAACACCCATTGCGTGGTTCGCCACCCATCACAGCACGCGCGCAGGGGACGCCTACTATGGCTTTTGCTACCTCTTCCAGATGAGCTACGATCTTCCGCCCGGAGCGCGGGATTTGACCCTGCCCGAAAACCCCAGAATCCGCGTGTTCGCAGTCAGCGTGAGTCGGGAACCTTCGGCGGCCCCAGCCGCGTCGCCTCTGTATGACACTTTGGCCGACCATCGTTTCGGAGGGGCTCCCGCGATTCCGCAAGCGGAGCAAAAGTTCTCCGACTCGACGGAGATCCGGCTGCTGCCGCCCCTTTTTCACTTGCCCGGCGATCTGCGCTACACCTTGAACGGAACCGATCCCGACACAAAGTCATCCATCTACACCGGACCGTTCCTCGCCGTGGAAACCGTCAATCTCGCCGTCCGCCAGTTTCCGCCCGGCGGAAGTCCGGGACCCGTGATCCGGGGTCTTGTCGAAGTGCATGATGTGACCCCGCCTCGGGTGACGGATTTCCTCTCCGCCAAGGGCAAGAACTCTTTGGATATCGCGTTTTCCGAGCCGCTCACG
>CAZSEH010000174.1:1620-4508 GCA_964605835.1 uncultured Opitutaceae bacterium
TTTCGCCGCTCGATCCCGGCCGCTGGCAGATGCTTACAGCGACTTTCAATGGAAAGACCGTTTCCCTCTACAAGGACGCCGAACTCATCGTGAAAAAAGACATGCACTTCGATGGCGACAATATTGCCCGCGTAAGCGTCGGTCCGGTCGATCCCTGGGAAAAACAGAATCGTTTCGCAGGCAACGTGAGAGAATTCACCATTCGTCGTGGCGCACTGACCGACGGCGATATAAAGGCACTTTTCGCCAAGACCCAACCGGCCAATCCATGAAATTTCCAGCCCAAAGGAATGCAGCAACGTTCATTTTGGCCGCTATGGCCGTTGGCGCCGTGGCTGTCGCCGATCCGGGCCGTTCGTCTTTTCTGTCGGTCTTGACCCACCCGCCGATGCCGATGCCACGGTACCAGCAGCTCGATGCGCCGCTCCTCGGCAATGGCGACATTGGCGTGGCGATCGGAGGAGATCCACAATCCCAGGAGTTTTGGCTCAGCAAGAACGATCTCTGGGAACTGCGGAATGTCTGGTGCCTGAGCGGACCGCGGCCTGTAGGACGCCTCGATGTTTCAATTCCGGACCTTCTCGGGGCCAACTATCACGCCGAGCAGGATCTGGCCAACGCCACGACGGTGTCTTCGTTCACGAAGGGCGACACCGAGGTCCGCATGGTTTCGTGGGTCTCCGCGACCGAGAATCTACTGGTGGTGGAACTGACGGCGAAAGGTTGGGCGGTGGAAGGGGATGTCCGGCTTTGGCTTCCAGGTGCAGCCAGGACGATACCGCAGTCGGATCACAGGCCTCCGCCCGGACAGGCGAAGGATTGGGAGGGTGTACCGGCAGCCCCCGTTTTCAACGATGGAGCGGGAGTTTACTGGGGTACCCGCGGATTTCATGAAAAGATTGATATTCCCGCCGAGGTTGCCTGCGCATTCCGTCTCCTCGGAGGTCAGGGAAGTCATTTCCGCCTCGAGCCAGGGCACCCCGTGACCCTGGTGGCCAGCCTGCGTAGCCTGCGGCAGAGCCCGCAATTTGTCCAGGAGGCTCGAAAGCGGCTGACGACTTTGGATCGGGGCGGACTCGCGGACCTGCACGCGGCCCACACGAAGTGGTGGCGCGATTTCTGGAGCAAGTCCTCGGTGGAACTGGGCGACCCGGAACTCGAATGGCGCTACAACGTCTCCAACTACATCCTGGGCTCGTGCAGCCGCGATCCCGACTATCCGCCGGGAATTGCCGGCACCTGGGTCACCACTGACCAGCCGATGTGGACCGGCGCGTACACCTTTAATTACAACCACGAGGCCTGTTTTTACGGACTATATTCGAGCAATCACATAGAACAGGCGGACCCGGAAGACGCCCCGGCGCTCGCATTCGTTCCGCGCGGTGAATACTATGCCAGAGAGGTCTTCAACTGCAGGGGGGTGATCTTTCCGGTGAAATTTGGGCCCGTTGGAATCGAGACGACGCGCGACGAACGGCACCCGAACATCGCAACAAAAGCCGACGACAAGCCGTGGCTCCGGCAGAAGGGCGGATTATTCCTGGGCCAGCGTAGCGACGCGGCCTTCGGCGCCGTCAACATGGCCCAGCGCTGGTACACGACCTACGATCTTGCGTACGGGCGGAAGATCTACCCCTTCATTCGCGACGTGGCTCTTTTCTGGGAGGACTACCTGAAGTTCGAGTCCACCCCGGCAGAGCTGGTCAAAGCGACACAGAACCTGCCCGAGGGCCTCCGCCAGCCGGCAGACGGACGGTATGTGATCTACAAAGACGGGGCAAACGAGGGCGGGCAGGACACGAACCCAGTCGTGTCCATCGGGCTGGTGCGCAATGTCCTGAAGCTTGCGTTGGACCTGAGCAAGGAGTTGGACGTGAACGAACCGGAGAGGGACAAGTGGCTCCATATCCTCAGTCACCTGAGTCCAATCAGTACGGGAGAGAGGGACGGACGGTCCGTCATTCAGAGGATGACCTTCACCTATATCTATCCGGCCGGGCAGATCGGGCTCGGCAGCGACCCGATGCTGCTTGGTATTGCCCGCGACATGGTTGAGCACACGAACGGGTGGGCCACGCTTAACGGCACGTCTTCCTTCTTCCCGTCTGCAGCCCGAGTCGGGTACGATCCGGAGTTGCTCCTGAAAAGGCTCCATGGGATGAGATTCCAGCCCAATGGAATCGTGTATAATGACTTCCACATGCTCGAAAACAGCAGCATCGTCCCTAACACGGTCGATGAGATGCTGCTTCAAAGCCACGAGGGGATACTCCGGTTCTTCCCGGATTGGCCCAGGAGCCGGGACGCCCGATTTCACACCTTACGAGCTTACGGGGCCTTTCTCGTGAGTGCCAGCCTGAGCCGCGGGGTGGTCAAGGACCTCGTAATCATGAGCGAGAAAGGACGCCCCTGCGTCGTCCATAATCCTTGGCCCGGGCACCCCGTTGAATTGATCCGTCGGGGGAAACCGACCCAGACCCTCGAAGGCGAGAACCTCAACTTTTCAACGGATGTAGGCGGTTCCGTCGAATTAGTCCCCGCCGAAATGCCGGCAGGCGCCTAAACGCCGCCCCGGCTTAGGCGCGTGAGAGGCCGGGAAGCGAAGTGGCGTTGCCAGCGCCCTGAAACGCGCATCGGTACGCGCCCTATCAAAGCGGACCGGCCGAGTAGCCATCCAATCGGATGGTCTGCACTTTGAATCTTGGAACGGACAGCCGGATGGTCGTCTTGCCGGCAACGCGGGCCTGCGGCAGGTCATGAATGGCCTGCCCGTTCAATTCCACGGTTTCAACGCGGTCCGCATGGCCGTCGAAAACGATCTCCTGCGGACTGCCATCGCCTTCGGCATTGAAGACCCGCACCAGTAAATCATTGCCATCCCTGCG
>CAZSEH010000175.1:0-1594 GCA_964605835.1 uncultured Opitutaceae bacterium
TTGAGGGCTCTCAGCTGATCCAACTCCTCCGCCGCGAGGGCGTTTCCCGCCATGATCGCCTGCACCTGGCCCTGCGGTGTCTGGCCGGCCGCCTTAAGCGCGGCAATCCGTGCCTGTTCACTGCTTGCCTGCGCAATCGTGAGCCCAGCCGCGTTCGCAGCCCGGTTTGCCGCATCGGTGTTATATTGGATCCACTGCTGATAGGTTGCCGGCGTCGGCATCCCGGCCGTCTTCGCCGCATACTGGGCAAAAGTCTGATGGAATTGCGTGAACGCCGCGTCTTGCTGCGCCGCCGCGTACGCCACACCCGAGCCCTGCTGAAAGTTGATCGCCAGGCCGTTCAGGGACACCGTGGCATTCTGCCAGTCGAGGCCGCTTAGAACCTGGGTGTTCTGGAGCTCAAGCGAATATGCCTTCAGCTGGTTCTGCACCATTTGCGCCTGCTGCAGGACCATCTGGACCTGCTTCCCGTACTGGGCCACGAGCTGGATATTGTTGAGTATCTGTGTCGGTTCCGTCGCACCAATCACGGCCCCGGCGTTCAGCCTTCCGGCAATCCCCGACGCACAGACGCCCGCAAGGGCCAGCGCCCGGATCCAACCCTTGATCGTTTTCGTTTCCATGGTCTTTGGTGATCCCCGTTCCAGTGCTACGCCGCCGCCTTCTTTTCGCCGGCGGTTGCGAAGTCCTCGGGGTTCACCCGGACGCCGCGCTTTTCCAGCCAACGCTGGGGCCATTCGGCGCCATGCACCCGTTCGAGTTCCCGAATCGTCGCGATGTCGGCCTTGCTCGAGGCGCCCACGAATGCCAGCGCCGTGCGCCCAAGGTTCAGGTCGAAGAGCCTCCTGCCTTCCGTCGAAAGGTAGTAGTAGTGCCGCTTCGGTGTTGCCGTCGCGATGATCTCAATCTGCCGGGCGTTTAGCCCAAGCTGCTCGTAGTACCGCCGAGGCCCCTCTGTCGTTGCGTCCCCCTTCATCGCTTCCTCGTTCGGAAGGAGGATCTTCGTCGGGCAGGACTCCATGAGGACGTCCAGGATCCCGCTCCGGACCGCGTCCGTGAGGCTCTGGGTCGCCATGATCACCGCGCAATTGGCCTTGCGCAGCACCTTGAGCCATTCGCGAATCTTCGGCCGGAAAACCGGGTGGCCCAGGAAGATCCAGGCCTCGTCCAGCTTTATGAGCGCCGGCTGGCCTTTCAGGCTCTTTTCGATGCGCCTAAAGAGGTACAGGAGCACCGGGATCACCACTTTCTCACCCCGAGCCATCAGATCCTGCATCTCGAAGGTCTGAAAATCCCGCAGATTCAGGCTTTCGGTCTTCGCATCCAGGAGGTCCCCCGCCGAGCCATCGATCGAATAGTACGCCAGGGCGTCTCGAAGCTCCTGAACCTGCAGGTTCGTGATGAAGTTCGTCAGCGACCGATGCTCCCTTTGGTTCTCCGCCCGCAGGAGCTTCATCGCATTGTGAATCGCGTTGCGATGCGCCGGCGTCACCTTGCCCTCGCCCATTTGGATGGCCGCGCATCCCTCGATCCACTCCTCCGCCCAGGCTTGATCGGCGTCGGTGTCGATGTCGGCGAGCGGCATGAAGCCGGC
>CAZSEH010000175.1:1694-4449 GCA_964605835.1 uncultured Opitutaceae bacterium
GGTATCAGGTCCGAAAGAACGCGGGTCGTGATGACGGGCCGGCGAATATTCGGAACGCCATGCCCCGGGAGGCTTCCAAGCCACGCTTCCACGGCGTTTACCCCCTCGATCCGGCATCCGAATCCAAGGTTCTGAATGACGCGCCGCGCCACCCGGAGCGCCTCCTCGAGCGGGCCCCGCTTCTCATGCAGAAAGACGATAACCGCCGTAAAATACCCGAACGCCACAAGGCCACCGCTTGCCTCCGAACCGGCAACCTCGGTTTCGGCAACCATCTTCGCCGCGTCCTGGTTAATGCCGCCGCGGTTGGTGTTCAGGATCTGATCCAGAAACCCCCTCGTCTTTTGCTGCCACTTGCGGCGGTAGCTCTCGAGGTGCGTCTTCGCCTCCTCCCGGTCCATGAAAATATACCTCGTTGACCACCTGTAACGAAGCGGAAGCTTGTCGAGTTCCGAGAGGATCGCCGGAGTCGACTCCGGGGGGAACCCATCCAGCGCCAGGACCCCGATAAGCTTCTCCCCGATCTTTGGCGTCACTCCGGTTCGGAACTCGGCGCCACCCAGAAGCGAATCCAGGTACATCGCGCAAGGCGGCAGATTGATCGGATGCTGTTCGCCCGTGATTGTGAAATTGAGGTACTGGAGGATCTCCTCGTTTACGTGCTCCCCTCCCCATTCGTCGCTGTAGCGAACCGCCCGCATCCTTTGCAGGTGGACGACTCCGGAGAGCCCGTCCTCCAGTTCCGCAATGCTTTGCTTAAACGAGCCAAGGATCCGCGAGGCCTGGTTCAGCGGTTTCCCCTTCTCCTCGTCGTCGTACATCATGCTCGCCATCTTCTCCACGCGCGCCAGCGGCGGCAGGTAGGTGACGATGAGCGCATACATGCTTTGGAAGTGCGCCCCCTCCGCCTCGAACTGGGCCCGCCGCTCGTTGTCGATCAGCCGGCTCACCGGGTCCGCGAAATGCGAACTCTCAGGCGCCGGGTATGCCGTCGCCTCGTACCGTATCGCGTCAATGTGCGTCATCCAGCCGTTGCCGAGCTTTGCCAGCGTCTGGTTCAGCCGCTCGCTCCTTATGTTGCGCTCGTCATCGGTCGATGAGCTCACGTCATCGCCCTGGTAGAACCAACCGGCCATCAGACTACCGTCCTTGTTTAGCACAATGGCGTCTTCAACGACGGCCGCGTAGTTGAGAAGATCCGCCAAGCCGGCCTCTTTGCCGCGGAACTCTTTAAGCGGTATCACCGAGCGCCCCTCCCTTGTGACCGCCGAACCGCGAGCCCCTGGCCTTTCCCAGGCACGCGCTCCACGGCCGAAGCGTACTCGTGCGCTCGCTCCATCAGCACGTCGGCGCTCCCCTTCCCCACAGCGTATTCCCTGATGGCCACCCGCAGCGGAATCGCCACGACTCCTGGACCTCCCAAATCGTCGGCAAACGCTTCGGCCGCCCTCACCAGGTCCTCCCCAAACTTCGCCTTCTGCCTCGCCTCAACCAGGGCCTTGATCGCGTTCGAAACGTCGTTTCCTTCTGCGCGCGCCCTCGCGATCGAACGCCTCCAGTCGTCCGCACTTATTGTCCTAAAGAGCGGAGCTTCGGCTCCGCTCTTTCCCGTGAGATCGCGAGAACGTCCCAATGGCTCACTCATGGCGCTATTGCTCCCTAAACGGCCGGGACCGCGCGTAATAATACGTGAGGTATTTGACGTGCCGGACGTACACCCGCGACATCTCCGGGTCCGCTTTCCCCATCCAGCGAAGGACGTACATCCCCACGGCCCAGAGCGCCGCCCCGAGAACGGCGGCCTTGAAGGTTTGCGCCGAGAAGATAAGAAGCGCGGAGAGCATCGCGAGCGTGAGGACAAGAGCGCGCTCCCCTCCGAGCAGGAGCTGGGAGCGCACGGTCGCCTGGTAAATCGGTGTCCTTGTGAGCGCCATCTCCCTAGATGAGTGCGGCACTCGCGCCCCAGAACGTGTCGTAGAGCGTCACTGCCCCGGCGATCACCGAGACCACGAGGACGACAAAAATCATCTTTTTTGTGAACTCGTTGATTTCGCCGCCGAAGATCAGCGCCGCCCCGCAAATGACGATGGCGATAATCGAGATCGCCCCGGCCACAGGACCGGAAAGTGACGCCTGGAGCTTTGCCAGCGGGCCCTCCCACGGCAGGCCCTGCGCCTGCGCCGCGGAAACCCTGTCTGGAAGTGCCAGGAACGCCAGCGCGCCCAGGAGGAGGAGCGCCGCAAGCCGATTTTTCATTCGATTAATGGTCATTTTTTGTGGGAGTTGGGGTTAAGGACGCTGAAAAATCATCCGCCAAAACGTACGCGCCGTTTTTGTACCCCAGGACGCGCACCATTTCGCTTACCCGCCGACCAGGTGCTACCGAGGTTTTCTTAATCACCACCACGAGGCCCACAGCCTCCGCGATCACCTCCGGATCCGC
Source organism: uncultured Opitutaceae bacterium (assembly GCA_964605835.1). Taxonomy (GTDB): domain Bacteria; phylum Verrucomicrobiota; class Verrucomicrobiia; order Opitutales; family Opitutaceae; genus Palsa-1447. The sequence goes on from CAZSEH010000175.1 coordinate 4,138, forward strand.
CTTCCCACCCTGCAGCCCCTCTTCAATGAGCTGCTTTATCCTCAATAGCCCGGAGGACGCGTCGTTCGCATGAACCGTCGCAAGGCCACCAGGGTGCCCGGTGTTCCAGGCCTTCAGGAGCGCGAGGGCCTCCGCCCCGCGGACCTCGCCCACGAGAATCCGATCCGGTCGCAGCCGCATCGTCACCCTTAGGAGGCCCTGCATCGTCACCGTGTCGCTTGTGCGAAGCTGCACGACGTTCTTCGACGAACACTGGAGTTCCACCGTGTCCTCGATGATCACCACCCGGTGCTCCGGGCTCACCTCGGAGAT
>CAZSEH010000176.1:0-4446 GCA_964605835.1 uncultured Opitutaceae bacterium
GGCGCCTTGGCCGCCTCGGGAGCCTTGACTGCCTCGGGAGCCTTGACTGCCTCGGGAGCCTTGACTGCCTCGGAGACCTTGACCGCCTCCTGCGGGACTTCGACGGGAACGGGCGTGGCGGGCGTGGGATTTGTGGAAACGGTGTCTGTACTCATTCGTTTAGCTATTAAGGGCGACTTCGCAAGAACCCTGGCAGTGCGAGATAAACCGCGCACGAAGTGCGTCGGCTTGATCCTCGGTTCGAAGGTGAAGGCTCATGTTTAGAATAGAAGGCCGCCTTCGCGCGCGGCATCGGCAAAGGCCTTAACCTTGCCGTGGTAGCGCGCTCCGCTGCGGTCGAATACGACGGAGGCGAGCCCTGCCGCCTTGGCCTTTGCGGCGAAGGCGACGGCGAGCTTGCGGGCTCCGTCGAGGTTGGCGTGGAGTTTCAGCTTGCGAAGCTCCGGATCGAGGCTCGACAGGAAAACAAGCGTGGCGCCCGCATCGTCGTTGACGGCCTGGGCGTAGATGTGCTTCGCGCTGAATCTGACGCTCAACCGGGGGCGGGCGGCGGTGCCGAAGACCTTCTTGCGGATCCTCCAACGGCGCTTCTGCAGGAGCTGGGCTTTGCGGACGGTGTTCATTTCTCTTGTTTTAAATTATTTGCTCAAATGACCTTAAACTTTCGGCACGAGATGAGCCGCGCACGAAGTGCGTCGGCTTGATCCTCGGCTCGAAGGTGAAGACCTATGTTTGGGTGAAGACGCATGGTCACGCGACGGTCTTGCCTTCCTTGCGGCGGACGCGCTCGCCGACGATGCGCACGCCCTTGCCCTTGTAGGGCTCGGGCGGGTAGTAGCTGCGGATCTCCGCGGTGACGGCGCCGACGAGCTGCTTGTCGCAGCCCTCGACCTTGAGCTTGGTGCCGTCGGTGACGGTCAACTTGATGCCCTCGGGGATGGTCATCAGGATCGGGTGCGAGTAGCCGAGGGCCAGGTCGAGCTGGTTGCCCTTGAGATTGGCCTTGAATCCGACGCCCTGGATTTCGAGGTCCTTCTGGTAGCCGGCTGTCACGCCTTTCACCATGCCTGCGATGATCGAGCGGGCGGTGCCGTACATCGCGTTGGCGAAACGGGTCTCCTCCAGCGGCTTCACGCGGACCTTGTTGTCGGCGATCTCGATCGAGACGACGGGGGCGAAGGTCTTCTCGACCTTGCCCCTCGGCCCCTCGACGCGGACGGTCGTCTCGTTGATGGCGACCTTGACCTTGTCGGGGATTGGAACGGGTTGCTTGCCAATGCGGCTCATGGTGCGGACTCCTTTACCAGACGTTGCAAATCAGTTCGCCCCCGGCCTTCTGGCGGCGGCAGTCGGCGTCCTTCATCAGGCCCTTGGAGGTCGAGATGATGGCGATTCCGAGCCCGTTGAGGACCCGCGGAATCTCGGTGTAGCGGTAGTACAGGCGGCGGCCCGGCGTCGAAACGCGGACGATGCCCGTGATGACGGCGGCCCCTTCGACGTACTTCAACTTCACGACCAGGGTCTTGTGGCCGAGTTCGTCGACCCCCTGGGTGTAGTCGTGGATGTAGCCCTCGGCCTTGAGAATGGAGGCTATGCTCTCCTTCAGGTTGGAATGCGGGCTCGGGCACTCGTCGAGCTTGGCCTTGCTTGCATTGCGAAGGCGCGTGAGAAAGTCGCTGATCGGATCGGTCATGGCGGATGTGGTGAGAAGGAAGGCTCGCGGGTCATATCCGACCCCCGTGGGCCAGGGGGATTTACCAGGATGATTTGATGACGCCCGGGATCTTGCCGGCGAGGGCGAGTTCGCGGAACGTGATGCGGGAGACGCCGAACTTGCGGTGGTAGCCGCGCGGACGGCCGCTCATGGAGCAGCGGTTGCGGATGCGCACGCGCAGGGCGTTCTTCGGGATCTTCTGAAGCTTCTTCTGCGCTGCGAAGAACTCCTCGTCGGTCGTGGCGGGGTTCTTGAGGATCGCCTTCAGTTCGGCGTGCCTCTTCGCGTATTTCGCGGTGAGGGTGATGCGCTTCTTGTTGCGCTCTATGGCGGAGGTCTTCGGCATGGTTTGGCGGGCAAAGGGTTGCTAGGCGGCGGGGGCGGAGGCCTTGTCCGCCGTAGGTTCGGCGGAGGCGGAGGGGGCTTCAACCGGGGCCGGGGCGGGCTTGTGTGCCCCCTTGCCGCGGGCGGAGTCGGCCGGATCGATCCGGCGGAAGGGCATGCCGAGGAGCTTCAGGAGTTCGCGGCCCTCGTCATCGGTCTCGGCGGTGGTGACGATCGTGATGTCCAGTCCCATGCCTTTCTTGTGCTCGATGATCTCCGGGAAGATCGTGAAATCGGAGATTCCCAGGTTGTAGTTGCCCTGGCCGTCGAGCTTCGGGGAGACGCCGCGGAAGTCGCGGATGGTCGGGAGGGCGACCGCCACGAGGCGGTAGAAGAACTCCCACATCTGGTTGCCCCTCAGGCTGACATGGCAGCCGACTACCTGGTTCTCCTTCAGCTTGAAATTCGAGATGGCCTTCTTCGCCTTCGCAAGGACCGGCTTCTGGCCCGCGATGAGGGCGAGGTCCTTCTGGACGTCGGCGATCTGGTTCTTGTCGGCCTCGGCGTCGATGCCCGAGTTGAGGACGATCTTCACGAGCTTCGGAATCTCGTGCGCGTTCTTGTAGCCGCGGGTCTTCACAAGCTCGGTAATGGCCTGCTCGCAATAAAGTTTTTTGAGGACGGGAGTGTAGCTCATGGCGGGTGTGGATCAGCGGTTCTGCATTCGCGGCGCCCTTAGGCCTTGGGCGCCTCGTCCGCCGCGGCCTTGGCGGAGGCTGAGGAGGCGGAGGGACTCCTGCGGGCGAGCCGCGCCTCATGGCGCGTCTTGAGCATCAGGTTCGACAGGTGGATCGAGCCTTCGCGCTCGACGATCGAGCCCTGGGGGTTCTCCTGGGATTTCTTGAGGTGGCGCTTGACCATCGCCAGGCCTTCAACGCGGGCGCGGCCGCTGGCGGGAAGGATCTCGAGGACCTTGCCCTCCTTCCCCTTGTGGGAGCCGGCGATCACGACCACCGGGTCGTTGCGTTTGATGTGAAACTTTTGCATCGAATTTTTTTAAGTTTGTGTCCGGGCCGGATGATGAGCCGCGCCGATGGCGACGGCTCCGTCATCCCGCCGAAGCGGGAAACCGAATGTCTACAGGACCTCCGGCGCAAGGGAGATGATCTTCATGAAGTTCTTCGCGCGAAGCTCGCGGGCGACGGGGCCGAAGATGCGGGTGCCCTTCGGGTTGTTGTCGGGCCCGATGATGACGATGGCGTTGCTGTCAAAGCGCAGGTAGCTGCCGTCGGAGCGGCGAACGGGCGCCTTGGTGCGGACGACCACGGCCTTGGCGACCTCGCCCTTCTTCACGGTGGCATCCGTCGTGCTCTCCTTGATGTGCACGGTGACTATGTCGCCGACACCCGCGGTGTCGGTGTTCTGGCCTTTGCGGCTGATCATGGCGGCCCTGCGGGCGCCGGTGTTGTCGGCGACCTCAAGGATGGAGCGCAGTTGGATCATGGGAGACCTCCTCGGGAGGAGAGTGGATTGTTATGAGAGGTGACTAGGCCTGCGGAACTGCAGCGGAGTCCGCCGCAGCCTTGGCGGAGGCGGAGGGGCCATCAGCGGGTGCTGTCGGCTGGACGGTCTTCGTCGGAACCTGGGCGGCGACATCGGTCTCGGAAATGGCCTCGGGGACGAGGCCTGCCGAGCTTTCGATGACGGCGATGACGCGCCAGCGCTTCAGGCGGCTCATGGGGCGGGTCTCCATGATCTTCACCCGGTCGCCCACCTTGGTCTCGTTCTTCTCGTCGTGCACGTGGACGACGGTCTTGCGATTGATGACCTTGTGGTAAAGGGGATGCGGAGTCTTGTAGGGAATCGTGACCTTGACCGACTTGTCGCCGGAGCGGCTGGTGACATTGCCGATCAGGGTCTTGCGCATGTGGCGCGAACCGGGTGTGGCGGAGGACATGATGGCTTAAGGGGTTGCGGCGGCGACGGGCGCGCGCTTCTTCTGGTTGGCGATCGTTTCGAGCCGGGCCACGTCCTTGCGGAGGCTGCGCATTTCATGGGTCTTCTCGACCTGGCCGGTCTGCTTGCGCAGGTGCAGCTGGAGGAGCTGCTCGCGGGTCTCCCGGAGCTTGGTGCTGATCTCCCCGGGGGAGAGTTCACGGATTTCTTTGGCGGTCATGGCGTGGCGTGATTGTTTGTCCGGTCCTTGTTTATGTCTCGGTGCCCTCGCGGACGATGAAGCGGCAGTGGAACGGCAGCTTCGCGTCGGCGAGCCGGAAGGCTTCCTTGGCGACGGCGATCGGGATGCCGGCCAGTTCAAAAAGGACGACGCCGGGCTTGATGACGGCGACGTAGTACTCGACCGGGCCCTTGCCCTGGCCCATGCGGACCTCGGCGGGCTTCTTGGTGAC
>CAZSEH010000177.1:0-4412 GCA_964605835.1 uncultured Opitutaceae bacterium
TGGACCGGCGTGGCCATCGCGGCCGATTCCGCGCTCGCTGGAACCCTGATCGTTTCGGAAGGCGCCTCCGTCGCTCCTGAGTCTCCAATACGGGTGACGGAGGCCGCCGATTCCGTCACGATTTCGACTGGTCCGCTGAATTGCCGGATCGCTCGAAGCGGGCCCAATTTGATCGACTCCCTCGCGGTGGACGGGCGCGAGGTCGGCCGCGACGGCCGGCTGATCGCCATTCGGGAGGACCGTTCTCAATTTCAGTCCGAAGGAACGCTTCGGGAGGAAAACTACACGAGCCTTGTTGCCAAGGTGACGGTCGAGCAATCCGGTCCGGTTCGGGCGGTCGTCCGAATCGAAGGCACACACAATCGGAGCGGTTCGCCCCGGTCGTGGCTGCCGTTCACGGTGCGGCTCTACTTCACGGCCGGCCTCACCTCGGTTCGAATCGTCCATTCCTTCATCTACGATGGCGACGCCAGAACTGACTTCATCCGCGGCCTTGGGCTGGCCTTCACGGTGCCGTTCCGGGAGGAAAGGCAGAACCGGCACGTCCGCTTTGCCGGCGATGGGGTCGGATTCTGGAGCGAACCGATCCTTATGAGCCCAGGCTATGTGCCGTCGGTGGCCAACTCCGACCGGATGAACCGTGACCAGCTAGTCGGCAAGCGCATCCCCAACCTGGACCAGCTCGGGGCCAGGGTGAAGGCGCAATTTGCAACGGTGGCGGTTTGGGACGGGTTCAAAATCTCCCAGCTTGCGCCGGATTCATTCTCGATCGACAAGCGCACAGGCGAAGCGAGCTCGTGGCTCCATGTCGGCAACGGCCGCCGCGCGGGTGGCTTTGCGTTTCTGGGGGACGTTTCAGGCGGCCTGGCTGTCGGCGTGAAACGCTTCTGGGAAAAGTATCCGGCCGCGCTCGAGATCGCCGGGGCCTCGATGGCGGCCGGCGAGCTCAAAGTGTGGTTCTGGTCGCCCGATGCGTCGCCCATGGATCTTCGGCACTATGATACGATCGGCCACAACGGCACTTCCTACGAGGACCATCAGGACGGATTCAGCACTCCCTATGGGGTGGCCAACACGAGCGAGCTGACGCTTTGGGCGGTCGGGACCACCCCATCCCAGGCCGATCTAGCGGCGATGGAGAAAACGGCGCTCGAACCGCCTTTGCTCGTCTGCACGCCCGCGTACTACCACGATACGCGGGTTTTAGGCGCTTGGAGCCTGCCTGACCGCTCGACCCCGGACAAGGCGGCTTTGGAGGACGAGTTGAACCGGGCGTTTCAGTTCTATAGCCGGGAGGTGGAGATGCGCCATTGGTATGGGTTCTGGGATTACGGCGACTTTATGCGAACCTACGACCCCCGCCGCCATGAATGGATGTACGACATCGGCGGGCATGCGTGGAACAACACCGAGCTGATGCCAAACCTCTGGCTTTGGTATTCGTTCCTGCGCACCGGGCGCGCCGATCTCTTCCGCTTTGCAGAGGCCATGACCCGCAACACGAGCGAGGTCGACGTCTATCATGAGGGGCCATTTGCCGGCCTGGGATCGCGTCACAATGTGAGCCACTGGGGCGACGGCGCGAAGGAGGCCCGAATCAGCGAAGCCTTGCTCAAGCGCTTCTATTATTACCTCACGACCGACGAGAGGACCGGGGATCTGATGCGCGAAGTGTTGACGGTGGACGAGACGATTGCGCGGGTTCAGCCACTGCGGCACGAACTGGTCCGGGCGGACGAGCCAATCGTTTTCCGCATCGCCCCGGACTGGGAGGCTCTGGCGGGCAACTGGATGACGGAGTGGGAGAGGACGGGCGAACCCAAGTATCGCGATTACCTGCTAAGGAGCATGAAGAGCCTGGTGGCATTGCCGGGCGGGTTGGATTATCACAACGGATTCCGGTATGACCTGAATACGAAGGAGATGTTTGAGATCGGAGAGCCCAACCAGAAGGGTGGGTATTTTATGTATTTGTTTGGCGGCGATGAGCTTGGATTTGAACTGCAGCAGTTGGTCGATTATCCTGCATTTTTCAAGGCTTGGAATACGATGTGCGAGAAGGTGGCGCAGGGCACGCCGGCGCCGGCGAGCTATTATGCACCGCGCATCACGGCTTATGTGGCGTATGCGGAGCACGACGCGGCGATCGGGCACAAGGCCTGGGATGAGCTTAGGTCGTTTTTGCGGAATCGGAATGTGCGCGATCGCTTCCCCGAGCATCCTGCCCTGATCAACGATTCGAGCGTTCCCTATCCGGTGCAGGAGATCCCCATTCTTGACACACCAGGAACCTCCCAGTGGGCCCTCAACATCATTGTGACGATGGAGCTGGCCCGCGACTATTATGTGCCGCCCGCTCCCGGGCAGTGAGGTTTCAATTGCCCGATCCAAGGAGACCGGCTAGCGGAGCCTGGATGGCCCTGGCCCAGATTTCCAATCCCTTGACGCTGGGGTGGAGGTAGTCGGGCATGATGTCCGGGTTCAATACCCCGTCCGCAGTAAGGAACTTGGAACCGATATCCAGATAATGAACGTGGTCCGTACCGTCCAAACCGGCGAGGATCCGGTTGACCGCCGCCACCTGAAGGCGGCTCGGACCGTCGGGCAAGTGGCCTCGCGGAAACACAGCAAGGAGGAGAATCTGGGCTTCCGGTAGTTTCTGACGCAGGTCGTTCACGACCGCGATAACGCCCTCGGCTGCTTCGGCCGGAGTGTTGCGGGGGGTAAGACCGTCCCGCTCGATGCCGGTGTTGTTGGTGCCAATCATGAGCACCACGGCCTTGGGGTGCAGCCCCGCGACCTCGCCGTGATCCAGGCGCCAGAGGACGCTTTGGGTGCGGTCGCCGCTGATTCCGATGTTGGCGGCGTGGAGCTTTCCGAAGTACTGATCCCACAACGCCCGGCCCCTGTCGTGCCAGAGGTCCGTGATGGAATCCCCGATGAAAAGAAGGTCGACGCCGCCCTTCCTGGCGTCGGCCACATACCCCGCGTGGCGCTGGAGCCAGTTGCCTCCGTCCCGCCAGAGGGGAGTGACCGCTGAGTGCGCGCTCGGCGCCAGCAAGACTTCGCTGCTGGCCAGCGCGTGCCATGCGTTGTTTTCCCGCACGAATGTATCAGTGGATTCGTTGATTTCACCGAACAGACCCTCTCCGCCATATCCGGCGACCACCAGGCGGCCCGTCACGACCGCCGTGTCGCCGGTGATCCTAACCGTCGCTTCGTGGAGGCTCATCTCCGTGAAGTGCACCGCACCGGCACGCGTGTGGGCGAGCTCGTCCGCCCGCGTGTGGACGGTGCCGTCGGACTCGGTGAAGACATAATTTTTACTTTCCACATCGGCCAGCTTTACGGCGTCGCCGTCGACGTAGGCCCGGTTCCACGCGGATTCCAGGTTCCAGATTGCCTTCTCGTCGGGCGACAAACCTGTTTGGCCGTACGCGAATACGCAGCACAGGCTGAGGGCGATACAGAAGAGCAGAGTGGTTCTCATGTGGGTTAAACGGTGTTCAGTTGGTGAGCGCGCGCGAGGCCGCCTCCTGAAATGCGCGCCGAAGTTCGGAATTGTCGCCGTTGGGATGATTTGTCCGCTGCACCATTAGCACGTAAGCGACGCCCCGGACCGGATCAATCCAGGCCTGGGTGCCCCAGGCGCCTCCGTGACCGAAGGTGCCGGGCGAGAGCATGGCGGCCACTCCAGGATGCGGTTGGCGCAGAATGCACACGCCGATGCCCCAGCCATAGTTCGCGCCGCGGGCGCCGTCCCTTGCCGATTGCAGGAAACCTGTCTCGAGGCTGCCGGTTTGGATCGTCGTCAACTGTTTGAAGGCGGCGGGGCTTAGGAGACGGCGGCCCTTAAAGACGCCGCCTCCGAGCAGCATCTGGCAGAAGCGCGCGTAGTCTGGGCCGGTCGAATATAGTCCGGAGTTACCGAATGGAGGGTCGTCGGGCAAGCCTATGTCCGCCCGGGGCGGAACTGGCTCCAGCTTGCTCGTGGCCTTGTTCTTCGCGTAGGCCGTGGCGAGCCGCACCGCGACATCCGCGGTCCGGCGAAACGTCGTATCTTTCATTCCGAGCGGCTCGAGGATGCGCCGGCGGACAAATGCGTCGAACGGCATGCCGCTCGCCACTTCGACAATCCGCGCGGCGGTGTTGATGCCCGCCTGGCAATATTTCCAGCGGGCGCCGGGTTCGAACTGCATCGGGGCGGCGACAATGAGCGGGGTCAGGTCGACCAGCGTATGCGCCTGGAGAGCGGCCGCGGCCGGAGCTTCACCGAGGCCGGAAGTGTGGGTCAGCAGGTGGGTGAGCGTGAGCTGAGCCGGCCGTCCGGACGGGGTTTTCAGGGCGGCGAAATCGGGGAGATACCGGGAGATGGGCGCGGTCAGGTCGAGTTTGCCCTCGTCTTGGAGCAT
>CAZSEH010000178.1:0-4329 GCA_964605835.1 uncultured Opitutaceae bacterium
GGCGAGCCCGCCAGGGTCGTAACGGCACCGGTCGCAAGGACGATCTGGCGCAGCGTATTGGCTCCACCGTCGACGACATAGAGGTTTCCCTTCCCGTCGAGGGCGAGGTTCTGGGGGTCGTAAAACCGGGCGCTGGTTCCCGTCCCATCGGTCGTGCCCTGCACTCCCGCCAGGCCGGCAAGCGTGCTGACTGTTCCGGACGCTGAAATCTCCCGGATTTCGAAATTGCCGTTGTCGGCGACATAAACGTTGCCGGAGGAGTCCACGGCAACGCCGGCGGGAGTGTTGAAGAGGGCTCCGCTCGCGGGCCCATTCGTGCTTCCGGCGAGTCCAGGCGTTCCCGCAACCGTCGTGACGACTCCCTGCGGGGTGACTTTGCGAATCGTATCGTTTCCGGCGTCGGCCACATAGGCGTTTCCGGCGAGATCCATACGGATTGACCCGGGATAGTTGAACCGCGCCATTCGGCCGATGCCGTCCGCGGAACCAAACGCGTCCGGCCAGCCCGCCAGTGTCGTGACCCCGACCGGATCCACATTCAAATACTCGGAGGCGCTGGTGGCCGATCCCAACGCATTGCTGACCACGCATCGGAACTGATCCCCGTCCATCGCATAATTGGCGCTTGAGACAGCCAGGTCGGCCGTGGTCGAGCCGCCGTAGGTTCCGCCGTCGGTCAGGTTGACCCAGGATTGGCTTCCCCAGGGCAGCCGCTGCCATTGATAGCCCAGTGGCGTTGTGCCCACCGCAGCGACGGCAAATGTCGCGATCTGCCCGACAGTCACCGCCTGATTGCCCATTTGGTCGGTAATTTCCGGGGCGGTGTTTCCCTTCCCAAGCGCCAGTATCAGGTTGGCCACGTTTGGAACGCCGGCGCCCGTGCACAGGTCGTAACCCGCTGCGGCCCGGTAGACGCCGTTGCCGCCGCTCGTGATGTCCCGGAAGGCCGAGGTGCCCAACAGGGGATAGATCCTCGGATTCAAAAGACCAAGGGGCGGCTGGCCTGCCGCGGAACGGGACTGGTTTATCATCGCGCAAAACGCAGCCCAGACGGGCGTTGACCAGCTCGTCCCGCCAATGACCGAGGGCTGGCCCGACAGGATTATCTTCGCCCCGGTGTTGGGATCGCCGGGGGCGGCCACGTCCGGAGTCAGGCGCATGTTCCCTGAGGAAACCCCTGTGCCGGTCTGCCAGGCCGGGCGCAAAAAATGAGTGCTGATGCCACCGCCGCTTCCGGACCAAGCGGTCTCCGAAGTCACCGTGGAGTTTGAGTTCACGGTCACGGTCGTGCCCCCGACGCCCGTCACACTGGGATCCGAAGCCGGGTAGGAAGGCTGCAGTGCGGTTCCGGCTCCATTCGCATAGGCGCCCGTGTCGCCGGAGGCCGCGAGCACGGTGACGCCGGCACTCGTCAGGTTTGCCATGTACTGTGCCTCGACAACGAGGTAGTCGCTGTCGAAGTCGCTCTCCCCAAGGCCGTAAGAAATCGAAAGCTGGCGCAGCCCGGGCTGGCTTTGAAGGTCGGCGTAGACTTGCTGGAACGTCTCGTCGAACGAGGCCGGATCATTGAGATCGGACCCGTAAACCCGGATCACCGCGCCGGGCGCCATTCCGCTGCTCCACTCGACATCGAGCGTGGCCTCCTCAAGCGACAGAGCGTCCTGGGTGGACGGGCCTCCGTTCACATTGACGAATTGGACATTGGCGAGGGATCCGGCGACTCCCGTGGCGCTCCAGAAGGCCGTGAGATCGGTGGTCGCGGGAAAAGCGTTGTCATAGATCGCGATCACCTGGCCGGATCCGGTCAGTCCGGTTGACGAGGCGTTGTAGGCTGTGGCGATCTGGCTTGGGTAGTAGGAAGAGGTCGCCTCCGCGTTCGGAGGCGAACTGACCATCCGGTGCAGTCTGATGTGCGGCTGGAGGCCGTGTATTCCGAGTACAGCCGGGGCGACGTCGGCGGGAAGGCTGGGTGCGGCGATTGCTGAGGTGTATTCGGCGCCATTTGCGTTGACCCGGGCAAACTGGGTTTGGAAGGCCCTGGCGACAGCGTCGACGCTGCCGCGGCCGAAGACGGCCAGGCGGTTGTCATCGGTCCGGGAGACCGAGAGCCCCTGGGTCCGGATCCATGCGACGGTCCGGGCATAGTCCTCCGCCAGGGGATAGTATCTTGCCGCCATTTCCGACGGGGCGATCAATTCGCCCCGGGCAATCCGGGCCTGCAATTCCGCGAAATTGCGCATCCGCAACGCGACCTCGAATGTCATTGGGGCGGACAGTTCGTCGCCGCGAAGGGTCCTGCGGGTGATGACCGGCCGCCGGCCCGGCTGTTCGTTGGCCTGCAACTCGGGCACTGCCTTGATGCTGTTCGAAAAAGGCAGGCGGTCGGAATTGGCCGTGACGGCCCCGGCTGTCGCGGCGATGGCGGAAAAAAGAAGGAGACGGACGATGAAAATTCTCACACGGTCGTATGAGCTGTTACTACCCGTTAGCCCGGGCCCACGTGACCTCATGCGCTGCCGGTCGTTCCCTTTGCAGCGAACTCGGCGGCGACGATGCAGATGTCGTCGTCGAAGTCGTTCCTTCCCGTGAACGCGCCGACCTGCCTGACGATCCGGTCCACCCACTCCCCGGGGGAACTGCCGGGGTGCTGCTCGACAAGCGCGCGGAGGCGGTCGTCTCCGAACATGTTACCATCCGAATTCGAGGCCTCGACGATGCCGTCTGTGTAGGCGAGCAGCATGTCCCCGGGGCGGTACTCGCACTCGCGGTGGCTGTACTCGAAACCCTCGATCAGTCCGGCCGCGGGCTCGGGGTCCGGCAAGGCAAGGGCGACGGCCCGATCGCGGCCGGGCCGGACAAGGAAGGGCGGGGGATGGCCCGCAACGGCGTATTTGAGGGAAAAGGCCGAAATATCGATGACGCCGTAAAACGCCGTGGCAAAGACGGGCTGGCCGGTCTCGCGCACGATGGGCATGAGGGCCCGGTTGATCTCACCCAGAACCCTTCCGGGATGACCGACTTGAATGCAGCACTCCTCGACAACGCCGCGAATGAGCGCGGTCAGCAGGCCGGCCCTAACTCCGTGGCCCATGACGTCGCAAACGAGAATTCCGCACCGGCTGTTGGAAATCGGAACCAGATCGAAGAAATCCCCTCCCAAGGTTGTCGCTGCGATATAGCGGTGGGCGAATCGCAGGGCGCTCGTCTCCGGAAGGGCGCCGCGGGGGAACACGGGATAGGACCTGGGAATGAAGGCCTGCTGGATCTGCCTGGCCATCAGGACGTCGGCCTCCATCTCGGCCGAGCGCCGCTGCAGTTCCTGCTCGGTGTGCTTGCGCTGGGTGATGTCGTGGCTGATGCCGACCAGCCCGATGATCTTTCCCCGAATGTCCTGCAGGGGAACTTTTGTCGTGATCCACCAGTGCGTGCTGCCCTGGTGGCCGTAGTCCGACTTTTCCTGGTTGATGACCGGCGGTCCGCCGGCCAGGACCTTGAGGTCGTCGGCGATCGCCTGATCGGCGCGCTGGCCGGTGTAGAATTCGCGCACGGTCCGCCCCTTTGCCTCCTCCTGCCGGGCGACGCCCAGTTCACGGAGGTGGGCTTCGTTGTTGAGGAGGTACCGGGCGGCGGAGTCCTTGACGAAGATGCGGCTTGGGAGGTGGTCTATGATCGTGCGAAGGAGATTGTGCTCCTCGGTGAGTTTTTCCTCGGCCTGCTTGGCCGCCGTTACGTCGCGGGTGAGCCCGAAGGTTCCGATGATCCGGCCTGCGGCATCCCGCCACGGCAGCTTGCTGGTCGAGCCCCACGCCGTCCGGCCGTCCTGCTTCGTGATGAACTGGATCTCTCCTAGGACGGGCTGCCCGGTTTCGATTATCCGCTGCTCCTCGTTGTAGGCGACGGTGGCATGGTCCCGCGCAAAGAAATCAAAATCCGTCTGCCCGACAACGGCCTCGGGCGAGGGAGCGCCAAGCCATTGGGCGTGGGCCCGGTTGACCCGCACAAACCGGCTCTGGCGGTCCTTGAAGTAGATCCGATCGGGAATGTTTTCCATCAGCAATCGCAGGATTGCCGAATCAAGGGACTCGTCCGATCCGGCTGGAGAATCGGGCGCGGTCTGGGGGAGGGCCATGGTTGATCATGACTATATGGGTGGCTGCCGGGCCGCGCAACCATTACCATGGCCGGGTTGGTTAAAGAGCATTGACGCTTGGGGCGGAAATGTGCTGGCTCCCAGCAGCTCCTTCTGCGGGCTTAGTTTAGTGGTAAAACGGGTGCTTCCCAAGCATCGGTCGTCGGTTCGATTCCGATAGCCCGCTCCAACCAGAAGAC
>CAZSEH010000179.1:0-4201 GCA_964605835.1 uncultured Opitutaceae bacterium
GGGCTGCCGCCATCCGAGGCTCCGCCGGTGAAGCTGTAAACCACCTGGAAATTGTTGCCGCTCTTGTCGACACGGAAGATGTCGCCATTGCCATATGCGCCGCCACCGGTGGCCACGCCGTAAAGATAGCCGTTGCTCGCGAGAAGCAGCGGGCCGCTCGGATTGGCGCCCTGGCTGCCATCGGCGCTCAAATCGTGCAAATCCAAATACGCGGGCGGAATCGGGGACGGCTGGGCATTGGCATGCCTAGGGGTGAAAGCGAGTCCGATCAGTGCGGCAAAAATGAATACACTGCGAAATGCCGGCAAGCGGAAGGGATGGCTTTTCATGGAATGAAGGGCTTCGGAATCAGAACAAATTGTGGCAGACAGGGGGTGCGGTATAAGATCCGCAGCGTTATGGATTAGAAAATTTTCTAGACTGAACAAGCCGATAGGCGCCATTTACGTATTACTACCCAGGCAGGACACCCCAGATTCAGGTCATTGACCATAAATTTAAAATATTTATTATCAATGTGTTCTGATAGTATATCTAGGGTATTCACCCGGTTTCGTCGGGATGACGGCAATCCCGTCAGAAACTCAGGATTGCCGAGAGATGGGGCCGGCCCGAACGGGTTCCCGAGATCCGCTGTAGCTCAAAGCCATAGTCGGCCTTGATGGTCCCGTGCGTGCCGATGTTGAGGCGAATGCCGGGTCCGGCCGACGCAAATGTGTAGTCAAACTCACCGGGAATCCGGTTGTGCTGCCAGTCGCGTCCCCCGTCGACGAAGACAAGGAACTGCGTCTTGTCGGGAATCTTGCCCAGCAAGTGAAGGTTTGGCGTGCGCAACTCCAGCTGTCCCGACACCCCGTCATCTCCGTTCGCCAGCCGCTCGTCATATCCGCGCACCGAGGCGCCGCCTCCCAGGCCAAACTGCTCCGAAGGCAGGAGCCGTCCCGAAGACCACTGGCTCAACGTCGTCAGCATGAGCGTGTACTTGTTGGGCAGCCGTTCGATCCGCGCAAAGCTCGCCTGCACGTACTCGTAGTCCGCCTTTGCCCCGGGCCGTTGCACGGCAAAGTCGTGATCGTGATTCAGGCCCCCCACCCCTCCGGGGCTCACGAACAGGGTGACTGAACCCTGGGTCGTGCCGTGAAGGTCCGTCCTCGATCCGGTGTAGGCAATCGATCCTTCGGCAATATTCTCCGGCGAGTTGAAGACCTGGACTCCGCCGAAGGCCAGGTTGTTGTTCGACCACTTGTAGTCGGCGCCAAACACCAGGGACTGCTCATAGACGCGCATGTTCGGCAAGGGCACCGTGTAGCGAAGACCCACCTGCCAGCTGACACCGTCCAGGGCGAAGAGCTCTCCGGGTTGCAAAATGGCCTGGGACCAATCGCCGTAGACGCTGATTATGTTTCGCCAGGGCAGCAGCACGGTGTAGCTGCCGCTGTGCGCCTGCAGCCGGTCGGAATCGGTGCTGCGCGTGTACTGGTAATTCACCTGGTGATCCTCGTCCCAAAGGTTTCCAAGATTGAATCCGGCCATCACGCGGCCGAGGCCCGTCACCGCGTTGCCCGAATCCTCATAGCCCGCATACACGCGCTCCGGCCGGATGTCGCGCACGCGAAGGACGATGTCCGTCATCCCGGCCTCGGCCCCGCGCGAATACACGAGATCGACCTGGCGAAAGGGATTCTGATTCAGCCGGTCCATGTCCCCCATCAGGCTCGACTCGGTGATCTCGGTGCCCTGGGCCACGCGCATCTGCCTGAGCATCACTGGACTGGAAAAGAACCGATTCCCCTCCACGGTGACTTGGCCGAACCTGGCAACCATCACGACCACCTGCACGACCCCGGAGGAGACGTCCTGCGGGGGGGCAAACACGTCCACGACCGAGCGATCCGATGCGCGGCAGAGGAGGACCAGTTCCCGCACAAGGCGCACAAGGTCGCCCCGCGTCAACGGATGTCCCACGAACTCATTCGCCGCGGAATCCGCCGAGCCCTGCCTCAGCCACGGGAGGTCCACGATCACGAGCGGCTCTCCCACGGATATCGGCGTCTTGCTCACCCGTTCGACCGAAGGAACCAGTCGCACGCCCCTGAGGATGGGCACGAGGACCTCGTTGGGATCAGCCACGGGAGCCGTCGCCGGCGCAGCCGGTGCGACAGCCACGGGCTGCCTGTCCTGCTCCGGGGATTTTGGCGCAACCTGTTGGTAGGTCTGGCCCAAAAGTCCTGAGCTTGAGACTAGGAAAAGGGCAAGAAGAACCAGGAGGAAAGCCTCAGGTCTTGCCCGAAGCGCTGTTTTGAATGTCATTTTTTTCCGGTTCCTTCCCCTGGCCGCGGGCCTTGTGGGTGACTCGCATCGCGGGGTGGTCATTCTTGTCAAAGGTCGTGAAGCTCGATGCCATGCCCAGGCTGTTCGCCTCGATCGCGTAAACCTCCCTGCCGCTCTTCACTTCTGTTCGGTAACTCACCACCACCCGTCCCACTTCGATGGCCACATCCGCATCACCGCTGTCGGGCGGAAGAGAGGACGTCGAACCGAGCGATTCGCCTTCGACTGCATCCCCGCCGCCGTCGAACGAACCGCCGAACTCGCCTGAAAATCCTGCGAACGTCGGAAATTGAGGAAGATTGTTGGTCGAAATGGTGACCTGGTTGATCTGGGCCTGGGAGACGGGAACCTGGAGAGTCAGCGCAGTGGAATTCCCCGGCGCCTGGACAAGGACATAGTTTTGCGAGGTCAGTCCGCCGCCGTCGATCGGATAGGAGCCGGGCCCGCTCGAAACGTTGGCCGGCGTCGTGAAGGTCAATGTTCCGCTCGTGGCCGTTGTCTGGTTCTGACCGAGGACAAATCCGGTGAGCGTGCCGGTGAGACCTGTAATCACAACCCCGGTTGGATCGGTGACCGGCGTTGCGGTGAACGTCAGCGTCGCGGGAGTGATCGTGAGCGCGGTGGCGTTCCCCTTCGCCTGGCCAAAGGTGTAATTTCCGCTGTTCGCCGTCAGGCCGGAGCCGTTGATCGCGTAGCTGCCGACGTTGCTTGATTGGGTCGCCGGCGTCGCAAAAGCCAGCGTCCCTGTCGTCGCTGTCGCCTGGGTCTGGCCGAGAACGAAACCAGTCACCGTGCCGGCGAGAGTCGGGATCGCAGTGCCGTATGTCTGACTCACCAGATTGGCCGTGTAGGCCAAGGTCGCCGGGGTGATCGCCAGGGCCGTGCTGTTACCCGCCGCCTGCGCAAAGGTATAATTCCCGTTGTTCGCCGTCAGGCCGGAACCGTTGATCGCGTAACTGCCCACGTTGCTCGATTGCGTGGCGGGTGTCGTGAAAGCCAGCGTTCCCGCGGTCGCTGTCGCCTGGGTTTGACCGAGCACGAACCCTGTCACGCTGCCAGTGAAATTCGGAATGACGGTGCCGTAGGTCTGGCTGGCTGTGTTCGCCACATAGGTCAGGATCGCAGGGGTTATAGCCAGCGCCGTGCTGTTGCCGGCCGCCTGTGCAAACGTGTAGTTTCCGTTGATCGCCGTCAGGCCGGAGCCCGTAATCGCGTAACTCCCGGCGTTGCTCGACTGTGTCGCCGTCGTGGCGAAGACCGAAGTGCCTGAAGTCGCTGTTGCCTGGGTTTGGCCAAGCACGAACCCGCTCACCCCGCCGGAAAGCGTTGGGATGGCGGTGCCATAGACTTGGCTGACTGTGTTTGCCGTATAAGTCAGGGTCGCAGGGGTGATCGTCAGCGCGGTGTTGTTGCCCGTTGCCTGCGCAAAGGTGTAGTTCCCGCCGACCGCCGTCAGGCCCGAGCCGGTGATCGCGTAGTTCCCGACGTTGCTCGATTGTGTCGCCGTAGTCGTAAATGTCAGCGTCCCAGTCGTCGCAGTCGCCAGTGTGTCGTTGAGCACAAATCCGCTCACGGTTCCGGCAAAGGTCGGAATCGCTGTCCCGTAGGTTTGGGTCACTGGGGTTGCATTATAGACCAGGGTCAGGGTCGCCGGTGAAACGGTCAATTGCCCGGGGACGTAACTGATCGCGTAATTGGAGTCCACCGCTCCCGAGGCGGTGATCGCATAGGGCCCACCGGCCACGCTGCTGGCGATGGTCGCCGTCGTCGCGAGGGTCGGCTGCGTCGTAAGGCTAGAAGAGGTATCCCCGTTGACAAAACCGGAGATGCTCGCCGTCAGGGTCGGCAGGGCTGCGCCATATGCCTTGGT
>CAZSEH010000180.1:0-4177 GCA_964605835.1 uncultured Opitutaceae bacterium
AGCAGATCGCCCAGATCGACCCGCTTCTCGTAGAGAGCCTTGCCGACGATCACGCCGTCGAGGTTTGGGTGCCGCAGGGCGAGCGCCGCCAGCCTGCTCACGTCCTCCCGCAGGCTTACGCCGCCGGACGCGATCACGCGGCAGCCCACGGCCCCGAGCAGGGCCTCCTGGGCCGCAAGATTGGGTCCGGTCAGCATCCCATCGGTGCTGATGTCGGTGTGGATCAGGGTTGCGACACCGAGTCCCGCCATCCTGCGGGCAAGGGCAAGGGCGCTTGTGCCGGTCGTGTCGACCCATCCTTTGACCGCAACCCGGCCGTTCTTCGCATCGATTCCGACCGCGATCCGCTCGCCGAACTCCCTGACGAGGCCGGCCACAAACTCATCGCTCTCGGCGGCCCGGGTGCCGATGACCACGCGGCTGGCGCCCATGCCAAGGGCGCGCTCCACCGACTCGCGCGAGCGCAGGCCCCCTCCCAGTTCAACGCGCAGGCCGACGGCCGCGATCGCGAGGATCGCGGGCATGTTCTGCGGCTGTCCGGTGAAGGCGCCGTCCAGGTCGACCACGTGCACCCAGGCGCTTCCGGCCGCCTTGAACCCGGCGGCCACCTCGGCGGGATCCTCGGAGTAGACGGTCTCCTGGTCGGCGCGGCCCTGGGCCAGGCGCACGCAGCGGCCGCCCCTCAGGTCGATGGCCGGATAGATCGTCAAGCGGCGTTCTCGGTCGGCTCGCTCTTGGCGTTTCGGCGCAGGGTCGGCCGCTTCTTTCCGGCGACGACCCCGGCGTCGATCACGACCTCGGCGACGTCGTCCCGCTGCGGGATGTCGTACATGACCTCCAGCATCAGGTTCTCGAGAATCGAGCGCAGGGCGCGGGCGCCGGTCTTGAGCTCGACCGCCTTTTGGGCGACGGCCTTCACGGCATCCGGCGTCAGCCGGAGGCGGACACCGTCGATTGCGAAGAGCTTCGAATACTGCTTCACCATCGCGTTCTTCGTCCTTAGGAGAATCTTTGCCAGGTCGCCGACCTGCAGTTCGTCAAGGACCGAGACGACGGGCAGGCGTCCGATGAATTCCGGGATCATGCCGAACCGCACCAGATCCTCGGGCGCTATCTTCTTCATGATCTCCTCCGGCCTGAGCTCGTGGTCCTCGGCGTTGATGTGGAAGCCCAGGGAACGCTGGCCGAGGCGCTTCTTGATGATCTGCTCGAGTCCGACAAATGCGCCGCCGCAGATGAAAAGGATGTTCGTCGTGTTGATCTGGATGTATTCCTGGTTCGGGTGCTTGCGCCCGCCCTGGGGCGGCACGTTGCACACGGTGCCCTCCAGGATCTTTAGAAGGGCCTGCTGCACGCCCTCGCCCGACACGTCGCGGGTGATGGAGACGTTTTCGGTCGTCCGGCGGATCTTGTCGATCTCGTCGATGTAGATAATTCCGCATTCGGCGCGCTTGACGTCGTAATTGGCATTCTGGAGGAGCCGCAGAACGACGTTCTCCACGTCCTCGCCGACGTAGCCGGCCTCGGTCAGGGTCGTCGCATCCGAAATGGCAAAGGGCACATCGAGGATCCGCGCCAGGGTGCGGGCCAGGAGGGTCTTTCCCGATCCGGTCGGGCCGGCCAGAAGGATGTTGCTCTTCTCGATCTCGACGTCGGCAAACTCCGGGGACAGGGCTCCCGGCTCCTTGGCCGCCTGGCCCGAGTCGAAAAGAAGCCTCTTGTAGTGGTTGTACACGGCCACCGAAAGGACCTTCTTCGCGTGATCCTGGCCGATCACAAAGTCATCCAGGACCTTCTTGATCTCCGATGGCTTGATCAGCCGGATCGTCGGCTTTGCATCCGCGACGGGTTGCTTAACCTCCCTGTCTATGATGGTTTTGCAAACATTGACGCAAGAATCGCAAATGTAGACTCCCGGGCCGGCAATGATCTTCTTCACCTCCGCCTGCGATTTACCGCAGAACGAGCAAAGGGTCATCCGCGACGATTTTGCCATGATTCAAGGGTGACCTAAACAGGGCGGGTGTCGAGTGCAGAGATTACTTACCCAACAGCGGCCTTGGAACGCGGATACGCGGCACCCGGGGCGACGCCTCACGCGGCGCTCTTGACGGACAGCTTGGCGACTTCGCGGGTCGAATCGACCACGTGGTCGACGATGCCGTACTCCTTCGCCTCGACCGCGCTCATGTAGTAATCCCGGTCGGAGTCCTTCTCAACCTGCTCCGGGGTCTTTCCCGTGTGCTTGGCGATCACCTCATTGAGGGTCCGGCGCCAGCGGAGAATCTCCTTGGCCGCGATCGCGATATCCGCGGCCTGGCCGCCGGCTCCGCCGGACGGCTGGTGGATCATGACGCGGCTGTTCGGAAGGGCGAAGCGCTTTCCCTTCGTCCCCGCGGCCAGAAGGACGGTGCTCATGCTGGCGGCCATGCCGACGCAGTACGTGACCACGTCGCACTGGAGGAAATTGATCGTGTCGTAGATCGCCATTCCACCCGTCACGACGCCGCCCGGCGAATTGATGTACAGGTGAATATCCTTCTTCGAGTCCTCCATCTGGAGGAAAAGAAGCTGCGCTATGACCACGTTTGCGACATTGTCGTCGATCGGGGTCCCGATGAAAATGATCCGGTCCTTGAGCAGGCGCGAATAGATGTCCATCGACCGCTCGCCGCGGCCTGTGTTTTCAAGGACGATTGGGACGTAATAACTCACGGTGTGGTTATCTTAGCCTTGGAGACCAGGAAATCAACCGCCTTGTCGAAAACGATCGAGTCCTGCGCGGCCCGCAGCCTCGAGCGTTCGCGGGCCAGTTCCTTCGCGAGCTTTTCCGGCCGCTGCTTGGAGCGGAGAGCCTCCCGATAGATGAAGTTGTCGAGGTCGCGCTCGGTCACCTCGATCTTCTCCTTCTCGGCGATCTTCGCGAGGAGGAGCTGCACCTTGATGCGTTTCTCGGCGGTCTGGCGGGCGCTCGCGAACAGCTCCTTCTTGTCCTTTTCGAACTGCTCGGCCGGGATGCCCCGGCGCATGTTGTCCTCGATGAACCGGCGCAGGACATCCTGGGTTTCGCTGTCGACGAGGCTTTGCGGAACGGCGAAGTCGCTCTTTGCCGCGAGGGCGTCGACCACCTGGCGGCGCTGCTCGACCTTGTTGCTCATTTCCTTCTGCAGCTTGAGGTTGCTGCGGACCTGAGTCTTCAGGCCCTCGAGGCTTTCGACTTGGTGGGCCTTGAAGAATTCGGCATCGACCGGCGGGAGGACGCGCTCGCGCACCTCCTGGATCTCCAGGGCGTAGGCGGCCGTCTTTCCAGCCAGAGCGGGAAGCGCGGGGAACTCCGCCGGAAAGATGATTTGAACGGACTTCCTGTCCCCGGCCTTGAGGCCCGCCAGTTGGCGGCCCAATCCGGGCAGGTGTCCCTCGTTCTCGCCCTCAACCTCCTCCCAGGTCTGCGGCACCTTGCCGAAAAGCTGGCGGTCGGGGGCGATCTCGGCGATCGGCTTGCCGTCGAGGGTCCCCTCGTAGCCGAGTTTGACGAAATCCCCTTTTTGGGCCGGGCGGTCCGCGCTCTTGAAGTCCGCCCGTTCGCCGCGGAGGCTCTCGATAACGCTGTCCACCTCGGCATCCGTGGGCTCGGTCGGCTTAACCTGCGTCGGCAGGTCGACGTAGTCGGGAAGCGCAAACTCGGGCCGCACGTCGACCGTCACCGTAATCGCCGCGGGCTGTCCCGGCTCGATCGTCCCCTCCTCGATGTTCACGATGTTCATGACGTCGAGCTTCTGGCCCTCCACCGCCTCGCGGTAGGCGCGGGCGACGACCTTCTGCTTGAACTCGCCTGCGATCTCCTTGCCGAACCGGCGGGTGACGATCGCCGCGGGGGCATGCCCCGGGCGGAACCCGGGCAGGCGCGCCTGGCGCATGAAATCGCCGAGCACGGACTTGTGCTCCGTGTCGACTTCGGCGGGATCGAGCGTCACCACGACGCTCTTTCGCGTGTCGGAAACTGTGTTCAATTGGACGTTCACGAGAAGAGGCTCAGAAGGGAAGAATTCGGGTGAAAGGAAGATCGTAAGCGGGGCAACCTTCCGGTCAATGCCCGATTGGATGGGTGCGTCCTTGCGTGGAGGGCCGGATCGGCATTGTGTCATTCTGAAATGCCCAGCCTTCGAAACGTCCTGAT
>CAZSEH010000181.1:0-4169 GCA_964605835.1 uncultured Opitutaceae bacterium
GAACCCTATTCGATCAGTCGCGAAATCGCCGAGAGGCGGGCGGCGCAGAGGAAATTCTTCTCGGAGGTCAAACTCCACCGGTCGGGGGACTATTTCCGGGCGCAGACGCGGCACATCGCGGAGAGGCTGCAGACGCGCCCTTCCCTCTTTGTCGGGGACCGGCTGCAGTACGAGCCGGATGCCCTGGCGTTTCTGGAGGAGCAGAAGGCGGCAACCGACACCCTTGTCCTGTACACGCACAGTGCGGTGTGGTTTCCGATCAAGAAGGTTTTTCAGATGTTCGGCCTGTCGAGACCGCCGCCTTTCTCCAATTGGGCCAACCCGAAGGATGTCCGGGCGCTGCTGACGTTGTCCGGTTGGACGCTGGTGCATGAGGATTGCAAGATCCTCTGTCCGCTGCGGCTTCTCGGGATCGGCTATCTTATCAATCGGTGGATCGCCCCGCTCGTGCCGGTCGTGTGCATGGCGAGGTTCTATGTGTGCCGGGACATTCCGGTCGTGAAGGAGGCGTCGGTTTCGATCATCGTTCCGTGCCGGAACGAGGCGGGGCATATCGACCAGATCATTCCAAGGACGCCTGTCTTCAGCTCGATCGAGTGGATCTTTGTCGAGGGGAACTCCACTGATGACACGTGGGGTAAAATTCAGGCGCTGCCCGGGAGGCATCCCGATTTGAAGATCAAGACCGCGAGGCAGACGGGAAAAGGAAAGGGAGACGCCGTGCGGGAAGGGCTCAAGCTGGCGACCCACGACATGGTGTTTGTATTCGATTCCGATTTGTCGACGCCACCGGAGGAATTGCCCTTGTTTTTCGATGCGATGGTGATGGGAAAATGCGAATTCGCGAACGGCAACAGGCTGTATTACCCAATGCAGGCAAAGGCGATGAGGTTCCTGAACCAGGTCGCCAATTGGTTTTTCGGCCTGAAGTTTTCGTGGCTTTTGGGAACGCCGGTGAAGGACACCCTTTGCGGCACGAAGGTCATGTGGCGGAAGGATTTCGAGGCGGCGGTGGCGCTCAGGCCCTATTTGGATTCAATCGATCCGTTTGGGGATTTCGACATGCTGTTCGGGGCAAGGCTGCTCCACCTGAGGATCCTGGATATTCCCGTCCATTACTGCGACCGGCAGTATGGAACGACCAACATCCAGCGGTGGCGGCACGGGGCCATTCTGTTTCGCATGCTCTGGCTGGCCGCACGGAAGATCAAATTCATCTAGGCTGCGCAGGCCCCCCTAATGGCGACCCGGTCACTCGAGGCGAATCGATACTGGAAACTCCGGGCAGATTGAAGAGCGGCGAAGAGGTCGGCCGGACTTCGCGCTGAAAACTTCATCCGGCCGCCCTCGGAGCATGTCCAGAATTCGCGGCAGCCGAGAGAGGCATAGTGGCAGCGTTTATCCTCCATTTCCGCCGCGTTGTTGCCCCGGGAGGGGACCTCCACACAAAGGTCCGGAGCAAGGGACAGATGCGGCACCTCCGTCCAGTCCGGAACGCGACCGCGGGGCATGGCGGTCACGTCCGGCACCTTCACCCCCTCGGGTGTGTCAACCGCGCATTCGATGATCACCGTCCAGTCTGGCAAAAGGTCGCGCAGGAGGCGGTAGATCCCGGCCTGAGCTACAGGCGCCGGGCGAGGCAGACCGTGGCGGCCGAGATGGCGAGGGCGATCCCGAAACTCATCAGCGTGCCGATCGTGATGTACTCGGCCTCCATCCGGTTCTGCCGGTCGGTGAGTTCACCGAAGCGGAAGATCGATTTGGCCGCGACCAGGAAGCCGATGGCCCCGGGCTGTCCTATGAGAACGAGAAGGAAGATGAGGCAGCGTTCCCACTGCCCGATCACACGCCCTCCATTGGTGAGTCCGCGCACGGGGACGGCGGGGGAACCGGCGCGCTGGATTTCATCGAGGTAGGGCTGCACCCAGAATCCGATAAGAATGGCGGAAACGCGCACGCAAAGGATCGCTCCGCAGGCGATAAGGAGAGTCCAGGGCCAGATCCGCCCAAACAGGCCCGCCCAATGGCTGGATCCATCGGCGCCGTAGACGATCGCCAGGGCGGCGATCACGGCGAGATGGGCCGCCTGGTCGGCCAGGAAAACGGCGGTCCCTTTGCGGGCCGTCCGGACCTTGAGAAAATCGACTGCGCCGTGGGTGAAGAATATCCACAGGGGCACGGGCCAGAGGCCCCAACGGCCCGCCAGGACGTAAGCGATGGCTGCCTGGATGGCCGCATGCATCGCGAGGATGGTGGCCTTCTTCTTCCCGGCGGCCATGCCGTCAGTCTGGGCGATGAAATCGCCGACAAGGTGGGCGCAGAAGAGGGGAAGGCCCAGGTCCAGGGCGGGGTTCATGGAAGGGTTAATAACAGCGGGAAAAGACTGTGAATTGAGGTTACAGCTTTTTGGAGCTGTTTTCCAGGTGGAGAAGCGCGGATTCGACGGCGGACCAGTGGGCACGGCCCAGATGGCGGGCGACGGACTGCTGGGTGACGGGTTCGGGCCACAGCCGGGCGATCTGCGCCTGGGTCCAGCCGCGCAGTCGGCCTGTGACGGCAAGCGCTTGGCGGCCCGTCCATTCCTGCACGATGGCATCAATCAGGCGGACGATCACCGATGAGTCCCTGGCGGAAGCTCCCGGGACGGCGGCAAGGCTCATCCTGACCTGGTCGGTCAGGGCGTCCAGGGCCTCTCCGGAGGCCCGGTAGGCCGGCCCGTCGCCCTCGGAGACGCGGCCCTTCGGAACAAAATCGATCCGTTCGACCGCGATCGCGACGCGGGTGTCGATCCGTTGGCCGGAGAGGCCGGAGGCGATGACGCTGGAACGCAGGAAGAGGGCGGCGCGCACACACAGGGCCGGCTCTGACACGACCAGCTGCCAACTGTCGCCGCGGAACACGTCGAGCTCGAACGGCACGATCAAGGGGAAGGCCTTGCGCAGTTCCCGCGAGGCGTGCTTCAGGAGAAGGGGCAGTTTCCGGCGGTCGGTGGGGGCAAGCCGGGACGAGTCGATGACATCGCCGGTCAATACGGCCTGGAAAGAATCGGGGGAGCGGGTCATCTTTGAATACAACTTATAAGAGCTGTATTCACCGATTACAGCGTGTCAAGGCTGTTATACGGTTTTAGGGCGGACGGCCCTCACCCGGCAAGCGAACTCACTCCAAGCGGATGACTGAAGGAAAGGCGGGGCAGACGGCGGATTGCGGCAGATTTTCGCCCGTGACGGCGTCGAAGAAGTTCATCCGGCCTTCCTCGGAGCACGTCCAGAATTCGCGGCAGCCGAGAGCGGCATAGAGGCGGCGTTTATCCTCCATTTCCAATGCGCTGTTGCTCAAGGAGAGGACTTCCACGCAAAGGTCCGGAGCAAGGGATAGATGCGGCACCTCGGTCCAGTCCGGAACGCGATCGCGGGGCATGGCGGTCACGTCCGGCACCTTCACCCCCTCGGGTGTGTCAACCGCGCATTCAATGATCACCGTCCAGCCTGGCAAAAGGTCGCGCAGGAGGCGGTAGATCTCGCCCTGATGGCCACCGTGCTTGGGTTTAACGGGGCTCATGACGATCCTGCCGAACCGATCCTGCTCGATCTTGTAGGGCAGGTCGCGCAGGTGCGGATCGTCGCAGATTTGCTCCCAAGTCATGGCGGTGTGCATAAGTTGTCCCCGGCGCCGGGAAGTCAAGAGTGGCGGTAGGTTCGAGGCGGCGCAGCGGGGGCATGCCCCATTATGGCAAGGCCGCAGGGGCGGCTGCCCCTACCTGACCAGTTTCAGGATTGCCGCCATCGCGGCGAGCTGGGCGATCCAGAAGGCGAAGTTCCATCGGACGGTGTCCCGGATGTCGCTTTTGAGCTCGGCGCGAAGCGATTGCATTTCCGTCCGGACAGCCTCGAGCTTGAGCTCGAGACCATGGAGCCCCTGGTCCAAGTCGGACCTCGTCGCGAGGGTGTGGTCCCGTGCGCTCATCTCGGCTTCTATGACCTGGAAGATGGCACGGGCCTGGGACGGCGGCAATTGCGATTTCTCTAGGGTTTCCAGGCTGGAGGCTTTCATTGGCCGGAATAATAACAAGCTCTCCCCGGAAACGCCTTATCGGTCACCATAAAGATCCCGCAGGCCGTGGAGCGTGACACCGTCAGGCGCGGTCTTGGCCTCGGTTCGGACAAAGA
>CAZSEH010000182.1:0-3878 GCA_964605835.1 uncultured Opitutaceae bacterium
AGCCGTCAGCACAAGGAGAATTTGCGCAGCCCGTCGGTCGCTTGCGAACAGGGCTGAAAGGCCGTGATACAGCGCGGTAACAGCCAGGACCGTCACGGCAGCCAGGGGCAAATACATCCGATGTTCCGCCATGGTCTGGGTGGAGATGGGCACCAGACTTGAGGTTGGCGCAAGGATGACAAAAAACGCCGCCCCGAGAAAACCTAGGACGGGCCGAAATACGACTGCCGCGGCGACGCCGATTAGCAGGACAGCCACCACTGCGGCGCAGGGCAACACACCCGCCTGCCCCCACGCCAAGCCCCAGCCGTAATCAAAAACAAGGGGGTGGGGCCAAAAGCAGAGGCCCAGGTAATGCAGGATCGCGGGGCACTGTGCCAACGCGTAACGCCAAGGACCAACGTGCGCGCCATATCCAGCCGTGCCGCCCCGGTTGCCGGCACCGGCCACCTCGAAAACCAGCAGCAGCCACGTTGCGGCCAAACCCAAGAATATCGTACGATGACGTCTCCACGCCTCGCGAAAGCTTCCGCTCAGAAACGTCCGGTCGTAGAGCACAACCAGCAGCGGAGCCGTGACCATGACCTCTTTGCAAGCCATGCCACAGAGGGAGGCGAGGACCGCGAGCCATATCCAGACGCCGGCAGGCATCCCTTCCGTCTGAACTTCCTCCGATGGAGCTTCAGAGGACAACCGGTCCGCATACCGAACAAAGCAATAAAGTGTCAGCAGGTAGAACAACCCCATCATAGATTCCACACGCTGGGCGATGTAGGTGACCGATTCGGTTTGCAACGGGTGGACGGTCCATAGCAACGCGGCGGCAAACGCGACGACAAGCGATGTGTTCCGATCGGCGGGCTCAGACCGGACTAAGCTGCCGCTCCTCGCCGATCCAACGCCGCGCCCAAGTAAAAAACGGGAAAACGTCCTGCGAACGATCCCGAAAAGTGTCAGACCACAGAGCAGATGGATTGCGACATTGAACAAATGATAGCTCCATACGTGAGGTCCACTCACAGCATAGTTCAAAGCCAGGGAAAGGCCCGCCAACGGACGGCCGCTGATCGTGATTCCCTGTTGGGCGGGCTGGCGCCAGGCGGTTTCAAGCTGGCGGATTCCAGGGTTGTCCCGAACCGTGGGGAGGTCGTCGAACACGAATGGCACCGCAAAGGAATTGGCATAGACAATCAACCCGGCCGAAATGATAACGCCGGCCGCCAAGGCTACCCATGTTTTGGACCTGCCGTTGAAAGTGCGACTTTCCTCGGTCACGATTGAGTGCCCTCAAGCGCTGTTAGCCGATACTTCGGTTGCGGGTGCTAGGGAAAACATCAAAGTCAAAAAAGCTAGAGTGCATAAGCTGTCCGGCTCTGGAGATCGCGATTCGGCTGATACGCAGCAATCTTGCTCGGTGAAATTGAGGAGAGCAAACTGATTGCTGGGTCAAACCGCCCGAGACTCTCATTTTGGCCCTCCAGCTACGGGGGGCAGGTCACGCCCCAAAGCCTTAGACGTGATTTCGCGAAGCGGCGGGCGTGGATGGCCAAGTTGATGACGCAGGTGGCCATGCCATCGGACATAAGCAGCCAGGCCGGGATGTCCAGGTTGCACACTTACGATTAGAGGACACCCATGACGAATCATCCGATATTCGGCCATTTGACGCAATATCGGTAACTTTGGGCGGCCACCGGGTGTGCTATGAAGGACCCCAATGACAAAACTACCCTCGTCCTTCACCTGCGCAGTCCTCTTCGCCATGGCTTCCGTCTGCACAGCCGAACCGATCCGGATCGAATCCGGGCTGATCGAGGGTCAACAGGGGCCTCTTTTGACAGTCTACCGGGGAATCCCCTTTGCCATGCCCCCGGTCGGAGAACTCCGGTGGCGCCCGCCGCAGGCTTCGATGCCTTGGCGGGGAATTCGGAAGGCGGAGGCCTTCGCCCCGATCTGCCCCCAGTCAGGCGCCTCCGTCCCGGGCGCCCCCGCGGAACCGTCGAGCGAGGATTGCCTCTATCTCAACATCTGGACGCCGGCCCGTCGACCGGACGCCAAGCTTCCCGTCATGGTCTGGATTTACGGCGGGGGCTTCACAACGGGGTCGGCCTCAATGCCGCTTTATTGGGGAGACCGGCTGGCGCTTCGCGGCGTCCTCGTCGTCACGATCAGCTATCGGGTCGGCGCATTCGGCTTCATGGCGCACCCGGATCTGAGCCGCGAGTCGCCGGACCACGTCTCGGGCAACTACGGCCTCCTCGATCAAATCGCCGCACTCAGGTGGGTGCATCGCAATATCGGAGCCTTCGGCGGCGATACCCATCGCGTGACGATCTTCGGCCAATCCGCGGGCTCGTGCTCGGTCTGCCTCCTCATGTCCTCTCCGTCGGCAAAGGGCCTGTTCCAGCGGGCTATCGCCGAAAGCGGCGCCGCTTTTCCTCCCCTGGCGGCCGTTCCCGGCTCGGACGTGCTCCATTTGAAGGGGGCCGAGGAAAAGGGACTGGCGCTTCAGAGGAAACTGGGCGCGGCCTCCCTGGCCGATATGCGCCGCATGCCAGCTGTGGAGATATTGCAAGCGGCACAGAATATGCCGTGGATATTTCTCCTGGACGGTCGCGTGATCGGCCGGGAGCCGTATGACGTGTTTTCGGCCGGGCATCAGGTCGATGTCCCTCTTCTCCTCGGCACGAACGGCGACGAGGGCCGTCCCTTCCTGGAGGGCGCTGTTGTCACGGCGTCCCATTTCCGATCGGACCTGTCTCACACGATTCTCGCCAATATCCCGGTCTCGGTGCTGGCGCACTACCCGTCAAACACCGATGACGAGGCTTATGCCTCACGCGCGGCGCTGGAGAGGGATGTCCGGTTTGGCTGGGACGCGTGGACGTGGGCGAAGCTCCAGTCCACGACCGGAAAGGCGGCGGTGTATTACTATCATTTCGCCCATCTGCCGCCGGCGCCTGCCGGTTCTCCCTGGGCGCGCTGGGGCGCGGGACATTGGGCGGAACTTCCGTACGTGTTCGGTCACCCCGACCAGGCCCCCGGCGCCTGGACCGCGCAGGACCGAGCGCTTTCCGGGACCCTGATCGGTTACTGGACCAACTTTGCCAAGAATGGAGATCCGAACGGACCCGGGCTGGCCGACTGGCCCGTCTTCACGTGCGCAAAGCCGCAGGTGCTGCACTTCGACAGCACGATCCACATAGGCGGCGTTGCGAACATGGACAAACTGGAGGCTCTGGACCGATACTTCACCGAGGTCCGCAAGCCACGCGTCGCGGTAAAATGAGTCAGTGACGAGGCGTCTCGTAGCGCCAGATCGGCACGCGTTCATGGACGCATTGACCACATCACAGCAGGTCTGCCCTGTCGTTCAATCCCACCATGACAACCGAATTGAGTCCTCCATAAGGATTGGCCGCGCTCCGCGTGGCCTGTGGATCGTCAGTCCAAACGCCGTCCACCACGAAACGATACTCATACTGGCCTGACTTGAGGACCACCCGTGCAAACCACTCTCCGGATCCCGATCCTGGGTGTTCAAGCGGGTTGGCCTCCGGGTGCCAACCGTTGAAAGTGCCGGCCAACTGAACCAACCTGGCCTCGGGAGCGTAAAACGTGAACCCAATTTCCTGTTCCTCCATTGCGGGGAACCGCTCTGAAATCGGTTGGATTGGCTGCGGTAGTTTCAAATTATCCGTTCCTTCTGCCGGAGCCGCTCTTTTTGCCCCCGCCTGTGAGTTTGTTGACGGTAGCCCAAGCCCGTGCTTCCGCGGTTTTCGTGCTGACCCCCTTCTTTTCATAGCCGGCTTCGATGTGCTCTGCCTGACGCCTCTGTTTGTCAGTGTAACTGGATTTATCGCCTTGGGGCATTTGTG
>CAZSEH010000183.1:0-3814 GCA_964605835.1 uncultured Opitutaceae bacterium
AGCGTCTTGATTCCGAGTTCGCGGCAGGCGCGGACGATTCGGAGGGCGATTTCACCGCGGTTGGCGATGAGTATTTTTTGGATCATCTAGGTCTGGAAATTGAAAATAAGGGCAGCGGCTTTTGGCCTATGTCTGGAATCACGGCCTTTGATGCGCCGGGTCCGGGCTACCCGGTGAACCGGGCTATGGGCCCGGAACCTGCGATCAAGGCGCGCAATTCAGCCGAATTTGACCTTGAACAGCCGTTGTCCGTACTCAACGGGCTGCCCGTTTTCCACGAGCGCTTCGATGACCGTCCCCTTGGTTTCGGCCTGGATCTCGTTCATGATCTTCATCGCTTCGATGATGCAAACGACGGTGTTATCGACGACCGCGGAATCCTTCTCCACGAACGGTTTGCTTTCCGGCGTGGCGGCCCGATAGAACGTGCCGACCATCGGTGACTTGACGTAGCCGACGCCGGCTTCTTCGGCGGGAATCGGAGGATTGGATAAGATGGCTGGGGCCGGGATCGGAGGATGCGAGGCCCCTGCCTCGGGAGGCGAGGCTGTGGTTCGGTTGTGGGAAACGATCGGCAGGCCGCCAGTGCCGCGGCGGATCTTCAGTTTGAACCCTTCTTCTTCAACAGCGAACTCGGACAACTCCGAGCGTTTCATCAGCTCTATGATCTGCTTAATCTGTTTTAGGTCCAATTGTCCCCTTAGTTGAAGTTGACGGAGCTTGCAGGCAATTTGGTTAGTTGGTGTTAGGGGGATCGCCGTTCAAAACATTTATCAGAAATAAGCAATCCTAGTAATTGCAGATTATTTGCGTTAGTATAAATTCTCGTCAAAATCGCAGAAAAACACGCGATTTCAGCAGAAAAAGGCCGGTTGCTGCCTGAAAAAGTCCGAAATTCATCCACCGCACTCGCGCGTTCATTTGCGATTTCAGCCTCGAATTGACGACTTTGCGCCGGCTTCCGAGGGACAGGCCCTTGGGAGGGCCCCGGGGGCAGGCACCCGTGAAATGGTATTTTGACCGTGAATAAAGGGAGGCTGTCCCTTTGGAAACACGGCGTTTTGGTTGGTCATTTGGCCGGTCGGGCTTATGAACTGCACGCTACCGATGAGCGACACTGCATCTGCCGCCATGACCCCGCCGCGCATGCCGACCGGCGGAGTCCGCACCAAGTCCGTCTCCATGGTGTTTGCCGGAGCTTTCAAACTCCTGGGGCCGCATTTGGAAGCCCTGGACCGTCTGCTCGAATCCCAGCTTGCGGCCTTTGAGCCCGAAATCCGCGGAATGGCGGAATCCTGTATCGATACCTCTGGGAAACGCATCCGCCCGGCGCTTGTTTTCTTCAGCGGCTGGAACCCGGCGGGATCGGTCTCACCGGACATTGTTCGCGCTGCCGCAGTCGTCGAGCTGATCCATCTGGCGACCCTCGTCCACGACGATATCATGGACGGAGCTGATATTCGCCGGGGGCATACCACGGCCACCCGCGCCTTTGGATCGGCCTCGGCTGTCCTCTTGGGCGACGCCCTGTTTGCGCACGCTCTCAATCTCGCGACCCAGTTTCCGACGACCGAGGTTTGCGCCGCGGTGTCGGATTCGACCCGACGTGTTTGTGCAGGCGAAATCGTACAGACCCTGCGCAGGGGGTCGTTTGATGTCACCCGTTCCGATTACCGAAGAATCATCGAACTCAAGACGGCCGAACTTTTCCGCGTTTCCTGCTTCCTCGGCGCCCGCCTTGCC
The DNA here is from genome assembly GCA_964605835.1 of uncultured Opitutaceae bacterium. Classification (GTDB taxonomy): domain Bacteria; phylum Verrucomicrobiota; class Verrucomicrobiia; order Opitutales; family Opitutaceae; genus Palsa-1447. The sequence continues at coordinate 1,744 of CAZSEH010000183.1, forward strand.
GGGTCGGAGCCGGCCTATGTCGAGGCTGTAAGCCGTTTCGGCGGGCATCTCGGGGTTGCCTACCAGATCTACGACGACTTGGTGGATTTTTTCGGCGAGGAAACGCGAATCGGCAAGACCCTGGGCACCGATCTATTGAGCGGAAAGCTGACGCTTCCCTTGTTTGCGCTCATGGAACGCCTGCGGCCGTCCGAGAAAGAGGCGCTGAGGCGCGAGATTGAGGGCCGCGAGCCCGCGCAGCTCGCGTTGCGCCTGAGGCAGATGAACGAACTGGGTGTATTTTCCGCCGTGGCGGAGGCGGTTGCCGCCGAACTCGCCTCCGCCCGCGCAGCCCTGAGCCCCGGTTTTGACCGTCGCCCGCCGACTCCCCTCCTTCTGAGCCTTGCCGAACTGCTAAGTTCCCAGGTTTGCGCGCTCGAACCCTGAAGCATGCGGGCTAAGGCTGTTTTTCGGTTGCCCCGGCGGCGGTGTTGGATTCCTTGGTGTTCGTGCTCGAAGCCCTAAGAATCCACGGAAAGACGCTTGTGGCGTCGCCCGAGCGGCTGCAGGAGGCCGACGAGGATTGGAGCATTGTTCGGCGCGTCCAGGAGGGCGATGTCGCAGCGTTCGACCGGCTGACAGTGAAGTATCGGAATCGCGTTTACGGGGTGGTGTACAACCTGACTTCGAATAGGGAGGACGCCGCCGATCTGACGCAGGATGCGTTCATCAAGGCTTTCCAGTCGATCCAGCGCTTCCAGGGGCAGTCGTCCTTCTTCACCTGGATCTACAGGATAGCGATCAATTCCACGCTGAGCCACCTGAGGAAGAACCGGGTGCGTTCCTTCTTCAGCCTCGAGAAGATCGATTCCGACGAGCCTGTATCGCGCGAACTCATTGCCGCCTTGACGGATAAGACGGGTGCCGACCGTGAGACCTTTGCCCGGGAGCTTCAGGAAAAATTGAACGAAGCGATGCAAAAACTGTCTATCAAACATCGTACCGTGGTCACCTTGTTCGAGATAGATGGTTTGAGTCATCAGGAAATTGCCGAAGTAATGAACTGCTCTGTCGGCACTGTTCGCTCGCGACTGCACTACGCCAAACAATTGCTTCAAGCAGAGTTACAACCTTACCTGAGCTGATGAATTCCGACAGAAAAGCCCGGGTGACCCTCGAAAACCTCCTGCGTTTCAAACGCAATGAGCAGCCGCCTGCGGAATTCTGGCAGCAGTTTGACCGCGAGCTCAGGGCGAAGCAGTTGGCTGCAATCGTGGCCAGAAGGCCGTGGTGGACTCCGCTTTCGCGCTATGCCGGGCTCGTCTCCCGTTTTTCGCTTCCGCTCGGGGCCGCTGCCGCACTGGCAGTCGCCTTGGCTGGATTCCATGAGTACCGAGTCTACGCCCCGGCGCCGCAGGGTGTGAAGGGTGAGGAAGGCGTTGAGGCCTCTTTGCCCGATGCAACAAAGGTTGCCGAGTCCGATTCGCCTGCGACCGCCGTACAGGAGGACCATTCCAAGGTTGCGATGGCTTCCGTGGGCCGGGGAGTGGCTGCGGTTGCCGTTTACAACGATACTGCGAAGCGCGCAGCCGCCACTCCGGTCCGGATGGATGCCCGAAGCCTGGCGCTTGATGCGGGATCGGAAGCCGTCGAGTCGCCTTCGTCGCGTTCGATCGCCGCCAATCTCGCCGCCGCGCAGGCAGCCCAGCCGGAAGTGATCCGCAACTTGCTCGGGCTGTCGCGCAGCCTCGACGCGCGGATGATTCCCGCCGTTCGCGCGCGCGCCGAACCGCTCGAGCACATGAGTCCACCCGCTTCCGAACGGCGCTCGCGCCTTTTGGGTGGGGTCGTCCCCGCGCTCGCCACGTACAGTGGAGACGCCCCTGCGCCCGTCAGCGATCGCAACGTTAAGGACCTTTCCGACGACCGGCTTTACCAGACGATCAGCCGCTACGCCGAGGGCGGCGACTACCTTTCGATCAAGGTGAAGTTCTGAACGCGGCGGTCTGTCAGTGCGGGGGGACGCAGGCGCCGCAGGTGTTGATGAAGAAATCGTTCCCCTTGTCGTCGACCAGGATGAACGCGGGGAAGT
>CAZSEH010000184.1:0-3767 GCA_964605835.1 uncultured Opitutaceae bacterium
CCGCTGCGGGCCGTGCCGAAAGGACGACGGGATGGTTTGCGGATCCCCGGCTTTTTCGGGCCATGGGGCGGCTTTGGCTCTATTGGAATTCCGGATGGCAGGACCCGATGAACCACCAGTTCGTCCAGGAATTTGACCGGAGCAGCCTGTTGGCGATCGGGCACCCGCGCGAGCTGGTCTTGACTGGCGGCCGGCGGGCCCTGGAGAAGAACTGGATGTTTCTCGGGGACGATGCCTCCCATGCCGTTCATTCGGTCTGTCCCCACCGGATACTGGAGGCGTCGTGGGCATCCGATGACCGCGTCGAATGCTCGGAGATCGCCTCCACCCCGTGGGCCTGCGACCCATTCACGGCGATCTACGGCGAATTGCGGGGCGGGGCTCCGCCTGTGCGGGTGGGGGCCGAATATTTCTCGATTTGCCATGCGGTCAACGGCGCGCCCGGGGAGTACAGATACGTCGCGGCGGCCTATCGGTTTTCCGCCGCCGTGCCTTTCGCGCCGACTGCCTCCCCGTCGGGCCCCCTTGGACTTTCCAATCCGTTCGGCGGAACGCGGGACCATCCGAAGCTGAATCCTGCGGTAGGCGAGGTGATTTATCCCTGCGGAGCCGCTTTTGACGGCAGACAATGGGTCATTAGCTACGGGATAAACGATGAGCGTTGCGCGATCGCCACCATTTCCCACGATGTTTTGCTGGCATCGCTTCAGATTGAACGGAAGCCGGATGGGTAGCGGAGATCTTGGGCCCCCAGCCATGCCAGCGGAGAATCCTGTTGCAGTCGGCTCGATTCAAAGGCGCGTCATCGCCTGGTGCGCGGGCCGGCCCGGGTTGATGAGCGGGGGTATTCTTGCGGCCGGAACAATCGCGATCTATCTCCGGACCTTCTCGGTTCCTTTGATTCTCGACGACAAGCCCTCTATTTCGGACAACTTGTCGATTCGTCAGCTATGGCCCATTTGGCCCGTCTTGAGGCCTCCCAGCGGCGCAGGAGTTGGAGGAAGGCCATTCCTGAATCTGTCGTTTGCCCTTAATTACGCGTTCGGGGGAACTTCGGTCTTCGGCTATCACCTCGTCAATCTGATCATTCACGTGCTGGCCGGATGGGCACTGCTTGTCCTTGTGCGGCGCACCTTGCTGAGCCCCGTTCTCAAGGCGCGCTTCGGATCGAATGCCAATCTCTTGGCGCTCGCGATAAGCGCAATCTGGAGTTGGCACCCGTTGCAGACCGAGTCAGTGACCTATTTGTCCCAACGGGCCGAATCGCTCACGGCGCTGCTCTACATGCTGACGCTTTATTGTTTCATGCGGGCTGCAGATGAAGAAGGCACTCGACGCGGCTATTACTGGCTATCTCTTTCAGCGCTGGCGTGTCTGGCGGGGGTCGCCACCAAGGAGGTGATGGTCACGGTTCCTGTTGTGATGGTGCTTTATGATAGAACGTTCATCTCCGGCGGTTTCAAAGCCGCCTGGCGGCGACATTGGCCAGGCTACGTGATTCTCGCCGGCACCTGGATACCTCTCGCTTGCCTTACGGAGAGCCTTCACGACCGAGGTGTGGGTTTTGGCCAAGGCGTCACTTGGTGGGCCTACGGATTAACTGAAAGTCGAGTCATAGTCAGATACCTCTGCCTCGTCTTCTGGCCGCATCCGCTGGTTTTCGACTACGGCATGTTCGTGCCTCCAGTATTGGCCGAGGTCTGGCCCTATGTCGTGATCATCTGTCTTGTATTGGCGGCCGCCATTGGCGCTTTGAGACGGCATCCGTCGCTGGGCTTCGCAATTTGCTGGTTTCTGCTGATTTTGGCACCGGTTTCCAGTGTCGTTCCAGTGGTCAGCCAGCCAATGGGGGAAAATCGCATCTACCTGCCCATGGCCGGTGTCATTGCGGCAACGGTGCTCGCAACTTTTGCTTTGGCTGGGCGCCGCTGTCTGATCGTGTTTGCATTGATTGCCGGGGGATTGGGACTGATTGCCGCACAACGGAACAAGGACTATTCGAGCGAACAGGCGATTTGGAATGACACGATCCTCAAGAATCCATCCAACGCGCGCGCTCACGACAGCCTTGGGTCAGTGCTGCAGAATTCGCCAGGTCTGCTGCCCGAGGCAATCGCAGAGTATGAAAAGGCAGTGCGGCTGAAGCCGGATTACGCCCTCGCTCACGGCAATCTGGGCTATTCGTTGTCACGAATCCCGGGGAGGATGAACGACGCCATCGCCCAGTATCAAGAGGCGCTTCAACTCGATCCGGGGCTTGTCGAGGCGCACAACAATCTGGGCAACGCCTGGTTAAGAACGCCAGGGCGATTGGGCGACGCAATAGCCGAGTTTGAGGAGGCCCTGCGCTTGAGGCCGGATTATGCCGATGCGCACGCCAATCTGGGCAATGCCTATTTGGAATCTCCGGGACGATTGGACGAGGCGATCGCGCAGTTTAGGGAAGCGCTGCGCCTGGCGCCACAAAATGCCGCCATGCACTACGACTTTGGCAAGGCTCTCCACCAAGGCGGCGGTTCAAAGCAGGCGGCTGACGAATTTCAAACGGCCGTGGCCCTGGATCCGGCCTTTGCGCCGGCCCATGTGAGCCTGGGGGTGATGCTGGCAAGGGCGGGCCTGCCGCAGAAAGCGGCCGATCAATTTCGTGCCGCCCTGGAGGCGGATCCGGAGAACGCCGAAGCGCACATTGACCTCGGAAACACATTTCTTCAGCTGGGGCGGCCACGCGAGGCCGCAGGAGAGTACCGCGAAGCGCTGCGCATCTCACCGTCGAATGACCTTGCAAGGCGCAGCCTCAATGCCGCCATGAAGCAGACTTCGGGCAGCTCAAGATAGCATTCCAGCCAGGGCGTGTCCGGGAGGCCCCCGTCCGCAACAGCCTGCCGGTCAGAGCCGTATTCCGATCGAATGGAGCCGCGCCGTCAGGGCGCCTCGCAGGCGCACGCGCCGCGCCCACGCATTGATGCGTTTCCAGTCGCCGGAGGCTTCGGCGCCGTGGAATCGGGCCCGGATAAGGGCCATTTCCTCGGCTCCGGTCGAGTGGATGTGCTGGCTTGTCTTCTGGTCCTTGTGGACACGGAAACCGCCGAGGAAATGCGGCACCCGGACGATGCGCAGATTGGCTTGGGTGAAGCGCGCGAGAAGGTCCCAGTCCATCGCGAATTGGAAGGTCGGATCGAGCCCGCCCACCCGATCCCAGGCCCTTTTGCGCCAGAAAAGCGTCTCCTGGGGAACGTAGTCGACCCACCCCATGGCTCGGGGATCGTGGTGGGGGAGAATCCAGCGGCCTATCTCCCGGGTCTGCTCATCGACGATCAACCTGTGCCCGTAGATGGCGTCCACTCGGGGGTGCCTCGCAAAGTATTCCCCGACATAACGGAGGGCTCCCTGGGCCAGCAGATCGTCCGAATTGAGCCATGCCATGACATCGTCGGGTCCGAGACGGCCGGCGATCCGCGCAAAACCCTTGGAAATGGCGTCTGTCTGACCCCGGTCGGGTGCCGTCTCCCAGTGGGCCAGGCGGCTGGCATGCCGGGCGATGATCTCCTGACTGGCATCCTTGGAACCGCCGTCCTGAACGGCATAGTCGAGCCGCGGATAACCCTGGTCCAGGACGCTTCTCAGGGTCGACTCAAGGTAGACGGCCTGGTTGTAGGACGGCGTGACGACAACTATGCAGGGCAGCCGGGCCTCGGACAGCCTCGGTTTCGGGAGGGGGTCCCACCGGACGGGGCGGGGCTCATACTGCCGCAGGACCTCGATCCGCA
>CAZSEH010000185.1:0-3760 GCA_964605835.1 uncultured Opitutaceae bacterium
CGGTAGTCGTCACGACTGACAAGGTCTACCGCTCCTCTCCAAACGCGCGCGCGGAGGATCACCCGGTCGGCGCAAACGATCCGTACGGCGGAAGCAAGGCTGCGGTTGAGATTGCCGTCGAAGCGTGGCGCCAGGCGTACTTCCCGATCCCGGTGGCACCTAGTAGAGTGTTCCCAAGGGTAGCCATTGCCACGGCGCGGTCTGGAAACGTCATCGGGGGCGGGGACTGGGCCCGGGATCGTCTCATTCCGGATTGCATTCGGGCGCTTTTGCGGGGTGAACCCATTGACGTGCGCAATCCCCTGGCGGTTCGGCCATGGCAGCATGTGCTCGATCCGCTCGCAGGTTACCTGATACTGGGCGCGGAGTTGCGGGACGCCCTGGAGGATCGTCGCATAGGAAAGCTTTCTGAACTCTCGGGCGCATTCAATTTTGGTCCGTCGACAGCCGACCATCATTCGGTACGCGAGGTGGTGACGGAAGTGCTGAAGCGCTGGCCCGGGAAATGGCGAAAGGTACAAACAGAGCGCGACCCGCCGGAAACAGCTGTCCTGCGTCTCAATGCCAGGAAGGCTCATCTGCTGCTTGGCTGGCGGCCCAGGTGGAAGTTCTCCCAGGCGTTGGATCATACCGTCTCATGGTACCAGCAGGCGTCGTCACCCGCCCGGGCGCTTCGGGTGACGCTCGGACAGCTTGCCGAATACACCTCCAGTTAGACAATGAGCGAACCCAACAACCTCAGCGACTTGGCGGACGAGATTGAAGGGTTGGTTCGGGCCTATTCGGCGCGCGCCCACGCATCAAATGGTCCGGCCGGGTCGGACTCCAAGCCTTTCGAGCCAGGGAAGACGCCGGTGCCCTATGCCAGTCGTGTATTCACGGGCAACGAGGTTGCCGCCGCGGTGCGCACCACGCTCGATTTCTGGCTGACTCTTGGACCGCAGGGGGACACCTTCGAGAAGGAGTTGGCCGCGGCAATCGGCGTCAAGCGCTCCATCCTGACGAATTCTGGATCGTCGGCCAACCTCCTCGCCGTAAGTTCGCTCACGTCATCGAAGCTGCCCGCGGAGCGGCGCCTTCGGCCGGGCGATGAGGTGATCACCTGCGCCGCCGGGTTTCCAACCACGGTTGCCCCGATCGTGCAGAACGGCGCCGTCCCGGTCTTCATCGATAGCAACCCTGTTACGGGAAACGCAAACTGCTCAAAACTCGAGGAGGCTTATGTTCCCGGGCGCACAAGAGCGGTGGTGCTGGCCCACGCCCTGGGCAACCCCTTCGACCTGGCCTCGGTGGTGGATTTTTGCAGAGCATATGACCTCTGGCTGATTGAGGATAACTGCGACGCCTTGGGAAGCCTCTTTACGCTACCAGGCAAAGCCCCGCGCCTGACTGGATCGTTTGGCGACCTGTCGACCCAGTCCTTTTATCCGGCGCACCATATCACCACAGGGGAGGGTGGGGCCGTGAACATCACGCGCGATATGCGCTTCAAGGTCATTCTCGAAAGCTTCCGGGACTGGGGCCGGGATTGCTGGTGCGCCAGCGGACATGAGAACACCTGCGGCAAGCGGTTCGGCTGGCAACTGGGAGAGCTGCCGGAGGGTTACGACCACAAATACATCTATAGCCACCTCGGCTACAACCTGAAGCCGCTGGACATCCAGGCGGCCATAGGCCGCGAGCAGCTGAAAAGGCTTCCGCGTTTTGTCGAGGCTCGCCGGCGCAACTGGGATCGCCTGCGCGCGGGACTGGCCCATCTGTCCGATTTCTTTGAATTCATGGAGGCTACGCCGGGAAGCGTGCCCTCCTGGTTCGGCTTCATGCTCCTTGTGCGCGACGATGCCCCATTCACGGCCGTTGAACTCTCGCGGCATCTCGATGCCCACAAGATAGGCAATCGGCGGCTCTTTGGGGGCAACCTGGTGCGGCAGCCTGCATTCGTCCAACTTCGTCGGGACAATCCCAAGGCGTTAAGGGTCGTCGGGAGCCTAGAAGGCGCCGATCGCCTGATGCGTTCGGCGCTCTTTGTCGGCGTTTATCCCGGTTTGACGCCCGAGATGCTTGACTATGTGATCGGGGTGATCGGCGACTTCTGCATCAAGCCCGCACGGAAACGCCCCAAGACCTCATGAAGACTGTCATTCTCTGCGGTGGAAAAGGAACCCGCCTTCGCGAGGAGACCGAATACCGTCCGAAGCCGATGCTGCCGATAGGCAACAGGCCGATTCTCTGGCATATCATGCAACGGTACGCCCTCTACGGGCACAAGGAGTTCGTGCTCTGCCTCGGCTACAAGGGCGACATCATCAAGGACTATTTCAGGAACTATCGGTGGAATTCGCATGACGTGACCGTGTCGCTGACACGCCCGGAAGCCCCTAGGTTTCACGAACCCGACGGTGCCCTCGACTGGACGGTGTCCCTGGTCGACACCGGGCTCGATTCGCTGACGGCGTGGAGGGTGAGGTCCGTGCGTGCCCACGTCGGCAAAGGGTCCTTTTTCCTCACCTACGGCGACGGCGTCGGCAACATCGACCTAAAGAAGCTCCTGGCCTTTCATCGGAAGTCGGACGCCGTCTGCACGCTAACGGCCGTGCATCCCCCGGGGCGGTTTGGCGAGATTCGCCTTCGGTCGGATGGGCTCGTCGAGTCGTTCAATGAGAAGGTCCAGACCGAAACGGGCTACATCAACGGCGGTTTCATGGTCTGCGAGCCCGAGGTTTTCGACTACCTGCCCGACAATCCGATGACCATGCTTGAGGAAGGGCCGCTCCGCCGCCTTGCCTCCGAAGGGAAGCTCGGTGCCTACCGGCACGAGGGATTCTGGCAGCCGATGGACACCTACCAGGAGTTTAGCCTTCTGAACCGCCTGTGGGAGTCCGGCAAGGCCCCTTGGACCGAATGAGAATTGAAGGACCCCTTCCGCCCGCGGATCTAGAGCATGTCCGACTGGGGGTCGAGGCGCTGTGGCCGGACCTGAAGGGCGCCCGGATCTTCATCACGGGAGGAACTGGATTCTTCGGGCGCTGGCTGATCGAGAGCCTCCTTTCTGCGAATATGCGTTACGACCTCGGCGTCCGCGCCGTCGTGCTCTCGCGCAATCCGGACTCATTCCTGGAAGCCGAGCCGCATCTCGCGGGTTCGGGCCTGAGATGGTTGACAGGCTCGGTTATGACCCTGGAGCCGCAGGCCGTGGACGGAGAGAAGTTCGACATGGTTATCCATCTCGCGACCGAGTCGGATATGCAGGCGACGCAGCTGAATCCGCAAGCCGCCGTTGACGTCATCACTGACGGGACCCGGCGTGTTCTTGAGGTGGCAGCGCGTACCGGCGCCCGGCGCTTCCTGTTTACGAGTTCGGGGGCGATCTACGGTCCGCAACCTCCTGAGATGGAGCGTATTTCGGAATCATATGACGGGAGGTACGATCCATCAGACACCGCATCCCAATACGCGTTGGCAGGGGAGGCAAAGCGTCAGGCGGAGCTCCTTTGCGCCAAGCATGCAATGCGCGACGGATTCGGAGCCGTAATTGCGCGCTGTTTCACTTTTGCCGGGCCCGGGCTCCCAATCGGCTCAAAGTTTGCATTCGGGAATTTCCTGAGAGACGCCCTGGCCGGCAGCCCGATCGTGATAAGAGGCGATGGCACTCCAATACGCTCGTATCTCTATGCCGCAGACTTGGCTATCTGGCTTTGGACGCTTCTCCTTAGGGGAACTCCCGAGGGGGCGTACAACGTTGGCTCGGAATATCCTGTAA
>CAZSEH010000186.1:0-3679 GCA_964605835.1 uncultured Opitutaceae bacterium
GCATGGGGGCTAATGCGACTCCGCAAAGCTCGTGATCGAATGCCATTCAATCACCTCCTGGAGCAGGGCCCGTTCCGTTTGCTGGACGACGCGCTCCAGGCTGCTCCAAGTGCGGCCGTAGGCGATCTGTTTGCGCGCAGCCTGCAGGACGGCGCACATTTCCCGGTACCTCGCCACCCGCCGGTGGAGGTCGTTGATCGAGATCAGGGAGATTAGCGCCGCTGCCATGACCGGCAGGGAAATCGGCAGGAAATAGAAGAGCCACTCCTCCAGCCCGAGAGGAATCTCCGCATAGTTCCAGACCCTGTGAAGCGCGTAGGCCGCCGTGCAGGTGATCGCCGCCAGCGTGGCCATCCAGAACCCGGAGCGCAGCCAGACGAGTTGGGGCATGGCCTGACCCAGACGCCGCTCATAATAGGCAAGCTGGTCATCGATTCGGTGCGTGACATAGAGCCGCTTGAAGTCCTCCATGGCCACCGGCTTCGCTCCGGCGGACCGCTGATGCATGACCTGGAGGGCCCGCACCAGAAGGCGCATGCCCGGCAGGTCGAGTTCGGCGAAGATGAGCGCGTTTCGCGGCAGGCCCCAAGTGGCTAGCGCCGACCGGCAGAACTCCGCAGCGAGCCTGCAGCGGACCCAATGATGGTGGGCCCCCTGCTTCCGCAGGAGAAGCGCCACCGCCAAGGCTCCGGCCAGGCAGAAGAGCTTCATCCAAGGCAGGATTGCCGCGTGCAGGGCGAAGGCCAGGCCGGCCGCGGCAACCAGGGTCGCAAGCACGTGGAGGATCGTCGTCGAGGCGATCAGCCGCCGAAACTGGGGCGCTCCGCGGCTCGCCTTGTGGTCCACCTTGCGCTGGAAGGCCAGGATCTCGCCCGGCGCGCCAAATGGATTGGCCGCTCCCCCAGCCGGCGGCGCTTCGGGCAGGCTGTTGAAATACTCCAGATCGTGGTCGTGCGCCGCAAAGGCCGTGCCGTTCTCGCGCCGGATCACCAGCGTCTGGACGTCGATGATGACGAGGGGCCGGCCCACGTCCCGCGCGTAGGCGATCACATCGGCCGTGCCGCCCTTGCCGCGCGCGGGCTCCCCATCCCAGACGGCCAGCACGATGTCCGCGCCGTGCACGGTTTCCATCCCGGCGTCGAGGTAGGCATCCTCACGCGCCTCGGTCTCGTTGAACACGCGGACCTGCTCAGCCCGGGCGAGCAATTCCTCCGCTTCTCGCCACTCGTCCTCGCTGAAGTCGCGCTTGAATTCCGCCTCCGGCAGGGGAAGCAAGACATGCCAGGCGCATCCCTGGGCGAGCGCCTCCCGGGCAAACAGGGTGTCGCTGCCCGCCGCGGCCGAAGAAAGTCCGATCCACTCGCCAGGGCCCTCCCGCCGCAGCATCTCAATCGCCTCCCGGATTGCGCCCGCCACGCCAGGAGCATCCGCCAGCCGCCGGTGACCGGTGAATCCGACGACATGGAAATGTGGTAAATGGGCGAATGCGACCATGGCGACGACCAGTGTCACCTTGACTGAAGCGGCGTTGTCAACAGCGAAGGTCCGCCTCCGCTATTTCCTGACGCAAGTCAGAACCCCTTGCTGGTCTCGATCCATGCGCGGTTCGATGCGGCATTCGTCACCAGCGCCGGAATCGGGCCGATTGGCCTTGCGAAGCAGATTTTGGCGCTCCACCGATTTGGTCCCGCCCAGTTCAGGCCAATGCCGACCCCGTTCAAGTCGGCGCTGTTCGGTCCCGCAGCCCAGATGGTTTTGTTGATGGTCACACGTGCGCTGTCGAGAAATGCCACTGCCTGCCATTGACTTCCCAAAGCTCGGCCCAGGTCATGGCGGAATTCGGCGGTTCCCAGATATCCGGTATCGCCCGAGATGGCTCCCATGTCATAGGCGCGCACCGTGTTGGGCCCGCCCACGGTCATCTTCTCCGAAGAATCCAGATCGCCGCTGGCCCATTGCCCGGAAAATGCAAGATACAGCTCGTCCTTCGAGCTCAGCTTCTGAAGGCGGTAGATGTTCGCGGTCCACTTCGAGAATCCATCCTGGGTTCTCGCGGTTGCCGCATCGGCCAACTTCGCCGCCAGGTTGTCAAAGCGGTCCCGCCCGTCTGTCCAATCGAACCGCCAGATGGTAATGCCTCGAGACAGGAGACTATCCCGGGCATCTCCGGCCAGACTCAATGTCCAGTTCTCCAAATGCCGATCCGCGCGGAGCGCGCCAATGTCAATATCGTCGCTCAGTTGCATCCCGTCGTATTGGATCTGTCCGTAGAGATTGACGTTCCGGCTGCGGACAAGCGTTTGCTTCGCCCACAGGCTTTCAATCTGCGCAGTGCCGTGCGCTTCGAGGACCGCAAGAGGGCCGCCCACAATATAATGCAGCGCCGAGTAGGATGCGCCCATGCGGGTGCCTTTTGCGTCCACGATGGATTCGTAGGCGATGCGCCCGAAGTTGATTCCACGTCCCGAGCTGAGGGCATTGGCGCTCAGGATATCGCCGATATGCAGGGGATCGACAAGGTCCGCCGATCCGCTGACTTGCACTCTGCCGGTATAAGGGTTGCCGTGGTTGTCCAGAGCTATGCTCCCCGAGACTGCCGGACCAGACGTGGCGTTCACAAACAGATCCGATGTCCCGACAGACTCCCCGGCCTTCAATGTCGCGTTGACGAAAACTCCCGGAATATCGGCGAGCAGCAACAGGGAATGGTCCAGTTTCGCCTGTCCGACGGGTTGGCCACTTTCCAAGTCGGAGAGCGTATTTTCCAGGAGCGCATCGTTCACGCGGCTGTGGTTGTCGATCCTGATCGCGCCGTAACGCGCCTCGAAAACCTCGACAACCACCACTCCATCCCGGATCACCTGTGCCGGAATGATCGCTCGGGCGAGGACATATCCGTGGGTATGGTAGTAATCGGTGATGCGGGTGACCAGTTCGCCCAGGTCTGAAAGGCTGAGCCTTTTCCCTTCTGCGGCAGCGACCAGGGCATGCAGGGTTGTCGTATCGAACAGGGTATTGCCGGAGATCTGAATCTTTCTCACGATGAAGGGGAAGCCCGGCGGAAGCCTCCCTGCTGGTTTTCCTTCGATTGTTAGCCCCATCGCGGTGGATGGAGGAGTCGGGGGTATGATCGGCCGAATCTGCTGAAGAATGGAGCCGGCGTCGGGAACGATGGAGCCCGCAGCCGGGACAGTCACCATGAATAGGGCGGCCAACAAGGCTGCGAGCAGTGGCTTCACGGTTTGTAGGTTGTTATTTGGACTGTACCCCGTCCGATCATTCATCGCTCCAAGTCATCCATATCGAAGATGGATACATGCCTCCATTTATGAACTCCAAGGCCGGTCCCACCGTCCCTATATTCATTTTAAGGTTCACCGGCACGTCGTTGCCGGATTCGATCGAGAAGGCGTCGGCGCGGGCGACCGTGGCAGGTTGTCTGGAATATTCCGTTAGCAGAACTGTCGGAGACAGGCTGAGTTCCTCAGGCTGGGTGGGTGGGTGGTACGAGAAGGAATTCGACTCCAATTGTGTCGTCATAATGAGAGCCAGTTTCACTGGCGCGGCGAGGATCGAGGCTTTGATCCCTATCGGCTGGACGATCGTGTAGTCGCTGGCATTGGTCCCCGTAAGGCTGAAACCCGTCGCGGTGACGATGATACCCGTACCCACGTTCTTC
>CAZSEH010000187.1:0-3652 GCA_964605835.1 uncultured Opitutaceae bacterium
GCGGCTCCACAGTGTCCGGCCAGGGAGCCGGATTCAAGTCGATCTGCCCGAAAGGGGAGGCGAAGTTTGCTTTGCCATCCAGCGCCTGCGGCTTTGGTAATACCCTTCGCATGGCGGCAACATCGATCACCGCAGCGGAAGCGGGCCTGAGTCTCGATCGGCGGTCGTTCCTGAAGCTCGTGTCCGCCTCGGCCTTCACCGCGGCATACGCTCCTTCCCAAGCGCTGGCGGCGATGACTGCGGGGCAGGGGGGCTTCGAAGTCCGGGCCCTGGAGCTGTGCGGCCCGAGCCTTTGGCAGTGGCGCACGATCGATCGCTCGCTGGAACTCATGGGGCGGCTGGGGCTGAACACCCTCATCCTCGGGCAGGACGACCTGCCGAATTCGATCGTCTGGCCGCGGGCGTATTTCACGGAGGATTTCATGTTTGACCGGGATCCGACGCACATGACGGTGTGCCACACCGGGTGCGACTACCTGAAGCAGGTGATTCGCCGGGCCGGCCGCCTGGACATCAAGGTGTTTCTCGAGGCGAAGGAGATCTCCTATCCCCACCTGCTCGTGGAATTGCATCCGGAGCTGATGGAGAAAAGGGGAATCGTCTGCCCGACCCATCCCCTCTGGTGGGAATTCGAGCGGGCGCGCTACCGGGAGATCGTGGATCTGCTGCCGGACATCGGCGGGGTGGTCGTCAGCGCTGGCACGACGGAGAGCGAAGTGTCCCTTGCCGCCCGGGCCTGCCCATGCGAGCGGTGCCGGTCCTATTCTTCCGTCACCTGGCATGAGAACCTGGTCCGATCGCTGCACGAGGCCGTGCGCGGCAACAGCCGCCGGGTCGTGATCCGGGACTGCTCCCGCAGCCGCGCCGAACAGGATGCGATCGTCGAGGGCTGCGCGCGGGTTTCGCCCGAGGTCGTCCTGTCGCTTAAGAATACGCCGCAGGACTTCTGTCCGGTGTTCCCGGACAATCCGCGGATCGGCAATACGCCCGGCAACCCCGCGTGGATCGAGTATGACACGATGGGGCAGTTCTCCGGGCAGGGCGTCTTCCCGGTGGGGCTCGTGGGCGACCTGCAGCGCCGGCTTGTTCATGCCCGCGGCGCCGGGGTTCGGGGTGTCACCTTTCGGGCCGACCTCGAGGCGGTCTCGGATTCGACGGCGTTCAACTCGCCAAACCTCTTCAACCTTTGCGCGGGCGCCTTCCTCGCGGGCGGCGCCGGCCGGTCGCCCCCGGAAATCGCCGCCCAATCGCTTGGGACCGGCGTAGCCGACCCGCTGCGGACGGAGTCCGAGGGCGGCTCCCCGGAACGGTTGGATGACGCCGGCGCCGAACGCTTTGCCCGGTTCATGGAGGCGTCCTGGGCCGTGATGGCGAAGACGACCTACGTCCGCGGTCTCATCTTCACCGACGGGGGAGGGCGATTGCCCGATTCAATGGACGCGGCCTTCGACAACCTCCTCTTCCTGCACGGGCGGGACGACTGGGAACCCGGTGCTTCGCGGCGGATCGCGCCAACCGCGGAAAACCTGCGCCTGATCCTGGCCGAGAAGGATGAGGCCCTGCAGGATGTGGCAGGCCTGGCAGGCGTGCTGCAGCCGGAGAGCCTGGGGCTGCCGGCGGACCTTAGGGCGTCGCTTGTCTCGATGCTCGGGCTTTACCGGCTCTACGTGCAGGGATTCCGGCGGGCCGCCGCCGCCTGCTTCGGCGCCAAACGGGCCCTGGCTACCCGGGCTCCCGCCGACATCGCCGCCGCTAAGGCAGCCGCAGCCGACCTGACGGCGCTGGCGAATGAGTCGGCCGCCGAACTCGCGAAGACGGATCCTGCGCACTTCGTTTGGCGGCTCCTGGACCCGGCGCCGGCGCGGCGGCTGGCCGCCGACGTGCGGGAAAAGATGGCCGAACTCGAGAGGCATGCGGCAGGCGCCGCGAACGTCTAGGCGGATGAAATCACCCGAGCCATGAATGATTTCGCAATCCGGGGGGTCGAGATGCACAGCAACAACCGGTTCCAGACAGGTGCCTGGCGCTGGAAGGCAATCGACCGCGTGCTCGGCATCATGGAGCGGAACGATCTCAACGCCCTGATCTTCCACCAGGTCGATCTCACCGACTGGCTCGTCCTGCCCAAGGCGTACTTCAAGCCGGAGGCGATGCGGACCCGGTGGCCCTCGCGGCTTGCCCAAGTCGAGAACGCCCGAAGCCACATCCGGGAGGTCGTCCGGCGCGCCGGCGAAAAGGGCATCGGCTTTTACCTGGAAGTAAAGGAGATGTGGTACCCGGACGAACTGGTCGAGCTGCATCCGGAGGTGATGGAGGTGAAGGGGATTGTCTGCCCCACCCATCCCTTCTGGTGGGACTTCATCCGGGCGAAATACGCGGAACTCGTCGAGGAAGTGCCCGGGATCGCCGGGGTCATCATGAGCCCGGGCTCGCGGGAGAGCAAACTGACGCTTTCGGTGCGGAGCTGCCCGTGCGAGCGCTGCCGCTCGTACGATCCGGCGACCTGGTACGAGAACATCATCCGCTGCACGCGCGAGCCCCTGGCGGCGCGCGGCAAGGTCCTCGCGATCCGGGACTTCGCCTTCAGCCGCACCGACCAGAATTTCATTCTGAACGCATGCTCGGCCGTTTCGAAGGACGTCGTCATGGCGATGAAGAACACGCCGCACGACTACTACCCGACCTTCCCCGACAATCCCCGAATCGGCCGCGCCGACGGCCATCCGCAATGGATTGAATTCGACTGCTGGGGCCAGTATTTTGGGATGGGATTCTTTCCGGTCAGCGTCATCGAGGACATGCAGCGGCGGTTGCGGCACTGCAAGGCAAGCGGGGCCGCCGGAGTCTGGTTCCGGACGGACCTCGAGGTCATCAATGACCAGAGCGTATTCAGCAGCTTTGACATGCTGAACCTGATGGGTGGCGCAATGCTCTCGCGGCAGATCGAGCGGGATCTCGACCCTGTCTACCGGGCCTGGCTCGATTTCGGGATTCCGGACGTGATGAAGTCCGAGTCCGAGCAGGGGGCGCCCGTGCCGGTGGGTTCGGAGCACCTGGCGCAGTTCCGCGACTTCATGCGGGCGTCATGGTCGGTCATGGAGGGGACAATCTACATTCGCGGGTTCGTCTTCACCGAGGGCAGCTGCCAGTTCCCTGTTTCGGTGGACCGGGCCTTTTCCAACATGCTCGTATTCCAGGGGCGCGAGGACTGGGAGCCCGGCGCCAACCGGCGCGTCGAGCCGACCGAGGAGAATATCCGCGTCATTTTTGCCGAGAAAACCCAAGCAATCGAGGAGGTCGGTCGGCTGCCGGAGATCCTAAAGATCGACCAGACGGCCCTGCCCGCCCCGCTGAAGGAGTCGGTGCGGACGATGCTCGACCTCTACGCCTTCTACGTCCGCGGATACTGCCTTTGCACCTTCGGATGTTTCCTGACCCGAAAGGCCGAGCGGAGCCGGACGGCGGCCGACATGACGGCGGCCAAGGCCGCGTGCGATGCACTCGCCGCGTACCGGACGGAGCTCGTCCGGAAGTTCGCCGACACCACCTACAACGAGCACGTCACCTGGTTTTTCGAGGTCAGCCATCTGGACAGGCTGATCGGGGACATTCGGGGCAAGCTCGCGGCCTTGTCCCCGCGATAGCGGGGCCC
>CAZSEH010000188.1:0-1209 GCA_964605835.1 uncultured Opitutaceae bacterium
CCCCGGTCCATGGTCGGCCGCGAGGTCCTGGTCTATAACCTGGCCCCCGTTCGCCTGGACTTCGGCGCAACGATCAGCCAGCGCTGCCACCTGTGTGCCGCAACCCATGACTTCATGCGGTGGAGCATGCCGCTCGTTCCGCAGCCGATCGTCGTCGGACGCAACGCCTGGATCGCAGCCGATGTCTTTGTGGGTCCGGGCGTGACGGTGGGCGAACTTTGCGTCGTCGGAGCGGCTTCGGTCGTCGTGCGCGACCTGCCTCCCCGAAAAATTTGTGTCGGCAATCCGTGCCTGCCGATCAAAGACCGGACTGAGCCCACCGGCCCATGAAGCTCTGCCAGATCGTGCCGAGCCTCGAGGAACGCCATGGAGGGCCCAGCAAGTCGGTCTTGGCGACGGCGCAGGCCCTGGCTTCGGTTGGACACGAGGTGGAGCTGCTTTCGACGGCGGTCGGACGGACGGAGGCGACCGTTGAGCGATCCGTTTCCGTCCGGATTTTTCCCAGGAACTGGCCGCATGGGCTCTGCCCATCGGCCGCTTTGCGGACCCATTTGCGGCACTCGGGACCCGACGTCGTCCACCATCACTCGCTCTGGCTTCGCACCCTTCATTACGCGCATCGCGCCTCCCGGTCGCGCAACGCGCGGTTCGTCCTCTCCCCCAGGGGCATGATGGGCCAGTGGGCATGGAGGCACCATTCCTGGCGCAAGCACCTGGCCCGCGATTTCGTCCATCCCGGCGCCTTGGAAGCCGTCCATGGCTGGCACGCGACGAGCGAGGCGGAGGCGGACGACATCCGCCTCCTTGGATTCAAGCAGCCGATCTGCGTCGCGCCCAACGGCGTTTCGGCGCCGGATCCCGCTGAGGCTGCGGGGGCCCTGGCCTACTGGCAGGAGGCCTGCCCGGAGGCCCGCGGACGCCCGGTCGCCCTCTTCTATTCGCGGTACCACAGGAAGAAGCGGGTGATCGAGCTCATCGATGCATGGCTCGAGCACGGCCCGCGCGACTGGCTTTTGCTCCTGGTCGGCATTCCCCAGGAGTATACAGTGGAGATGCTCGAAAACTACGTCATGCGTGCTTCCGCCGGCGGCCGCGTGCGGGTGTTTGACGGAATCGGCGCGCCGCCTCCCTTTGGCATCGCCTCGCTCTTCCTGCTTCCGTCGCACAATGAGAATTTCGGACTGGCGATCGCGGAGGCCCTCGCCCACG
>CAZSEH010000188.1:1309-2390 GCA_964605835.1 uncultured Opitutaceae bacterium
GCGCGCTCGAAATCGCCACCGCCGTCCACGTGGCCGTGTTCTTCGCAGCGACGACATGGGCCCTGGGCGGAAACGGCCTCTGGCTTCGCCCGGAGCTCGCCGGGTGGGGAAGCCTTGGGGTCCTCTTCACGCTTGGGGCGCTGATCACCGGGAGGACGGCGGGCCATCGGCTTTTTCGCAGGCTCTGGCCATTCCTGCTTTTCAATCTCCTCGTCCTGGTGTCGCTGCTCACCCCCGGACTGCGTGCGATCCATTTCGGCGACGAAATCATGTATCTGCCCCGCGAGATTTCCGCCTTTGTGCCGACTGCGGCCGTCCCGGACGAGGCGCTCAAGGCGCTCTGGCTCTTCGACGCGATCTATCTCTCCTGCTTCAATCTTCTCCTGGTTGTCAGGAGGAGGACGACGCTTCGCGGACTGCTGGTATTCGCAGCGGCCAACGCCCTCGTCCTGGCCGTGTTCGGAACCCTTCAGAAATTCGCGTATGCGGACGGCCCCTTTTTCGGCCTCGTAAAGACAAGGCAGCCGCTGTTTTTCTCGAGCTTTCTCTACCACAACCACTGGGGCGCCTTTACGATCCTCATGACCACCGTGTGTCTCGGGCTTGTGTGGCATTTTGGCACCCGTCGTCACGGCCGCGACTTCTTTCACACGCCGGCTTTCGCCGGCCTGGTCGCCGTATTCTTTCTGGCCGCAACCGTGCCCCTTTGCGGCTCCCGTTCCTGCAGCCTCCTCCTGGCGCTCATGCTTGGCGGGTTCTTCGTCCATTGGCTTGTCCGCACAGTGGCCCGGATGCGCCGGCGGCGGGAGCAGGTCGCGCCGCTGCTCACGGGCGCATTCGCCGCAATGGCGCTCGGAGGCGCGGCGATTGGGTTCCTCGCAAGCGATATGATCTCCCTGCGGATCGCCCTGACGGAGAGCCAGCTCGAGGCGATGCATGCACAGGGAGGGGTTGGAAGCCGGATCGTTCTTTACCGGGATACCTGGAACATGGCCAAGGGACGCCCCTTGTTCGGATGGGGGATGGCTTCGTATCCGCACATTTTCATGATCTACAATACGCAGGGACCGAACCGCACCGA
>CAZSEH010000188.1:2490-3595 GCA_964605835.1 uncultured Opitutaceae bacterium
GGCAACATCGCCGCCTGCCTCGAATCCGCGCGGTTCGCCGACGAGCGGATCGTGGTCGACTCCGGCAGCCGCGACGGAACCAGGGAAGCGGCCCTTCGCAGCGGAGCCCAGGTGGTGGAATTCAGGTGGAACGGACGATTCCCGAAGAAGAAGAACTGGGCCCTGGCCAACGTGCCGTGGCGCAACGAGTGGGTGTTCATCCTCGATGCCGATGAACGCATCACCCCGGCCCTCGCCGGGGAAATCGGCCGGGTCGTCGCATCTCCGGATGCCGACGGCTATTACGTCAACCGGCGGTTCTGGTTCCTGAATGGATGGCTGAAGCACTGCGGCTACCATCCGAGCTGGAACCTGAGGCTTTTCCGCCATCGCCTCGGCAGGTACGAGCAGATTCCCGATGTCGAGGAGACGGGCTCCGGCGACAACGAGGTCCATGAGCACGTGATTCTTGACGGCCGGGCGGGCCGCCTGACGCAGGAAATGGAGCACTATGCATTTCCGACAGTCGAGGCCTGGGTTCAGAAGCACAACCGATACAGCAACTGGGAGGCCGCCCTGCTCAACTCCGGCCGCGGCGGCCCGGCTGCAGCCGGCGCCGTCCTCGATCCGGCGCTGGCGCGCAAGCGGCGGCTGAAGAACCTGGCGCGCCGGCTGCCCGGGCGCCCCACCCTCCGCTTTCTCTACCATTTCGTTTTTAGGGCCGGGTTTCTCGACGGCTACCGCGGCTTTGTTTTTTGCAGACTGATGTCTTTTTATGAGTTATTGAGCTCCGCCAAGGCCGCGGAGTTGCGCCGTGCCGGATTCCCGCCGCCGCAAGACCCTTCCAAATCTTGAGCCGCAACCGAAAGACAACCCTTCTGCTGATCGCGCTCGACCTGATCGCGACCCTGGTGGTCTTCAACGTTGTCGGCTACCTGCGCGGTGTCACCGGCAGCTTCTCCGTCGGCCCGCTCGCCGGTCCGGTCGCGCTCTTTGTATTCACGATCTACCTGATCGACGGATACAAGGCGCGAACGGACATGCTCAGGCTGGATTACGCCAGCCTTCACATCATTGCGGTTCTCTTCGCGATGATGATCACGCTGCTCATGACGTTCGTCTTCGT
>CAZSEH010000189.1:0-3547 GCA_964605835.1 uncultured Opitutaceae bacterium
ATCATGAACAACCGCCTCGGCGGCGGCGTGCTCGGCGACACCGCCACGCCGGAGCAGCGCATCGCCACCGATCCGTTGGGGCGCGGGTTCGAGGTCTGCATGACCATCAACAATTCCTGGGGCTACAACGCCGGCGACACCCGGTTCAAATCCGCCCAGCAGCTCATCCACAATCTTTCGGACATTTCCAGCAAGGGCGGCAATTATCTCCTGAACATCGGGCCGACGTCCGAAGGAATCATTCCCCAGCCGGAAATTGACCGCCTGCTCGCGATTGGCAAATGGTTGAAAACCAACGGCGAGGCGATTTATGCCACCGAAGCCGGGCCTTACGTTGATGGGCTTCCTTGGGGACGTGTCACGCAAAAAGCCCAGCCCAACGGCGGCATGACGCTTTACCTCCACGTCTGGAACTGGCCCGCCGACGGGAAGATTCTTTTGCCGGGCGTCAAACAATCCGCTCGCTCCGGCCGGTTGCTGGCCAACGGAGCAGCCGTGACCACGGCGATGACCGATGCCGGCCTCGTCGTGACGCTGCCCGGTTCCGCGCCCGACCCGGATGCCTCGGTCGCCGAGCTGGAATTCGACCAGCCCGTCCTGCTCGCCCCATCATCAGCCGCCCCGGCACGCTGACTTTGATGGGAACACCGGCTGACCCAGGCGGGGCAACCATGTCGCATCAACACCGCTCCATTTATGAACCAAGCCATGCGCCTCTCTATATTATGCCGGAATGCAGCCGCAGCCTGTCTCGCGCTATTGACGCTTGCCGCGAATGGTCAACCCCAGCCCGCCGCGGATACTACCCAACAAAAAGACGCCCGCCTGGCGGCGTGGCGGGACGCGCGATTTGGCCTGTTCATACACTGGGGCCTTTACTCAATCATCGGGCGCGGCGAATGGGTGCAGTGGAATGAGCAGATTCCCGTGGACGAATACGCCAGGCTCGCCGACCAGTTCCGGCCGGCGAATTTTGACGCGAAGGCGTGGGTGGCCGTCGCCAAATCGGCGGGCATGAAATACATGGTCTTGACGACCCGCCACCATGATGGCTTCGCCCTTTTCGATGATCCCGGCAACGATTTCACCAGCGTGGCGACTGCCGCGCACCGGGATTTCGTGGCCGACTACGTGAAAGCCGCCCGCGACGGAGGGATGCTGGTGGGGCTTTATTATTCGCCGCTGGACTGGCGTTACCCCGGTTTCTTCTTCCCCGATTTGCAGCTCAAGAACGCGGAGACAATGCGCGACCAATACCACCGCCAGATGCGGGAGCTTCTCTCGAACTACGGGAAGATAGACATTCTGTTTTTTGATGGCGGAGAACAAAACTGGCTGGGCTTTGGCGGACAATGGGGGCCGAGCGCCCAATGGCAAAAGCGTCCCGCGGGACAATCCTACAAGGGACGCTTCAGCTGGCAGTCCGACCAGGTTTATGCCATGCTCCGCCAGCTCCAGCCCGGCGTGGTCATCAATGGCCGGGCCGACATGCCGGAAGATTTTCATTCGCGCGAAGGCGACGCCGCCCTGGGCAACTTCGACTCGGATCATCCCTGGGAATTATGCACGACGCTGGCCGGGGCCTGGGGATGGCAAACGAATGGCACCATCAAACCCCTGCGCGACTGCATCCTGCTTCTCGTCAAGGCCGCCGGGCGCGATGGCAATTTCATTCTCAATGTCGGCCCGCGACCGGATGGCCTGATTGATCCGCCCCAGGCCCGGCGGCTCAAGGAAATCGGCGATTGGCTGGGCAAATTCGGTGAGAGCATTTATGGCACCCGTGGCGGGCCGTTCCTGCCGGGCGCTTACGGCGTCTCCACTTATCGCGACAACCGGATTTATTTGCATGTTTTGAACTGGGCGGGCGACGGCAAAATGACTCTGTCGGCGCTCCCAGCCAAAATCCTTCGCGCTTCGCTGTTGGGAGGCGGAGCGGTCACCTTCTCGCAAAGCGAACAACGCGTGGAAGTCTCGGTTCCTGTCGCCAGTCAAAACGCCCCGGACACCATCGTTGTCCTGGAATTGGACCAGCCGGCCAGCGGCCTCAAGACGATTCCGGTTGATCCAACCGGCGCAAAATAATGTTTGTTGAACCGGACGAACAAAATGAATTCCGGTTCGAATAAAATACTTGGAAACGACTCCATTATGAATACCCCGTCATCACGCCGTCAGTTTGTCAAAAAATCCGCGCTGTTCGCCGGAGCCGCTGTGAGTCTGTCGCGCCTTTCGTCGCTCGCTGCCGAAACCAACGCGCCTGCCGCCGCCGCGCCGCCGGCGTCCACCACCAATGCACCCACCCAACCGCTGAAACCGCGCACCGGGCTGCGGCTGCCGGAGTTTGGCGTTCACGACCCGTGGATGCTCGCCGAAAAGTCCACGCAAACGTATTACCTCTATACCTCCGCTGGAACCCGGCTGACGGGGTTGAACCGCTCCGGCACGTTTGCCTATAAGAGCAAGGACCTCGCCACCTGGCACGGGCCGTTGCTCGTGTTCGCGTGTCCGGACGACTGCTGGGCGATTCCGCAGGAAGGCGCGTGGGCGCCGGAGGTCCATGCTTACCACGGCAAATACTATCTCTTCACCACGCTGCACAATCCCACCAAGCCGCTGCCCGCGCTGGGCGTGCCGGCCCGGCCGAATTTCATGCGCAGCACCATGATCGCCATGAGCGATTCGCCGGAAGGCCCGTTCACGCTCCTGAAAAAAGACGCGCCGGTGGCCCCGCCGGATTTCATGACGCTCGACGGCACGTTCTACCTCGACCCGGCGGGGAAACCGTGGATGGTCTATGCGCACGAGCACCGGCAGAAACACGACGGCACCATCGAGGCGCTCCCGCTCACCGACGATCTCACCCGCGCTGCGGGCGATCCGATTTATTTGTTCAAGGGTTCCGACGCGCCGTGGATCAACGAGCAGGCGGTGCCGAACGCGAAGGCGACCGTCTATGTCACCGACGGACCGGAACTGTTCCGGACAAAAACCGGCCAATTGCTCATGCTCTGGTCGAGCTACGAAAAAAACAGCCTCGGATTCGACAGCTATGTCGAAACCGTCGCGCGCTCGAAAACCGGCGAACTCAAGGGACCGTGGGAGCAATTGCCGCCGCTGGTGAGAAACGACAGCGGCCACGGCATGTTGTTTCGCACATTTGCCGGCCAATTAATGCTCGTGCTGCACCAGCCCTTCACCGGGGCGCACGGCAAGATTTACGAAATGGAAGACCTCGGCGACAGCCTGCGGGTGGCGAAATTCCGCGACGACTTGAGCGGTCCGCCGCTCGGCCCGCAACGCGGCCAGGTTCCGGATTAGGCCGGCCCGCCCCATATTCATTTTGTTAGGGAGCAGGATCCCTTTGTGGTTAGCGGGCAGTTGCGCGCTTTAGGATGCGGTCGAGCGCGGCAGCGTCGAGATATTCCTGATCCTGGTTCTCGTATGGCACATCGGCCAGGACCGGCACATCGGGATTGAGGCGCAGCAGAGCCGCCAGTTCTTCCCGTGAGTTCATTGCATTGTCACTTTCGGAACCAGCCGACGT
>CAZSEH010000190.1:0-3546 GCA_964605835.1 uncultured Opitutaceae bacterium
GATGAGGGCGTTGATCAAGGCCTGATTGTCGGCCGATTGGGCGAAGGCGATAGACGTCAGTGCCAGGCCAACACCGAGGAGCGCGATCGTTTTTGATAGTTTGTGAGCCATGTACATTTGGGTAGTTCTTATGGTTTTATTGGTACCTATCTAATGTACATTGATGTGATATGATTTGAATCAAGCAAATATCAGAAATTTGATGTCATAAATCTCCTAGGGAAGGTGCTGGCAGGCATCATATTGGGGCGGCCCGGGCCATGCATAAGATTCCATGGCAGCATGTAGCAACGGGTCCACTGCGATTCAATTGAATCTTTGAATCCGCACGACTGCCTCCCTCGTACGCTACCGTGTTGCACCCTGTTGGCCGCCATGGCGGCTGCCAAAGTTTTCTCCAGTCATCGACGACTGACTCGACGTCAGACCCTCCCGATTCCGCCCAGAATTGGTCGCTGCGAGTAAATGACTATAAATCGTAACCTGAGTGTATGCACCGGAACAGGACGGTAACATCGCCCAATCGACACTACATCTAGCCTGATTAGGCGCATGACCGACACCCACTGAAATCCATAGATGCTACAAACCAATTCTATCCTGCATTTGGATCAAATGGATCATCAATAGAGGGCGCTGATGCGGGTCTAATTTTCGATCGGACAGCGTTGCGTAACCAGTTCTGATACACTGCTATAAGACGTCTTCACCGGGGTCTCTTCCAGCCTTAGGATTCGCGCCGATGCGGCGCTCGGGCTCAATAGGACCACACGCCCTTGGCCATTTTCGCGCCCGCTCAGGCTTGGTCTGGCTATCGATGCCTATCCCCAACTCAATTGCTCCCAGCTTTCGTTGTCAGGAGTCACCCTAAACCCGCCACGACGGGTCGGGGGGTAGTTCAAAACCAGCCACTGTGAGTGGGATCGATTTGCTCGTTGAGCGGCGGATGCCGCACAACGGAGCAGATGAACCAACTCAAAGTGCATCAACTGGAAGAGATTATAACGCTTAAGGCCCAGGGCTGGTCCGCTCGACGGATCGCCCGGGAGCTGGGGTTTGATAGGGAAACGGTCCGGAAGTACCTTAAGAAGGGCCCGGCAAAACCAGCCGCCCCGACCCTCGGCTCTGGAATGGAAAATGAGCTCGGGATTGGGGTTGGTCCACCCGGGGTCGAATCAAAACCAGCCACCCTGACCCTCGGGTCCGAGGAGGAGATCGCAGGGCGGGAAGTGGACCGAGCGTTGGAGGCCGCGCGGTCGAACGTGAGCCTGTGCGAGCCGTGGCGAGAGGCGATCGAGGCCGGACTCAAGCAGCGATTATCCGCGAAGCGGATCCATCAGGACTTGGTCTCCGATCATGGTTTTCCTGGGAGCTACCAGTCGGTGAAGCGCTTCGCTCGGCGGCTCGAGGCGAAGACCGAAATCCCATATCGTCGGATGGAGTCAGCTCCTGCGGACGAGATGCAGGTGGACTTCGGCCAGGGAGCGTGGGTGGTCGAGGAGGACGGTCGGAAGCGTCGCCCGCATCTCTTCCGCGCGGTCCTAAGCCACTCGAGAAAGGGCTACACGGAGGTCGTGTGGCGCCAGGACACGGAGTCGTTCCTGCGCTGCATCGAGAACGCGTTCCGGGCGATCGGCGGGGTTACGAGGACCGTGGTCGTCGACAACCTGAAGGCCGCGGTCCTGCAGGCGGACTGGTATGATCCGGAGCTCAACCCGAAGCTGGCCGAGTTTGCCCGGTTTTACGGGACGGTGATCCTGCCGTGCAAGCCGGGGATGCCGCGGCACAAGGGCAAGTGCGAGGCCGGGGTCGACTATGCCCAGGAGAATGCGGTCAAGGGCCGTCGCTTCGAAAGCCTCGGAGCTCAGAACATCTACCTGGCCGACTGGGAGCGGAACGTGGCCGACACGCGGATCCACGGGACGATCCACCAGCAGGTGCGCCCCTTCTTCATCATGGCCGAGCAGCCCGCGCTTCTGCCGCTGCCGGCGGGGCTCTTCCCGAGCTTTACCGAGGGGAAAAGGGCCGTGCATCGGGATGGCCACGTCGAATTTGAAAAGTCCTTCTACTCGGTCCCCCCCGAATACGTGGGGCGCGAGGTGTGGGTGCGCGGGGACTCGCGCGTGATCCGGATCTTCAACGTGAGGATGGAGGAGGTCGCGGTACATGTGCGCGGAGCCCGGGGCCGGGCCACGACCAGCGACGAGCACATCCATCCCTTGAAACGCCGGCTGATCGACCGCGGGGTCCGCTACCTCTTGTCGCGTTGCGGGGAAATAGGCCCTGCCTGCGGGGCCTGGGCCGAGGCGGTCCATCATCACCGTCCGATCGAGGGCGTGCGGGCCATCCAGGGCCTGCTGCCGCTCGCAAAGAAGCATACCGCCGACGAGATGGAGAAGGCCGCGGCGAAGGCCCTCTGCCGGAGCGCCTGGCACCTAAGCGCCGTGAAAACCGCGCTGGGGGAGCCGGAGAACGTGGTCCAGGTCGACTTCCTGGAGACCCATCCGCTGATCCGCAACCTGACGGCCTACCGTGTCCCTTTTCCTCCATGAACACACCGCAACTCGATACCCTGTTACAACAACTCCGGCTGACCAGCATGGCGACGACACTCGGCGTCCGCCTCCAAGAGGCCGCCGGCGGCCGCCTTACCCACGCCGAGTTCCTTGAGCTCGCTCTCCAGGACGAAGTCAGTGTCCGACGCCAGCGAAAGGTGGCGAACCGATCGCGGGCAGCCGGCTTCCGGGTGCCGAAGACCCTGGATACCTTCGACTGGCACTTTAACCCACAGATCCCGCGAAAGGAGATCTACGACCTGGCCAGCTGCCAGTTTATCCGGGACGCCACGGGAGCCATCTTCCTAGGAGCTCCTGGGCTTGGCAAAACGCACTGCGCCCAGGCCATCGGCTACGAGGCGATCAAGCAGGGCTACCGGGTCCTCTGCCGCTCGATCTTCGATCTGGTAAGGGACTTGATCGCGGAGGAGGCGCTCGAGGAGAAGGAGCTGGCGCTGCGCCAGTACCTGAAGCCCGATCTGCTCATCATCGAGGACTTTGCGGGCAAGCAACTGCCCAAGCACTCCGGGGAATACCTGCTCGAGGTCGTGATGCGCCGCTACGAGAACCGCTCGATGCTCATCACCTCAAACCGACCGCTCGAGGAATGGGGGAAGCTCTTCCAAGACGTGCCCGTCGCCAGCGCGATCCTCGATCGTCTGCTTCACCACTCCCGCATCGTCACCTTCGCAGGGAAAAGCTACCGGACCAAAGACCTCGACCTCGGCGGCGACGCCGCCGAGCCCGGATCATGACCGATCCAAAGAACCTGATTGCTGAGAAGGGGCAAAGCCTGCCTCGGCCTGCGGCCTATCTGGGGGCGATCCGCCCCCAGCCCCCGAAAAACACGATGCCTACGGCGTCGTGCCCATCTGTTTTACTCTTGTCCAACCCGATCAACCTTCTATGACCCCCAAGGTCCCGGGCGCACTGGCTGGTTTTGAATTAGGACCCTGACCCGCAGTGGCGGGTTTTGAGGTGACCCCTGACA
>CAZSEH010000191.1:0-3542 GCA_964605835.1 uncultured Opitutaceae bacterium
GAACCTGACCGCCAGCTCTGCCGCCTTCAAGGCCGGCGACATCATCGCCCTCGAGGCCACCACCACCACGGTGTACGCCCTGAATCCGGTTTCGCTCGACACCCTGGCCGATGTCCGCCAGTTCACCGTGCTGAACGACGCCACGACCGACGGCTCCGGCAAGTGCACGCTCAACATCGACCCGCCCATCGCGGTAGTCACCGACCCCAATAAGCCCAACCCGTACGCCACCTGCTCGATCACCCCGGTCGACGGTTCGGCCGTCAACCTGGGCGGCACCGCTTCCCAGCTCAGCCCGCAGTCTCTGGCCTTCCATAAGGAAGCCTATGCGTGGGCCTGCGTTCCCATGGTTCTGCCGCACGCGGTGGAAATGGCCAAACGCGCCACCGATCCCGAGACCGGGATTTCGATCCGCACGATTTCGCAGTACGACATCGTGAACGATCTGTTCGCCACCCGCTCCGACATCATGTTCGGCTGGGTCGCGCCCCGAAGGGACTGGGCCTCGCGTATCGCCGGCTAACTTCCCTGAGACGGGACGGGGAGTAATGTTCCCGTCCCATTTCACCTAAAGGAACCCAAATCCATGAACAAAACCATCCGCATTCTCTCTTTCTGCCTGATTGCCGTCCTGGCCCTCAGCCTCGTGCCCCGGGCCTCGGCGCAGACGGCCACCACCTTCACTACCCTGGCCGCGGCCATGGCCCGCAACGACCAGACCGTCACCCTGACCAGCTCCACCGGCGTCAGCGCGGCCGGAGCCTTGAACGCTCCCGTCACCGGGCTTTACGTCGATCGCGAGTATATGACCGTCGTCTCCCAAATCTCGACCAACGTCTGGCAGGTCAAGCGCAGCGTCGGCGGCAATCAGTCCTCGCACGTCAATGGCGCCGTCGTCGTTGTTGGTATTCCAGGCATCTTCGATCTCGGCCCCAAGGACCGGGTCGGGTCCTGCACCGCCACGAGCTTCGCCTACCTCCCGTTGGTCGAAGTCCAAAGCGGCACCCTCATGAACTGCGACGCCAACGGCAAGTTCAGCCCCTATGGCGTCGGGGCCTTCTATGTGCCCCCCACGCAATGCACTTTTGTGCCGACCACCCTGACTCAGACCTCCACTTACACCTATGTGGGGGCCTCCAACGTGTTCGTGCTCAAAGGCATCTCTAACGCCGCCGCCGGCACGATGACGCTGACCTGTAACATCCTCGTGCCCACTAATGTGCAGGCGCTGCGCGGTGCCCTGGTAACCGACATCGAACTCCTGGTTGCTTCCTCTAATACCGGCTCCGGTGTCGTGCCGACCTCTCTCGGGACGTCGACGCTCTCCACCATCACGTTCCCCACCGCCTCCACCACCGAAACCGCGTCGACCGTCACCCCGGTGGCGATCGGCGGCACGGTCACCACCGTCAGTCCCACCGCATTCCTCTCCGCGGTCTCGACCGACGGTGCGTTCTTCACTTTCAAGCATACGTACTCCACGGCCGTCGATCTCTCGACCGACAACCAGGTCCTCGTGTACACCATGCCGATCCTGCAGTCGGCGGCTTCCGTCAGCACCCTTTTTACCCCGGGGCTGATCGTCCATTACCGCGCAGCTCTCTAAGCGACCTGCTATTGCCACATGGGGCGGCTTCTCCTGGCCGCCCCGTTTTTTCCCACGAAAGACTTCCCATGTCCAACTCCCACTACGTCGATCTCCCCGCCCGCGGCGCCGAAAAGATGCCCTCGCGCTCCGAACTCGAAAAACAGCCGCTGGTAGCGTCCCCCTATCCGAGCGTCCGCTATCATCCGGACGGCACCCACTTCACCGTCAACAGCGAAGACGAGGACCGCGCACTCGGCAAACCCTGGTCGGCAAAGCGCTATCCAACGCCTCCGCCCGCTCCGGTACCGGTTCCTCCGACGCTCGACGAACTGAAGGCGGCTGCCGTGGATCACGAGAAGCGCATCGCCGCCCTCGAAGCCGCCGTCGCCGGGTCGATGCTCGAACTGCTCGAAATGCGCCAGCGCGACGCCCAGCTCATCCAGGCGCACCAGTCCGAAGCCAGGCCGGCGCAACCTTCCGAAGCGAAGGACGAAACGCCGGCGGACGTCAAAGAGCACGCCGAAACCAAGGCAGCCAAAGCCAAGAGCCCCAAGGCCGAGAAGTAACCCCGGTAACCTCCCATGACTGGAAACGCTGTCATCAACTACGCCCTGACGCTGCACGGCATCACCTACGTCGGGCAGACTCCCGGCTCGGACGCTCTGGCCATGTGCCAGACGGCCATGAACAACATGCTGGCCGAATGGAACGCGCAGGGGCTCGCCATCTTTTCCATCGTGCGGAACCAGTTCGCTCTCACTAACGGCAAGGCCGATTACACCATCGGGACGGGGCAGGATCTCAACACCGCCCGTCCCGAAAAGATCGAAGCCTGGGCCGTCTTCTCGGCCAACGGGGCGCAATCCGGCGGCAAGCCGGTAGATGCCCCCACCTTCGCCTCGCAAGCCGATGACCGCTCGGCAACCGGCGCAAAAATCCGTCTTCTGAATTACGATGCGGCATTCCCCAACGGAACGATCCACCTCTGGCCGACTCCCACCGGGGGCACCCTCGAACTCTGGGTCTGGGAGCAGATGACCGCGATTTCCGATTTCACGCTGGACATCTCCTTCCCGCCCGGGTATCTGAAGGCCCTCTCTTACAACCTGGCGCTCGACCTGGCGCCGCTCTTCGGCCGGCCGATCGACCAGGGCGTGCTCATGCTCGCCAATCAGACCAAGGCCACCCTCGGCGCCACCAACGTCAGCGAAACGACGCGCATGCCGCAGGCCCAGCAGCCTCGGCAGTAAAGGGTTTTTCGTCCACTTCACACTCCGGGGAATCCCATGAAACTTCTCTTGCTCTTTACGGTTTTGGCCTCACTCGCCCTGGCACAGACACCGACCTGCGGCAGCATGGTACGGAATCCGCGCACGGGGCTGATGGATTGCGTGGCGGCAGGGCTGCCCGCCTGCTCCGGAACGGTTACGACGAATTGCGTGCCACAGGCGGACGGGTCGGGGAATGTTGGGGTAGGGACTACGGCACCTGGGAGTGCGGGCATTGTAATCAGTCCCACGCAGGGGATCATCGGGCCGAATACCAATCAGGCGGTGTTGCTGCCCCATTGGAGAGCGGCGCTGGGCAAGGTCGCGGCTGGGACAGCCAATGCCAAGATCCTGTTCATTGGAGACAGTACTCAGTTTTATGGCTCGAACGCCACCACCTTACAGATGCGCTACAACGGCCTCAGTTCCTATATCGCCTCACAGTTTAGCGGAATTGGGATTACCAGCGAAGCGAATGGATGGCTTGGAAACGGAGGAAATCGCGGTGCAGGCTCAGAAACCTCGCAGTACGATGGCCGTCTCACGGTCGGGTCCGGATGGAGTAAGACTGGCGCTACCTTCCCTGGTGGCGACACGTTCTCCGCGACATCCTCTACATCGAGCCTCGCATTCCTCCCGACCGTCAACGTTGATACCTTCGTAATCTATTTCTTCCAATTTGGGGG
>CAZSEH010000192.1:0-3540 GCA_964605835.1 uncultured Opitutaceae bacterium
GTGCTGCCTGCGAGCGACTACGTAACGATGCCCGGCAAGGCCGAGGCCAACTCCCCCCGGGCTGTCATGCATCACTACGTGGCCGAATCAAAACGCTGGTATTTTCGCAGTGGCTGGCGTCGCATCGCGGCCGGCTGTCCGATCGAAGGCGGCCATGAAGGCTAGATCCCTTGCCTTGGGCGCGCGCCTCCTGCTGCGCCATGGCTGGCCAAGGCGGGTGGTGACGACTTACGTAGGGCTCGGCGACGAACTGATGACCGCGGGAGCCATCCGCGAGCTGGACGTCCGGGGGCGGGCAGGCGGAACCTGGTTTCTGACGCGCTATCCTGAACTGTGGCGCCCCACCCGGCTCGCAGGGACATTCCTTCCGTGGGATCCCGCCATCATCCGGCTGGCCGAGAGATTGCGGCGCCCGGTAGTCCGGCTTGGCTACTCGAACTACGACGCGGCAACCGACTATGACAAGCCGCTGCCGGGCCACGCCATAGCCACATTTTGCCGCCAACTTGGCGTGCGGGGGCGGATCGAACTCAAGCCATTCATCGAATTGACCCCCGCCGAACGAAAGGGCGGACGCCGGTTCGGACGCCAGGTCGTTGTCCAGAATTCGGCGGAGGGCGCCCTGATTCCGATGAGCGTCAAGCGCTGGCCGAGCGACCGGTGGGACAAGGTGTCCGCCGCCTTGCGCGGCGACGGACTCGACGTCATCCAGCTCGGCTCCCCGCGCGAACCGGCATTGGATGGCGCGATCGACTTGCGCGGCCGCACGACCGTGAGGGAGGCCGCCGCAATTCTGGCGGAGTCCCGGCTTTTTGTCGGATTGGTCGGGGGCCTCATGCATCTGGCAAGGGCGGTGGACTGCCCGGCGGTGATCGTTTACGGGGGACGGGAGGATCCGGCCCTTGCCGGATACGGCGCAAACACAAACCTCGTCGGCCGCCCGCCCTGCTCGCCCTGTTATTTTCGGACACACTGCCCCCACGACCTGGTGTGCATGGACATGATTGGCGAGGCCGATGTCGTCACGGCTGCGAGAGACCGGCTCATGCGGGCCGGCGAGCGGCTTCCGGTCGACACGGATGTGATTCAATGAAGCGGGGAACGAAAGCCTTCTCCTCCGCGCCGCGTCCGCTTCGGCTGCTCTTCCAATTGCCCCGCCTGGCGGGCCGTTTCCTTGCCCATGGCTTCCCGGCGCGCACGCTTCTGTTCGGGCCGCTCAGCATCGGAGACGATCTGCTCTGCACGACGGTTCTCCACGAGGCCCGCCGGCGCGGAAGTCCCTTCGCCATGATGACCGATCGGCCTGAGCTCTTCGCCCGCAATCCCGATCCGTGCGGCCTGATTCCGGTGGATGACTATTATGCGCGGGCGTTGCGAACATTGGGCCGAACGGTCGTGCAACCGTACTACGCCCACTCCGACCCGGCTGAGCCCGACCGCGACATCTATAGCCCGGGACATGTCCTCGCCCGGATGTGCCGCGCCGCCGGACTGACCGGCGAGATCGAACTTCGTCCGTATGTTTTTCTCACTTCGAGCGAGTTGTCCGCCGGCCGCCGCGCCAGCCGCCAGATTGCCATTCAAAGCACTGCGGCCGCGGCAGCCCTGCCCTTTGCAAACAAGGAGTGGGTGCCGGAAAGATTTGCCCAAGTGGTGGGCGGGCTGCCGCCCGGTTTTGCCGCGGTCCAACTGGGCGTTTCGTCCGATCCCCCGCTGGCCGGCGCAATCGACCTTAGGGGTCGAACGTCCCTGCGTGAAGCGGCTGCAATCCTGGCCGCAAGCGAGGCCTTTGTCGGGTTGGAGGGGTTTCTCGGACATTTGGCCCGGGCAGTGGATTGTCCGGCTGTGATTGTGCTTGGCGGCCGTACTTCGCCGGAAACGCTGGGATATCCGGGGAATGAGTATCTGGCGTCGCCGACTCCCTGCGCCCCTTGCGGCTTGCGCAATCGCTGCGATTACGGCCGC
Source organism: uncultured Opitutaceae bacterium (assembly GCA_964605835.1). Lineage (GTDB taxonomy): Bacteria > Verrucomicrobiota > Verrucomicrobiia > Opitutales > Opitutaceae > Palsa-1447. Next base: position 1,966 of record CAZSEH010000192.1, read on the forward strand.
GCGTGTCTTGCCGGTGTCGGGGTCGAAGCGGCATTGGGCGCCCTCCGCCGGCTGCTGGAGCGGAATCCCCGGCCGCTCCCGGTGGCCCGGGCGACGGTCTGAACCCAGCCCGCCCTTGCATGATGAAATGCGCCGCGCCCCCCGCCCCGCCAGGCCGCCTCCTCACGTTGGACGGACTGAGGGGCTGCGCCGTGCTGATGGTGCTCGTGCACCACTATGTCGGCATGAGCCCCCTCCTCGACGCGCCGCCGGGTGCGTTCAGAAGTTACGTGCGGGCGGCGCTCGGCCTGATGCCGACCGGCGTGGATCTGTTCTTCGTTCTCTCCGGTTTCCTGATTGGCGGCATCCTTCTCGATCACCGGGATTCGCCGCGGCTGCTCAAGGCATTCTATGTCCGGCGCTTCCTTCGAATCGTTCCGGTTGCGTGGCTTTGCATACTGCTGAGCATTGCCCTTTATCGGTTCACGCCCGATCGCGGCGCCGCCATTCCGTGGTGGGTTGGCTTCACTTTCACGACAAACTTCTACCTGGCCTCGGCAAACCAGTGGGTTCTTTCACCGCTGACCGCGCAATGGTCGCTCGGCATCGAGGAGCAATTCTATCTGTTTTTCCCGTGGCTTTTGCGGGAGTGGCCGCGCCGCCTCATGCCCTGGCTCGGACCGGGGCTCATCATCGGAGCCCTCGCAGCCCGCGTTCTGGGCTATGCGTTCTTTCCCGGGAGCCAGTTCACCTTCACCATGCTCACGTTGTGCCGGCTGGACTCGCTTGGCGCAGGCTTCACGGCCACATGGCTCGTGCGTTCCGCCGCCTGGCCCCGTTTTCGCCAAAGCCGCGGGCTTCTCTGGATTGCATTGGCCGCACTCGCGGCCTTTCTCGGGGTTCTTCTCAAGTTCCAGTTTCGCTCGCCCCAGCAGATGGCCACCTGGGGCCTCACCGCCCTGGCGCTGTTTTACGGCGTCATCCTTCTGATCGCCTACGACCCGCAGGAGCGCCCGGTCCGCGCATTCTTTGCCGCCGGATGGCTGCGGCTCTATGGCAAGTTCAGCTACTTTATCTACCTGTTCCAGGGCATGCTTGCCCGGCCGCTCGTGATGCTCGTGTTTCACGGGCGCTGGCAGGACGCATCCCTGACGACATGGCCCGAGACAATCTCAGCCATCATCATGATGCTGGCTCCCGCCGCGCTGTCATGGTATGCGTTCGAGGCTCCGCTGCTTCGGGTCGGCAAACGCTGGCAATATGAGTAACCCGTTTACATCGAGCCATTTCTCCCAATGAGCGATTATCCCGACAGGCTCTTTCCCCACTCCAATCTCCGATGGCTGATGAGCAGCGCCGAGCGGGCTGCGCTGTTGCGCGTCCTTGAGGTTGCGGAGGCGCCGGGCGCGATCGAAGTCGGCACAGCCTACGGAGGATGTCTGGAGCAGATCCGCCGCCACGCAGAGCTTGTCTACTCCATCGATTTATTGCCGGAGATTGGCGCGCGCCTCGCTTCGGGCATGCCCAACGTTGAATTCCTTGCGGGCGATTCAAAGGACCTGATCGGGGTCGCCCTCAGGAAATGCGTCGAACGGC
>CAZSEH010000193.1:0-3478 GCA_964605835.1 uncultured Opitutaceae bacterium
TGGCGGAGAGGGAGGGATTCGAACCCCCGGTAGCCTTTCGACTACACATGATTTCCAATCATGCACATTCGACCACTCTGTCACCTCTCCGAATCGGCGCAACCGGGGTCCGGCTGCGGTAAGGGTCAAGCAGAATTCGAAGGCAGGGGCAGGTCAACGGAAAAGGCGGGGGTCTTTTGGGGCGGCCTGAGAGCGAATTTCGGAAATGCGACTTGCGCGGACTTTTGGCGCCGGTACGATCGGGCGGTTCACGGCCACATCAACCGAACTGATCATGGTTTCAGCCAACACCGACCTGACCTACAACAGCAAAATCGAGGGTGATGTCATCGTTTCCCGTGCCGATGCCGTGATCAACTGGATCCGGAGCAATTCGATGTGGCCGATGCCGATGGGCCTCGCGTGCTGCGCAATCGAGCTGATGGCGGTTGCCGCGAGCCGGTTCGATATCTCCCGGTTCGGCGCGGAAGTGATGCGCTTCTCGCCGCGACAGTCCGATGTCATGATCGTTTCCGGCACAGTCACTTACAAGATGGCGACGGCCGTTAGGCGCATCTACGACCAGATGGCGGCGCCCAAGTGGGTCATCGCCATGGGTGCCTGCGCCAGCACCGGGGGCATGTACCGCAGCTATGCGGTGCTCCAGGGCGTCGACCGCATCTTGCCGGTGGATGTTTACGTCAGCGGTTGTCCGCCGCGTCCGGAGGCGCTTCTCGATGCCGTGATCAAGCTGCAGGAAAAGGTCAAGCGCGAGCACTCCGCCCGGAGGCTCTTCAGCCCCTGAGGCCTTCTGAATGCCTAGCGAAGAAAAACCCGGCTCGGATTCAGCTGTGACTGCTTTCAAGGCGAGGTTTCCGCAGGCTGTCGACCGGCCGAGTCTCGACCATCCGGCGGTCAATGTGCCAGCGGCCGACATCCCGGCGCTGCTCAAGTCCCTGAGGGACGATTCGGGATTCGACATGCTTGCCGACCTGACGGCGGTCGATTGGGCCGAGGGCGCGTCGCCGCGGTTCACGGTCGTCTATCACCTGTATTCGACGGCGCGGCACGACTACATCCGAGTCGCGGCGGGCTGCCCTGACGATTCGGCGCCGGTCATGCCCTCCGTTACGGCGCTTTGGCCGGGCGCCAATTGGCACGAGAGGGAGGTGTTCGACATGTTCGGCATCCGGTTTGAAGGACACTCCGACCTGCGCCGCATCCTCATGTGGGAGGGGTACCCGTATCATCCGCTGCGCAAGGAGTTTCCGCTGGCCGGGATCGATACGGAACTGCCCGACGCCGAGGTTGCGGCCGAGACGGGCGCCGGCTTGAAGCCCGCGCCCATGATGGGCGGCCCGTTCGTCGCATCCACCGGACAGATCAACATGACCGAGGCCGAGCCGGGGGCCAAGGACGAGAGCTGGACCGAGCGCAACGAGAAGCCCGGGCCGTGACGCATCCGCCGATGGCAACCGATTTCACATTTTCCGATTCAGCGGCAAGGAATGCGGCAGGCGAGCCTGAAACCGAGAAGATGTCGCTCTCGATGGGGCCTTCGCATCCCTCCACCCACGGCGTCCTGCGCCTGCAAATGGAGCTGGATGGGGAAATCGTGACCAAGGCGGATCCCGTCGTCGGCTATCTCCACCGGGGCGACGAGAAGATCGCGGAGAACATGACCTACAACCAGTTCGTGCCGTACACCGACCGGCTGGATTACCTGGCGCCGCTTGCGAACAACATGGCCTATGCGATCGCGGTCGAGCGGCTTGCCAAGCTGGAGGTGCCGCCCCGCTGTCAGGCGATCCGCGTCATCACCGCCGAGCTTGCACGGATCTCCTCGCACCTGATGGGGCTCGGTGCCTATGCAATCGACGTCGGCGCCTGGACCGTCTTCTTATACACCTTCGGGGAGAGGGAAAAGCTGTACCGCCTTTTCGAGGAACTGACCGGTGCCCGCTTCACCACGAGCTATACCCGGATCGGGGGGCTGGCGCGCGACATCCCCGGCGGATGGCTCGGGCACGTCGCGAAATTCTGCGACGAGTTTCCTCCGATCCTCGAGGAGACCATGAAGCTGCTGACGCGAAACAAGATCTTCATGGACCGGACGGTCGGAATCGGCGTCATTTCCAGGGAGGACGCGATCGCCTACGGCCTGACGGGGCCCAACGCGCGCGGCTCGGGCGTTCCCCTCGACCTGCGCAAGGACAGGCCCTACAGCGGCTACGGGCAGTACGACTTCGACGTGCCGATCGGCACCGGGGGCGACTGCTACGACCGCTACCTGGTCCGCGGCGAGGAGATGCGCCAGTCGGTGCGGATCGTCCGGCAGGCCGTTGAGAAGTTCCCGGAAGGCCCTTGGTTCGCCGCTGACGCGAGGAAGATCTTCGCGCCGCCGAAGGACAAGATTCTCACCTCGATGGAGGAGCTGATCCAGAATTTCATGCTCGTCACCGAGGGGCCCCAGATGCCCGCCGGCGAGGTCTACTTCGAGGCCGAGAATCCGAAGGGCGTCCTTGGCTTCTACATCGTCAGCAAGGGCGGAGGCGTGCCCTGGCGGCTGAAGATACGCTCCCCGTCATTCTGCAACCTGTCCATCCTGCCCAAGGTTTGCGTGGGCGCCCTGCTGGCCGACATCGTCGCAATCCTCGGCTCTTTCGATTTCGTGATGGGCGAATGCGACCGATGACGACCGCCATTCCCGTGAACCTTTCGCCGGCAACGCTCCAGAAAATCGACGAGGTGATCACCCATTACCCGGTGAAGCGCAGCGCGGCGCTTCCGCTTCTGCACCTCGTGCAGGAGGAGAAGGGTTTCATCTCCCAGGAGGCGATCGAGTGGATCGCCGCAAAGCTGGAGCTTGAGCCGGTCAATATCTACGAGCTGGTCACCTTCTACCCGATGTTCCGGCAGAAGCCGATCGGCCGGCGGCACATCAAGGTGTGCCGCACGCTCTCATGCGCTCTCTCGGGGGCGTTCCGGACCTGCGCGGAGTTCGAAAGGCATTTCAACACGTATTGCGGCGACGTTTCGCCCGGCGGGGAGGTTACGATCGAGTTCGTCGAATGCCTCGCAAGCTGCGGAACCGGGCCGGTCGTCATGGTGGACGACGAGCTCCACGAGAAGGTCGACGAGGCCCGCGCCTGCGAACTGGCCGTCAAGATCAAGGCCGAGTCGGCGAGGATTTCAGGAGCGCCGGGGGAACAACGCAGGTAGGACGCCATGCCCGAACAGCGCCGCATCATCTTCCAGCACATCGACGAGCCCGGCTACTCGAACGATCTGGCGTGCTATCTGCGAAACGGCGGATACGCGGCGCTGCGGAAGACCGTCCTGCGAAAGCCCGAGGAATTGATCGAGGAGGTCAGGCAATCGGGCCTGCGCGGCCGGGGCGGCGCGGGATTCTCGTGCGGACTGAAGTGGTCGCTCGTCGACCGAAAGAGCGGCAAGCCGATCTACCTCATCGTCAACGCCGACGAGTCCGAGCCCGGCA
>CAZSEH010000194.1:0-3458 GCA_964605835.1 uncultured Opitutaceae bacterium
GTGGCCGAGTTGATGGCCAGGGTGACCCGCTGCACATAACCGGCGGTCAGACTCTTGTTCGAGTTCATGGTGATTGTCGTCGTGGCGCTGGAGGGGGACGCCACGCTGCCGACATCCGTCCCCGACCATCCGCTCGTGCGGTAGCCGGTATTCGACGTCTCGGAGATGGTTACGACGGTTCCGGCGGCGTAGACGCCCGCGCCCGAGGCGGTGCCGCCGGCGGCTGGAGATCCGCCGATTGTCAATGTGTACGCGGCGACGACGTTGAGCGTGAGACTCCCCGAACCCGATCCGCCGGGGTTCGCGGCTGACAGCGGAATTGCGTACGAGCCCGTGTGGCCGGGCGTTCCGGAGATCACTCCGGTGGACGTGCTCACCGTCAGGCCGCTCGGAAGGCTTGTTGCCGAATAGGAGGTCGGGCTGTTTGTGGCGACGATCGAGTACGAATACGGCTGGCCGACCGGGATTGTGGTGCTGTTGCTCGTTACAGCTGGAACCGCATAGACCGTAAAGGGCAGGGTTTGGGTCGCCGTCGCAATCGGAGTCGAGGGCAGATTGGATGCCAGGGTGACGTAGTCCTGGCCGGCCCCGGTCACCGCGTCGAGGTTGGCCGCGGGGAGACCGGGATTGCTTTGGACAAACGAGATCATGGCACTCGCGCCGTAGTCGTTTCCAATGTTCAGCGTATACCAATCGGCGCCACCCGTCTGGGCGCTGATGGATGCAGTGACAAGGTCCCAAATGGCGATCTGCAATCCCGCGGCGGTGCTGTTGCTCATCGTGGCCGAATAGTATTTGCCCCAGAGCTGCTCGATCTGGAGCGCCGTCGAGACCCCCATCCCGTCGGCCACCTTTGGACCGCTGGCAAGGCTTTCCCAGTTGAAAGTCTGCACTCCATCGAGGCTCCAGTGCCACGGGTCTATGCAGAATCCGACTCCGGACACCCCGTTGAACTGGATGTTGATTGCGCAGGCGTAGACGTTCAGGTTGTTGCCAAGGGTGGAGCTTGATATGTTGACAACTTCGTTGGCTCCGACGCCCATCTCCTGCACGGATACGTTGTCATTGCTTGCAGTGATCGTGGCTGTGAAGGTTCCGGCCATCGTCGGCGTTCCGCTTATCACGCCCACGCTGGACAGGGTCAGCCCGGGAGGCAGCCCCGTGGCGGTGAAGATCGGCGTCGGAGTCGCGCTTACCTGGTAGGAATAGGCGTGTCCGACGGTGAGCACCTGGTTCGAATTGCCCGATGTGAACGAGGGGGTGCTTGAACCGCCGGCCAGGGCGGTGCTTGCGCAGAACAGACCGGCAGTTGCAAAGGCGGGAGTCCAGAGGCGCTTGAGGCAGAGTGATGAGCTCATGGTATCCCAATTCTAGCATGACCCGCGGCATTTCCGGGTCCCGCCCGTTCTTGGCCCTGCTGGGGCCGGTTCCCGCCGCTGGGCGCCCGTCCTCTTTCAGTGGGTGCCGGTCATCAGGCCCGGATGCTGGGCCACGTGCGACATCAGGTACAGATTCGGCAGATAGACGGCGGCCGCCAGGAAGCCGACGAAGACCAAAATGACCAGGATCAGGATCGGCTCGATGAGTTTCGGCATGTTCTTGGCGTCCCGCAGGGCCTCCTCCTCGAAAAGGGTGGCGATGCGGGTGAGGATGACCGAGGGATCCGCCGAGGAGGAGGCGACCTTCATCTGGTCGGCGATGGACTTGCCGAGCCGCCCCACCCGGTGGCGTTCCCGCAGGAAGGCCTGGTAGAGGTTGGCCGATTTCGAAAGGTGGTCGCTGATCGCCCTGAAGTAGGCGGAGTATTCGACGTGGTCGGCGACGTTCGCCGTGATCGCAAAGGCGTCCCTCTGGTAGACGCCCGTCTGGTAAAGCATGGCGAGCGTCCTCAAGCTGCGGGAGAGAATCTCCTTCTGAAACAGGACGCCCAGCTTGGGTATGCGCACCAGCGCCTTTTGCGTGAGGTCCTGCTTGAGAATCCAGCGGCGGCGCAGAAAGGCTGCAACAACCAGGACCGGGGGGACGAATGCGACCTGGGGGTGGGCGGAGATGAAGCTCAGGGTGTCGAACAGGAACTGGGTCGCCGGCGGCAGGTCGGTGTGGAACAGCTTGAAGTTCTTCGTGATCATCGGGAGCACGTAGAAATTGACCACAATCATCGCGACCAGGAGCAGGCACCCGATGAATCCGGGATAGTACAGCCCCGACTTGATCTCGCCCGTAATGACCATCCGGTTCTTGGTCATGACGGCCAGCTTGTCGAACACCGCCTCGAGGCGGCCGGAGGTTTCACCCTGCTCGATCATGGCGATCGCGACGTTGCTGAAGGCCCCCGGGAACTGGCCCATTATGGCCCCGATGCTCGCCGCCGACGCCTTCTTCTCATAGAGCGAGGCGATCACGCCGCGGAAATAGGCGGTTTCGGCGCTCGGAGCGACAAGGTCGAGGGCCGAGCGGAAGTCGGCTCCCAAGTGCATCGCTTCGGCCATGCCGTGGTAGAATTTTTCAAGCTCGCTGATGGTCGCGGTCTTTCGCGCCGCGAATGTGCGAAACTTCTGGTCGAATTCCCCGAGGTGCTTTTCCGACAGCTCCTCGTCGTCCGCCTTGCCCGCCGCAAAGCGGGCCGCCGCAGGCGACGCTGCGGAATACACCTCCACCTCGCGCTTCCGGCCGCGATGGCGGATGGCGAATACCCGAAATATCCAGGGTTGGGCGGTGGCGGCCATGATGGGTGATTCGGCTCGTCAGAGGGTGAAGATCACCTTGCGCTTGGCCTCCTCGAGGGAGGTCTGGCCTTCCGCAACCCGGCGCAGGGCCTGCACCCGCAGCGGCTTGAATCCCTTTTTCTCGGCCGTGCATTGGATGGAGCGCATGCCCGCCTCCTGCCGGATGAGGTCGAAGACCTCGTCGTCCGGCTCGAGCAGTTCCATGACCGCCGTCAGGCCGTTGTATCCGCGTCCCTGGCATCGGGCGCAGCGGCGGTCGTTTCCCGCGGCGTAGAGGGTCTTCGGCGGTTCCAGGCCCGCTTCGGTGAAAAGTTTGGCGTCCGCCGCGCTCACGGCGGCGGCGACCTTGCACATCGGGCAGAGGACCCGGATCAACCGCTGCGACTGGGCGGCGATGAGCGTGTCGGCGACCATGCCGGCCGGTATCTTCAGGTCCGCGAGCCGGGTCGGCACGGCGGCCGCGCTTCGGACGTGGAGCGTGCTGAAGACGAGGTGGCCGGTGTGCGCCGCTCCGACCGCCATCTCGGCCGTCTCGGGATCGCGGATTTCACCGACGAGTATGATGTTTGGGGCCGAACGCAGAAAGGAGCGCAGGAGCGAGGCGAAGGTCAGCCCCTTCACGTTGTCGACCTGCGCCTGGTGCGCTCCCTCGATCACCTGCTCGATTGGATCCTCGGCCGTCATGATCTTGATCTCGGGCTTGTTCAGCTCGTTCAGGGCGGCGTAGATCGT
>CAZSEH010000195.1:0-3435 GCA_964605835.1 uncultured Opitutaceae bacterium
CTCCCCGGGGCGGGCCGTCGGCGCACATTTTACCATGACCATCCCCCGAACCCCCTGGGCGGCGTATGCCGCCGCGATTCTAATGGTTTGCACGCCCGGCCTGAGGGTGACGGCTGCACAACAGCCGGTTCAATTGCACTGGCTCGAACAGCCGCTGCCCGGCATCGACCAGGGTGTCAGCTGGGGGGTTCCGTGGCCGCAGGGCACCGTTGTCCCGGGTGCGGAATTCAGTCTGAAGGACGGGCAGGGGAAGACACTGCCCCTGCAGACATGGCCGCTCGCCTACTGGCCCGACGGTTCCCTCAAGTGGAGCGGGTTTGCCGCCGTGGCCCCGGCCGGAACGAAAGGAATTTTGACCCTGGCCGCCGGCTCGGCCGCTGCCGTCGCCCCTGCCGTTCGGGTCACCCGGGACGCCCAATCGGTCACGATCGACACGGGCCCGCTCCAGTGCAAAGTGGCGCTCAGCGGCAGGGACATCATGGAATCGCTCCGGGTCGGCGGCAGGGAGATCGCCCGCGCCGGACAGCTCGTGTGCATTCTGCAGGACGGTCCAGGCACCAACCCGGAGGATTCGCCGCCCCGGGAAGTTTATCTCAGCCTGGTCAGGACGGTCACGGTGGAGCAGTCCGGGCCCGTGCGCGCGGTCGTAAAGGTGGAGGGGGTCCATCAGGGCGGGCACGCGAGCCGGCAATGGCTGCCGTTCACGGTGCGGCTCTATTTCTATGCGGGCGAGACGGCGGTGCGCCTGGTGCACACGATCGTGTTCGACGGCGACCAGGAAAAGGACTTCGTGCGCGGGCTCGGCGTCCAATTTGCCGTGCCGATGCGCGAGCAGCCGCAAAATCGCCAGGTGCGCTTTGGTGGGGAGAACGGCGGGCTGTGGTCCGAGCCGTTGCAGCCTGGCGGCGGCAGTGCCGCCCAGGAATCCGGCCAGCCTTTCACCGGCCGCCGGGGATTTGAGCAAAATGCGATCTGGGACGACTTCAAGCTCGACCAGCCAAACCCGAACGGATTCACGATCGTCAAGCGGACGAACCCGAAGAGCACGTGGCTGTTTTCCGACGCGGGCAGACGCGCAGCCGGCTACGCATTCGTCGGCGACCTGACCGGCGGCCTCGGCATCAGCGTCAGGAATTTCTGGCAGTCGTTTCCGGCCGAGCTCGAGGTGCGGAGGGCCGGCGGACCCGAGGCCGAACTCATCGCTTGGCTGTGGTCGCCCGACGCTCCGGAGATGGACCTGCGGCACTACGATATCAAGGCGCATGGTCTGCTGGCCTCTTACGAGGACGTGCAGCCCGGCATGAGCACGGCCTACGGGATCGCCCGAACGAGCGAGTTCACGCTTTATCCCGAGGGTGTCCTGCCTTCGCGTGCAGCGACGGCTGTCGCGGCCGAGAGCGGAACCAAGCCGCCGCTGCTCGTCTGCACTCCGGATTACATCCATTCAACCGGCGTTTTTGGAGTCTGGAGCCTTCCCGACCGGTCGACACCCTTCAAGAAATCCATCGAGGACGGCCTCGATTCCGTGCTCGCCTATTATGGGCGGCAGGTCGAGGAGCGCAATTGGTACGGCTTCTGGCAGTTTGGCGACTTCATGCATTCGTATTCGGCTCCCCGGCACGTGTGGCACTACGACTGGGGCGGCCACGCCTGGGACAATACGGAATTGGGCGCCTCGCTGTGGCTGTGGGAGAGCTTCCTGCGTTCGGGCCGCGCAGACCTGTTCCGGCTGGCCGAAGCCCATGCACGCAACACGAGCGAGACGGACGTCTATCACCTGGGGCCGATGGCCGGCCTGGGTTCCCGGCACAACGTGGTCAAATGGGGCGACGGAGCGAAGGAGGCGCGCATAAGCCAGGCGGCCCATTGGCGCTTCTTCTACTACCTGACCACCGATGAGCGCACGGGCGACATCATGCACGAGGTGGCCCGGTCCGACATTGCCGCCTCAAAATACGACCCCATGCGCGAAGCCGAGCCGCAGGTCCCGGGTGAACCGGTGTATCCCGCGCGCATCCGCATCGGTCCGGACTGGTTCGCCTTCGCCGGCAACTGGATGACCGAGTGGGAACGCACCGGGGACACTCGGTGGCGGGACCGCATCCTAGCCGGTGTGGATTCGATCGTCGCGATGCCCTACTGGCTGGAAAGCGGCCAGGTCAACGGGCTCAATCCGGACCTACGCTCAGGCGGGATCGGGCCGCTGAAGGGCGGGGGAGTTCAACTGGTCGGTTACGACATCGCCACGGGCAAATTGACGGCGATACGCGATCCGCTGACAAAAGGTTCGGTGCCGGTGAGCTACAACCTGGCAACCATCCAGGGAGGCGCCGAGGTCATGTTCGAACTTCTGCCGTTGCTCGGGCGAAGCGATTTCGAGACCGCATGGCTTCAGTACTGCCGGCTGGGCAGCGCACCGGCGGAGGTTCTCACCCGCGACCGGACCACCGGCACGGAGGGTTCCGACGCCCGCTACGTCCTGACCGGGCAAAGCGGCGCGCGACTGACCGCATACGGCTACGCGGGCACGAAGAACCCGGCCTTTGCGAAAAAGGCCATCGCTGAAATGCTTGACGCGGGCGCCCGTTCGGCGAACCCGCAGCCCCTGGCCGGCCCGGTGACCCTCAATCCGATCGAGGAGGCCGCCGGCGTCTCGACCAACGAAGCCGCCCAGACCGGGCTGACGATAATCGAGGTGCTTGAACTTTGCCGGGACCAGCTTCCCACCGCGGCGCCACCGCCCCGCGTTCCGCGCCCCGGTCGCCCCTATGGCGGCCGCGATTCCGATCCGGGGACGGCTCCGGCGGGTCCGCAACGACCGCAAGGCTGAGTCCGGCCGCCGGGCGCTTCAACTCGGTTGGTCAAGAGCCTGGCTTTCGCCGCGATCGGCGGATTGCGGAGCCGTCTGTCCATGCCGGCGCTCGCGCGCCAATGGCAAAACGATTGGATTTTTTGCCATTTGTGCGACATGGTCATGGAATCGCAAAGGAGCCATTGACCGGCCGGCGCGACCCATTCCCTCCCAGCAAAACGACCCAAGCTCTTGGACAGCACGCCGACCAGGCCCATTTTCATCAGCTACGCCCGCGAGGACACCGGAGCTGCGCGTCGCATCGCCGAAGCCCTCCGGGACCAGGGCATGGAGGTGTGGTTCGACCAGAACGAACTCCGGGGCGGCGATGCCTGGGACCAGAAGATCCGGAAGCAGATCCGCGAGTGCGCGCTGTTCATCCCGATCATTTCCGCGAACACGGAGGTCCGCGGGGAGGGATACTTCCGGCTCGAGTGGAAGCTGGCGGTCGAGCGGACCCATCTCATGGCCGAGGGAGTTCCCTTCATGGCCCCGGTGGCGGTTGATTCGACGGACGACGCAGGATCCACCGTTCCCGCGGAATTCCTGAAGGTCCAGTGGAGCCGGCTGCCGGGCGGACTTCC
>CAZSEH010000196.1:0-3331 GCA_964605835.1 uncultured Opitutaceae bacterium
AGTTCAACTTCCTTCTCAACCCTGAACACGAGATGTTTGCCCAACTCAAAATTGCTCCCGCCGAGCCGTTCCGGTTCGACTCGAGGATCGGCGGTTGAATTCTGTCCGAGCAATCCGTTCGACTGATTCCCAGCAACGGGCTCGGAAATCGGGAATTTCCCAGTCTAGTCAGCAGCTCTTCTTGCAGGCGCAGGCATCCGCGGTGTTCCGCTGCACCAGACGAATGTCAGCGCGGACGTTCCAGCCGATGCGGCGCCAGAAGGCCTTGCCCGAGGTGTTGCTGGCGAAGAGGAACAGGTTGCACTTCGGGATCCCCTCAGAGTGAAGTTTTCCGATGCAGATGGCGACCAGGGTCCGGCCCAGGCCCCGGCGACGGAGACCCGGCACAACGGCCAGGTGGTGCAGGTAGCCTCGGCGGCCGTCGTGCCCGCAAAGAATCGTGCCGACGATCCGTCCGCCGGAGGTCGCCACAAGGCTCAGGTCCGGATTTCGTTTGAGGAAGCGTCCGATCGACTCGCGCGTGTCGGATTCGTTGAGGCCTATCCCCTCGGTTTTCTTCCAAAGGGCATAAACGCTCTTGTAGTCAGAGATGCGCAGAATTCGGATTCGGGGCCCTTGCGATCGCTTGGTCATAGGCTGGACGGTTTCGCCCATTAACCGCGCTTCTCACCTATCCACGCAATCGTCTTTTCCGCGAGCACATCGAACGCCTTCACGCAAAGCTCCAGGTGCTCCTCCTTTGTGTCCTCGATCTTATTGTGACTGATGCCGTGAAGACTTTGGACGAACATCATGACGGTCGGCACCCCCGTGCGGGCGACCGACGCCGCATCGTGAAGCGGACCGGACGGCAGCCGGTGCGGCTTTCCGCAGGTCTCGCGTATGGATGCGTCGCACAAGCAGATCAGGTCCTTGTTGAAAAGGACGGGCTCGATCTGCCAGAGCCGTTCCCAGGAGACCGAGACGTTTCCCTCCTTCGCGAACCGGTCGCTCGCGTCTTTCGCGTCCTTGAGCATCCGGGCGAGCGCCGCCGAGTCCAGATGGCGCTGGTCGAGCGTGATGCGGCATTCGTCGACGACACTGGTCACGATTCCGGGGTGCGTCGTGCACGAGCCGATCGTGCAGACGCCGCCCTGGCGCTCGGCAATCCTGTAGATTTCCGGGCTCATTTTTGCCGCGGCGAGAAAGGCGTCCCGGCGCCTGGCCATCGGAGTGCTGCCGGAATGGGCCGCCTGGCCGCAGAAAGTGATCGCATGGCGCTCGACCCCGACCGTGCCGAGAACGGCGCCCAGCGGCAGGTCGAGGTCCAGGAGAACCGGGCCCTGCTCGATGTGGAGCTCGAGATAGGCGGCGGCATTCTTCAGTTCCACGGTGCACTGCCCCACCCGCTCAAAATCCACGCCAATGGCCCTGAGCGCATCCGGCAGAAGTATCCCGTCCCTGTCCTTGAGGCCCCGCGCCTCGTTCATGTCGAGATGACCCGAGCAGGCCGAGGATCCGAACAGGCTCTTGCCAAACCGAGCCCCCTCCTCGTCGGCCCAGTCCACCAGGCGCACCGTGACAGGCGGCCGCGGACCGTACTGGGCGTTGACCCGGCGCAGGATCTCGAGTCCGGCAAGGACGTTCAGGCACCCGTCGAGCCAGCCGCCGTTGGGCACCGAATCCATGTGCCCGCCGATCAGCAGCGCGCGATCGGACTCCCCAGGGAGGGTCGCCCACAGGTTGGCCGCCTGGTCCGCGTGAACCTCGACGGGGAGTTCCTCAAGTTTCTTCCGAAGCCATTCCCTCGTCTCCACCCAGGTCCGCGTGAAGGCGACCCGCTGCGCGCCGTTCTCGTCCGCCGTGAAGCCGCGCAACTCCTTCAGTTCATCGATCGTCCGCCTTGGGTCCACCTGTGCGATCATATTCACCTCTGTTGTTGATGCGGCCCGTCCGGAAGGATTCCCTCCGAAAGTGCCGCGGTTGGGTTCAACTCGGCACGCAGTTTGCTTTATTTGGGTATTCTAGCAAACTAAGAACCAGCGATTGAAACCGCTTCCGAGCTCGTCTCACGAACCGATCTCCTTGGGAGACACGCACGTCGGGATGTGGCGGAAGGGTTTCGCGCTGGTTCTTGCTTTCAGAGATCACGATTCGTTCGTTTCAGACCTATTGCCATGGGCGGAAACGCGCGATGACAGAAAACCCCGGCCGCAACCGCGGCCAAGATCGAATCAAACCAGACTCATCCCATGCCCACACTGTCCACGACCGTCAACGGATTGAAGTTGCAGAACCCCTTTGTGATCGGATCCGGTCCCCCGGGCACCAACCTGAGCGTCATCAACCGCGCCTTCGCCGAGGGCTGGGGCGCCGTAATTGCGAAGACCATCAGCCTGGACGCCTCGAAGGTCGTCAACGTCACGCCCCGCTATGCCAAGCTCCACGCGGAAAACGGGGAGGTGATCGGATGGGAGAACATCGAGCTCATCAGCGACCGACCCTTCGGCATCTGGCTCGACGAGTTCAAGAAATGCAAGGAAACGAACCCTTCCGGGATTCTCATCGCCTCGGTCATGGAGGAATACAGGAAGGACGGATGGATCGAGATCATCGAGCGCTGCCAGGATGCCGGCGTCGACGCATTCGAGCTCAATTTCTCCTGCCCGCACGGCCTGCCCGAGCGCAAGATGGGGGCTGCGATGGGCCAGGACCCGGCCATTCTTGAGGAGGTGTGCGGCTGGGTGGCCTCGGCCGCGAAGAAGCCGTTCTGGGCCAAGATGACTCCAAACATCACCCACATCGAGGAGCCTGGCCGCGCGGCCCTTCGCGGGGGTGCGAGCGGGCTCAGCGCCATCAACACGATCCGCAGCGTCATGGGCGTCAACCTCGACACGCTGCGGCCCGAGCCGACGGTCGAAGGCTACACGACCCCTGGCGGCTACTCGTCGAAGGCCGTGAAGCCGATCGCCCTCCGGATGGTCATGGAGCTCGCCGCGATGATCCGGGCTGAATTTCCCGCCGGCCGGTCGCTCTCGGGCCTCGGGGGAATCGAGAGCGGAGACGACGCCGCGCAATTCATCCTCCTCGGGGCCGACACCGTCCAGGTCTGCACGGGCGTCATGAAGTTCGGCTACGGGTGCGTCAAACCCATGTGCGAGGAGCTTCTCGCCTTCATGGCGAAGCACAAGTTCGAGACGCTCGACGACTTCAAGGGCAAGAGCCTCGCCTATTTCACGACGCATGCCGACCTCGTCCACCGTCAGGCCGGGCGCAAGGCCGCCCGCCAGGCGATCGCCAAGGTCGTCAAGAGCGACGGCGAATGGAGCGGCGACGAATTCGTGAAGCAATC
>CAZSEH010000197.1:0-3236 GCA_964605835.1 uncultured Opitutaceae bacterium
ACCGGAAATGTTTTTCCCGGAGCGGTCTGTCCGCGCGGCATGATCGCCTGGAGTCCGGATACGACGCACGGCGACAAGGTTGCCGGCGGTTATTGGTATCCTGACGACAGGATCGAGGGTTTCAGCCTCACTCATTTCAGCGGTCGGGGAGTGCCGTGTCTGAAGGATGTGGCGTTCATGCCGATCACGGAAACACCGGAATCCTCGCCTGGCACGGATTGGAAACGGTACACGGCTCCTTTCTCCCATAGGAACGAATTGGCCCGGGCTGGCGTCTATCGGGTGACTTTCGACAATGGCGTGCGCACGGAGCTGACCGTGACGCCGCGGACGGGGATGGCCCGATTCGCATTCCCCAATCGAGCCCGGGCAACGCTTCTCATCCGCGCCAACGGCTGGATCAGCGTCCAGGGCAATGAGGTCTCGGGCTTCGCCAATTCGACCATACCCAAGAGCAGCAAGGGGTACCGGGTCTATTTTGTCGCCCAATTCGCGCGGTCAATCGAGGGCGTCAAGACCTGGTCCGATGACCGGGTCGGAGCGGCGGTCACTGCTTCAGGCCCGCATTGCGGGGCCATCCTTTCCTTCGATCCGTCCAAGGATCCCGTCGTGCCCATGCGCGTGGGGGTTTCATACACGAGCCTCGCCAATGCGCGGGACAATCTCATCCGGGAGAATTCGGGATGGGATCTGGCGGCGGTAGAAAGGAAGGCTCTGGACCAGTGGAACGGGGTGCTGGGCCAGGTTCAGGTCGAGGGCGGAACGGCCGACGAACGCACGATCTTCTACACGGCGCTCTACCATTGCTTCATTCACCCGAACCTGTTGGACGACGCCAGCGGCCAGTATCTGGGCATGGACGGGTCGGTTCACTCCGTGGCTGCGGGCCATCATCAATTTCAGAACATCCCCGCCTGGGACCAGCACCGCTCGCACACGGCGCTGATGGCACTCGTGTCGGAAGCGGAGAGCAGCGACGTCATTCAATCCCTGGTCAACGACGCACGACAGGATGCGCAGGTTCGCCCGGATGGGGGAGGCATGCCCCGCTGGGAGCAGGTCAATCACAATTCGGGCGGGATGGTGGGGGACGGCGACGACACCCTGATAGCGACCGCATATGCCTTTGGCGCGAGGGACTTCGATACCGCGGGCGCGCTGGCTGCCATGGACAGGGGCGCGTCGCGGCCGGGAACGACATCGGATGGGGTCAGGGTGAGGGAGGGCCTGGAGGCATACTCCACCGAAGGCTATGTGCCGGGTGCGGCCTCGGTGACCTTGGAATACTGCACCGACGATTTTTCACTTTCCCGACTTGCCGCGAGCCTGGGCGACGGGGACAAGGCGCGGGAGTACCTTCGCAGGGCGCAGAGTTGGAAGAATCTGTTCGATCCGACCACGGGTTACCTCCGGCCGCGCTTGGCCGGGGGCGCATGGGAGGAGCCCTTTTCTCCAGCGCGCGGCAGCGGTTTCATCGAAGGAACGGCGGGCCAGTATTTTTGGATGGTGAACTTCAATCTCCGGGCCCTGATTGAGCGGATTGGAGGAAACGCTGGGGCGGTGGCGCGCCTGGACCGGTTTTTCACCAAGCTCAACGCGGGGCTTTCGACCGATTTTGCCTACATGGGCAACGAGCCGTGCGAGGAGACACCTTGGGTGTACGATTTTGCCGGTGCTCCCTGGCGAGCGCAGGCGGTGGTTCGGCGAATCCAGGGGGAGCTGTACCATGCCGATCCCGGCGGCCTGCCGGGAAACGACGATGCCGGCGCCTTGTCATCCTGGTATGTGTTTTCAGCGCTGGGCCTGTACCCGGAAATCCCGGGAGTGGGTGGATTCGTCGTGGGAAGCCCCGTCTTTTCGCGAGCGGCGATTCATCTGGGCAATGGAAAAACCGTTGAAATCGTCGGCAGGGACGCCGGGTTAAACCATCCCTACGTCCAGGCCCTGCGGCTCAACGGCGAACCGTGGACAGGCCCCTGGATCCCATGGTCTCAATTGTCGGCCGGCGGCCGCCTCGACTTTGACCTTGGGGAGAAGCCGTCAGACTGGGGAAAGGATCCCCTCAGGGCCCCGCCGTCGTTTGATTTCCCATCGGCGGAATCCCGGATGGATGATACAAATCGGCCGTCGTCATCCCCGCATCAGCCATGATCACCTGATCGCCGTGGCTTGGACTATTCAGAGTGCCTTAGTGTAGGTTGACGATCACAATGAAACGATCATGACCATTCATCGTCTCCTTGTCCTTGGTGCAACCCTGCTGATCGGCGCCTCGCCGGTCTTCGGCCTGACGCTTCCGCATGTCTTTGGCGACCACATGGTGCTCCAATCGGGCCAGACGGTGCCGGTCTGGGGATGGGCCTCCCCTGGCGAGGCGGTGACAGTCCGTTTCGCGGGCCAGCAAAAGAGGACGACCGCTGCCGGCGATGGCCGTTGGGCGGTCCTGCTGGACCCGCTCGCGATTTCAGCGCGGCCGGCGGAATTGGAGATTTCCGGTTCGGAAACAGTGATTTTCAAGGATGTGCTAGTCGGCGAGGTGTGGCTCTGCGCGGGGCAGTCCAATATGCAAAAGCCGCTCGGCGCCTGGCGCGGACAGCCGATTGCGACTGTCAACTACCAGCAAGAGCTGGCGGCGGCCGATCTTCCGCTCATGCGGCTCATGAATGAGGAGATCTCGAACGCGGACTCACCGGCCCGCGATTTCAATGTCACCGTCCGAGACAAGCCGGATTACCCGTGGAAGGGCTGGGTCGCCTGCACTCCCGCTTCACTCGATGAGATCAAGTTCTCCGCCGCCGGCTATTATTTTGGGCGAAAACTCTACCGGGAGCTCAATGTCCCAATCGGGCTGATCGAAGCGTCCGCCGGCGGCACGCACATCGAAGCGTGGACTCCAGTGAGCGCCTTTGCTACCGACCCGGCTCTTTCCAAATACGCCACGGCGGCCCTCACCCCAAAGGTCAAGTTCGACGGAACGTCCATCTGCACCCTTTACAATGGCATGATCCATCCGATGGTGCCCTTCGCCATCCGCGGGGTGATTTGGTACCAGGGCGAGTCCAACTTGCTCAAGGGAGACGGGGCGATCTATGCAAACAAGATGACGGCCCTGATCAATAGCTGGCGCGCCGCCTGGGGCAGGAATCTTCCGTTCTATTTTGTCCAACTGCCTCCGCTCCGATACTCGGCCCGAAAGAACCCCTCCCACACGCCCTGGGACGAAGCCATCTTCTGGG
>CAZSEH010000198.1:0-3198 GCA_964605835.1 uncultured Opitutaceae bacterium
GCCGCGCCCAGCGTAAGGTTGCCGTTGTAGGTGTTCGTGCCGGAGGCGATGTTGTTGATTGCTCCCGCGCTGCTCACACCGGCACCGCTGATCGTCATCGCCGGGCCCGTGAACGTGTTCGTCCCTGTCTTGTTGAATTGCAGCTCGCCGCCCGAGGACACCGTCACCCCGCTGGAGCTGGCGATTGCCCCCGTCGCACCCAGCGACAGGATGCCGGCCACCGACGTTGCGCCGGTGTACGAATTCGCAGCGTTCAGATAGACCGTTCCGGATGAGACGCTCAACGCGCCGGAGCCGCTGATCGCGCCGCCAAAAGTCATGGTCCCGGTTCCCGCATTGACAAGCGTCAGCCCGAAGGTGCCAAGGCTGACCGTGCCTGTGAATGAGAGGCTGCCCGCGCTAAATGTTTCCCAGCTTTGTGTAACGCCGAGCGTGAAATTATTGCCGAAGGAGATCGTGCCGCTCGCGGCCTGATCCCATATGCCGAAGGCGTTGGGCGCCTTCAGCGTGAGGGCGAATCCGGTGCCGGTGAACGCCTCGCCGACGGCCCCGGCTGCGAATATCAGTTCGCCAACCGAGGTGCTTGCGGTGATTTTTGGCGCGCTGGTTCCCGTGAAATTCGCCGTCCCGATCGATGAGGGCACTCCGTTCGACCAGTTTCCGGCGGAACTCCACGTCCCGGCGTTCGCGCCCGTCCAGGTGCTCTGCGCAAATGCACCCGAGCCGCCCGACGCCAGCGCGGCGGCGAGAAGAATCCGGCGAAAGGCTGCAAATCTTGAGTGCATTAAACGCTGGGCTAGGCTGCGAATCTGGCGGATGATCGGAAAGGTGCTGGACAGGGTATTTCTCGTATGAGAAAACGGTGCATTCCAACGCAATTTTAGTCAATTTTTACCACTGGGGTACTATTACGTAGGTACTTGACCCTACCGATGTAACCGCGTGAATCGCGGAATCTGTTTCAAAAAAACATCTTATGAACTCGGCAGCGGAGGCGGATACAGGGGTAAAACCGCAATCATGGGGTAGCGTGCGCGAATGAAACCGATCCTCCTCGCTGATGCGCTCCCGTTTTTCCGGCGACACCGGCTTGAGCTGTTGCAAGCCGTTCTCATCATTGCGGCAGCCTTGTGGGCCTTCGCTCCCGCTTTCCACGGCGACTGGCTTTGGGACGACTACGAGATCCGGGAAGACCTCACGCTTCACAGCGGACCCGGATTGGGAAAAATCTGGTTCGCGCCCGCCACCCCCGACTACTATCCGCTCGAGGCGACCTTCCTTTGGCTGCAGTGGCACCTCTGGCACGAGAACCTGTTCTGGTACCACCTGACGAATGTCGGCCTGCATCTGCTTGGCGCTTTCCTTGTCTGGCATCTTTTGAAAAGGCTCGGCGTGCGACTCGCATGGCTGGGGGGACTTCTCTTTGCCGTGCATCCCCTGGTGGTGGAATCGGTGGCTTGGGTCGCCGAATTGAAGAACACCCTGTCCCTGCCGCCCCTTCTGCTGGCGATGGACGCTTTCATCGACTACAGCGATTCGGCGGACGCAGGCGCGGCAAACGCAAGACGCCACCTCATCCGCTCCGCCCTTTGGTTCCTGGCCGCAATGCTCTGCAAGAGCTCCGTCGTCATGTTCCCCGTGATCCTGCTGCTGTACGCCTGGTGGCGCCGCGGCCGGATCGGCTGCGCGGATCTGCGCGCCGCGGCGCCCTTTCTCGCAATCTCGCTTGCGCTCGGGATCGTCGCGATCCGGTTTCAGATCCACCGGGCTGTCGGCAACTGGCGGCTGCCCCAGGAGAGCTTCGTTGTGCGGATAGCCGACGCGGGGCTCGCCATCGGGTTCTATTTCTCAAAGTGCGTTTTCCCGCACCGCCTTCTTCCGATCTATCCTCCGTGGTCGATTCATCTTTGGTCGCCGCTTCCTTTCATTCCGCTGCTTCTGCTTGGGGCACTGGCAGTCTTCCTTTGGACACGGCGCGCCTCCTGGGGCCGGCACGCCCTTTTCGGCCTCGGTTGGTTCCTGATCAACCTCCTGCCCATCCTTGGATTCATCCCAATGGCCTACCAGCACATCGCCCCCGTGGCGGACCATCTGGCCTATCTGCCGCTCGTCGGTGTGGTCGGGCTGGCGACCGCGGGGTTTGGCCGGGCTTTCACATGGAGGAATGGAACCGGGCGGGCGGCAAGTCCCTGGCTCTTGCGCGGCTGCCTGTCCATGACCGCCGCGGGAACGCTCGGCGGTCTCGCCCTCGCCAGTCACCGCTATTCCGGTGTGTTCTTGGATCAGGTGACGGAATGGACCTACAACCTGAGATACAACTCCCGTTCGCCGTTCGTGTATCTTAACATGGCCTTCGCCCAGAACCAGGCTGGCCGGGTCGCGGATGCGATCACCAGTTACGAACAGGCCATTCGGCTCGACCCAGGGAATGCGGAAACGGAGAACGGCGTCGGCGATTTCCTCGTGACGAGCGAAAAGATCCCGCAGGCCATTCCGCATTATGAAAGGGCGCTCGAGATCGACCCCACCCTTCTCGGAACGCGCCGCAAACTTGGAATCGCCCTTTACAAGACCGGACGGGCCGCTGAGGCCGTTGAGCAATACCGACTGGCGCTGGCCAAAAAGCCGGACGATTCGGAGATGGAGGCCAACCTCGGGAAAGCCCTTGGCGACCTCGACCGCCAATCCGAATCGATCGCGCACTTGAAGAGGGCCCTGGAAATCGACGCGAACAACGCCGAAGCGGAGAACAGCCTCGGGCTTGCATTGGCCGGTTCCGGGCGGACGGAGGAGGGAATCACCCATCTCCAGAAGGCTCTCCGGCTGGATCCGGATTTCGCCGAGGCACACAACAATCTCGGGGTCGCCCTGGTCGGCGCCAGCCGCCCGAACGAGGCCATATTTCAGTTTGAGCAGGCCCTTCGGCTGAAGCCGGACTTCGGCCAGGCTCACAACAATCTGGGATTTTCGCTCGCCGCCACAGGACGCCGGAAGGAGGCGATAGCGAATTTCGAGGAGGCCCTCAGGATCGAGCCGGCGGATCCAAAGGCGCAATACAACCTGGCCGTTCTGCTCGAAATGGACAACCGGATACACGATGCCATCGCGCACCTTAGGGAGGCCGTCCGGCTGAAGCCGGACTTTGACGATGCACGGTCCAGCCTGTACCGATTGCAGGCTGTCGAGACGCTTGGAGGT
>CAZSEH010000199.1:0-3171 GCA_964605835.1 uncultured Opitutaceae bacterium
TCAGGCGGCGTCAGTGCGCGAGTGCGACCTGGAGGCTGATGGTGGCCGGCCCCTCTCCGAATAGCTTGCGGTTGTGGATCGACGCCAGGCGCATGACGGGATCCTCGGAAATGCGGCGCACCTGCGTCTCCCCGGGCGGCACGAGGCCTAGATGCCATTCGGCATTCCTTCGGTTGAGCACGGACGGGTCCTGCTCGGCCGCGATCGCCGCGTCGGTCTCCTCGACCCGGCGCTCAAGGTCCGCGATTGAGGCCTCAAGCACCTTGTTGGCGTTGGCGGCGACCGAGATCTGGTGGCGCATCCAAACGGTGCCCAGGCCCACCGATGCGCTCGCGCTGATCGCGACCAGCGCATACACCATGAACTGGTTCACGAACGCCTGTGATCCCGATTTCTTGCCGGTGCGCATCAGAGTCTCCTTATCGCCCTCAGCTTGGCGGACCGGCTCCTCGGGTTGCTCTCGAGTTCCTCGTCCGAGGGCACCACGGGGCGGCGGGTCAGCGCCTCGGCCCTGCGCGTGCGCAGGTCCTGCGGCGTCGAGTCGTCCGAACTCTCGGGCATCCCGCACAGGTGCCGGAAGATCTGCTTCACGGGCCGGTCCTCGAGGGAATGGAAGCTGATCGCGCAGAGCACCCCGGAGGGGCCCAGCTTCTCGAAGGCCGCCAGCAGCGCCGCGTTGATCGCCGCGATCTCGTTGTTGACGGCGATCCGGATGCCCTGGAACGAGCGCGTCGCCGGGTGGATCCTCAGGGTGCGCCGGTCCCGGGCGGGTATCGCCGCGGCGATCACCTGCGCAAGGGACCCCGTCCTGCCCAGTGCACCCGTTCCGCGGGCCGCGACAAGCGCCCTGACGACGCGGCGCCAATGGGGTTCCTCGCCCAGGTCGCGAATGGCCCCCGTGAGCATCTCCTCGGTCGCCGTCTCCAGCCACCGGGAAGCCGGGACGCCCGCACGGCGGTCCATCCTCATGTCGGCCGGACCGTCGGCCCGGAATGAGAATCCCCGCTCCGGATCGTCGAGCTGGAACGAGGAGAGGCCGAAGTCGAAGAGAACACCGTCGAATCCAGACTCGGCCATCGCGGCTAGGCTGCCGAAGTTCTCGGTCCTGAAGGCCAGCCTTCCCGGGAACTCGGCGGCGAGCGCCTCAGCCCTCGCTGCTGCCTCCGGATCACGATCTAATGCAATGACTTGTGTGCCAGGCGCAGCCTCGAGGATGGCGCGGGAGTGCCCCCCTCCGCCAAACGTGCAGTCGAGGTAGTGCCCGCCGGCGACGGGAGACAGGAACCCCATGACCTCCCGAAGGAGGACAGGCTTGTGACCGGTGGACATGCTCGCGGCCGCGGGGTCAATGAGCGCCAGTGGCATCTAAGAGGGACCGGCCCCTGTCCTGCCGCCTTCCGGCGACAAGGCGGAGAACGAGGCTGTCGCGGATCCGCGGAACCGCGCACGCCTGGACGCCGCCGTATTCCGAGGAGTCGATCCAGGCGGGAAAGGCGCGTGACGCGGCGAGCGACGCCGCCTGGTTGAATAGCTCGCGCGTAGCCGACAGTTTTCCGGAGTCTTGCATTATTAGATTCCGAGGCGGCGCATGATGTCGCCGAAGTTCTCGCCCGATGTGCGCGCCTCGACCTTCTGCCACCGGGATGGCGAATACATGTTGAACTTTGTTAGGGAGCCCACGAGGACGGCGTCCTTTGCGATCCCGGCGTGCTCCAGCAAATCGGCCGTGAGGCCGACGCGCCCCTGCTTGTCGAACGAGAATGACTGCGTCTGCGCAAAGAACTTGGACGCGAAGTCCTGGCCCTCCCCGTCGCTCAGCGCCATCTGCGCGATCTTCGCGTGGAGCTTCTCGACCTCCGACGGCGGCAGCACCGCCACGTAGCCGTCGGGGTGCGGCGTGGCCAGGAACACGTCCCCGTCCGCATGCGCCGCGCGCCATGCCGAAGGGATCGTGACGCGACCCTTGTCGTCGAGGGTGTGCCTGAAAAGGCCCGTGAAAAATGCTTTGCCAGGATGAGCCATGGGGGTAGCGAGGTGAAGACCCGCCCCACAACGCCCCATTTCAACCCATTTTAACCCACTTTGGTCAAGCTAAGACTCGCATTATTCGCGTTTTTTAGAACGGGACCGGTCACCGGATTTGGCGCAGGAATCGCGGCCTTGCCAAAATCGCTAACTGGGAAGATCCCACGGCCCATCCGACCACACCACTTGCCCATGGCACGGACCTCGCGATAGGCGGTCCCCGCGAGGCCGCCGTGGCGTCAGAATTCGAGGGGGACGCGCACCACGATGGCACCCATGACCTCCCCTGCCGGGCCACGCTGCGGGGTCGATGCCGATCCCAGATCCTGCCGGTCAGCGCCGGCGGCGACCGCCGGGATGTCCGGATAGACGGCGGTAAAGTATCGCCGCCCCCCCAGCATTTCCTGACCATAGAAGTTCTGGCCGGGATGGCTGGCGACAAAAGTCAGCCCGTGTAGCTCAAGTTCGGTCTGGGGCCCGTCACGGGGATCGAGCGGATGAAGGGAGCGCAGGGCATAGTTGAACTCGGCCCCTTTGACCTGAATGGACTCGGCCGCGCGTCGAAGCATCTCGGCCGGCAGCGGCCAGGATTCGCTCGACTTGCCGCCGATGGCGGCGCCGCGTGACGGCGCGTCCCCCGTCTGTCGCGCAACAAACTCCCGGCTGTACATCTCCCGGTCCGCAGCGATGACAAAGTGCAGCGCGTCGGCCTCATCCTGCGGGCTGATGGCTCCGTTGGACAGTGACGCCGGCGCCGCGGCTTCGCCGGTGCCCGGCGTCGCATTCGAGTCCGCTCCCAAAGTGGACAGGGCCACGGTGATCAGCACGGCGAGAAGGGAAAATGCGGCCGGCAGAACAAGCTGATTTCGGACCTTCGTAGTCATGGGTCTGTGGAGGAAATGGGGATGAACCGGCCTCCACGGCAGGACAGCGCCTGCAGTGGGCCAATTCGGTTTCCGGTTGGGTCGAAATGAATATCGCCCGTAATCCCCTCGGTTGGATGTGCCGGGGGAAACTGGCGATAGCCGGCATCGTCGCCCACCGGGCGCAGATTATCAACAAGCACGCGCACGGCGTCATACGCCGACTCTGCGCTGAAATCCGGCCTCATCCCGTATTTCAGGATGAATCGCTCCTCAAACCGGT
>CAZSEH010000200.1:0-3168 GCA_964605835.1 uncultured Opitutaceae bacterium
CGCACGCCAGTGGCTTCGGGCGGAAGCAGGGTGAACATGGTCTTTCCGGGCGGGCCGGAGCGCGGACTCAACTTGCGCCCCACCAAAGGCGCGGACTCAAACGGGACCGGCTTGGCCTGGGGAGTTTCCTGGGCCGCGAGCCGAAGCCAGCCGCGCAGGCCGAAGCCCACGGCGGCGGCGGACGACCGCACGATCATTTCCCGACGATTCATAGTGCTGTTTTCAGTGGAGTCGAACGCGCAAGGTCGGGGGCACAAGGCTGAGCGCGAGGGCGTGTTCCGCTGGCGGCATGGTCACTCCCAATCCGCGGCACAGAACCAGCAGCCGGTAAACGGACCCCGGTGACAGTGAACGGATGCGGTCGTCATCGATGGCATTGATACACAGCATCAGTTGTTTCTTGGCGAGCACCGTGACTTTGGCTCGGGCCAAAACCACTGCGAGATCGACGCGGCGGTCCCATGAAATCAAGGGCTGAACTCTCAGCGCCAGGCGTGCCTGCAGCACGTTCAGGACCTTGGCCAGTTCGGCATCATCGTGGATGGCGTCTGCCACCTGGGCACGGGCAACCCAGGCGCCGAAATCGGTGGAGAATCGGTTCAGCCCCTCGGCCGCCGACCGGGCTCGGCCCAAATCCCCTATTTCGGCAAAATACAGCGCTATATTGCTCAGGGTGGTCGCGTCATCCTGTTCATCGACAACCTCTAAAACCGTTACGGACTGGTCCTCGAAGCCCGGGATGGAAGGCAACGGGTAGGCCAGGGGACGCAACCAGCGTGGAAGAGTCGTGAATTTTAGTTTATCGATGAAGGTTCCTTCGATCTGACCGTCGGCAGCGCGGGCAAGGTCTTCGAAGAACGTGTCCCAAGACAGCAGGACGATGTGCGTGATGTTGCGGCGATTCACCATTTCCTTCGCCTCTTGGACGTTCCGGATGCTCATGATGCGAATGGCGGCCCTTATGCCGTCCTTGTTTTCATCGCTCACCGAGCCGAGGCCACGGAACGCTCCATAATAACAAAGGGCAGTGGATGCGCTGGGGGGCGAAAGCACGATCACGGTCCCCGGATCGGAATGCTGGCCGATCCAACCCGCAAGATCGCGCAGAATCAGGTCCTGAAGCTCGGTTCGGCTAAGGACATCGCCCTGGCTTGGCCGGTCCCAACCCGAGACGTAAATTAACCCGGGGGCGAGCAAAACGACGACGACGCTGATCCAACCAAGGCGTGCCTTGGGGCCAATCGCCTGGGAGGAAATCCCCGGCGCCACCGCGGCCAGGGTAACCAGCAGCAATGCATCGAGGGTTTGCCACCAGGTGAGCTTAACGCAGGCGAGGGAAAGCGCCACCATCACCGGTCCCAGCGTGATCGCAACTGCCGCCCGGGTCGGCTTCGCGATCTGGCGATTCTTCAGCACCCAGATGGCCGGAAGCAGCGCGCCCAACGGCGCCAGCGTCAGCCACAGCCAGATCGAAGGTCCCTGGATTCCTATCCATGCCGCCAGGTTTGGCGCCACGATCCCGCCGCGGAGCCGAGTCAGATGCGAGCCCAGGCTGTCGAGAACGAAAAGATCGACGCCGTGACGGATCAGGAGCGCGGCGGGCACGGCGATCACGACCGCGATGGACAACGAAACCAGGACGAGATTCTTGGGGGACCGGGAAAAGGTCCGGTTTTGCAGCCAAGCGCTTGCCTGGACCAGCAGCTCTCCTGCGCCGAGCCACGCCAGACCCAGGAGCGGGTGGACAAACGACAGTTCCCACGTCCAGAGTTCGGAAGGCGAGTATTCGATCAGTGAGGCCAGAATCGTGGTCGCGGCTCCCGCGCAGGCCCAAGCGCGCCAAGGAAGCAGAGGTGTCGGCCCGTTTGCGGGCGTATTGCCGCGCGGAGCGAGGAGGGGGACGAGGAGACCGCCGCAGGCAATTCCCCACAGGACCGGAAGCTGCACGGAAACTTTGACCCACAATCCCAATCCGCCCGCGATGCCGGCAAGAATGAACCAACGTCGCCTGGCTTCCTCGTTTTCGGGCGCTGCCGCGGCAGCGCAGGAAAGAAGCAGCACGCTCGCCATCGCGAGAGCCTGAGCGAGACCTCGGTCATCAGGCGCGCCCGGCCAAAACCCCGTGATGAAGGGAAAAAGAAAGACCAGGCCGACGGATACGAGAGAGGCGGAAAGCGAACCAAAACACTTCGCGGCGAGAATCGCCGATCCCAATATGATAATTCCCCATAAAAGCGGATCGGCCAAGAGAGCTGCCTTTTCGACCAGCGTCGAGGGGGGCGCTCCAGTGGCTAAATGCTCACACCAGGCGAGGAAACCCAGCCACCATCGATAAGGTGAGGGCGTAAGCACGGTCCGGCCGAAAGGCGCATTTTCATAATCGATGTGGCGCACTCTGGCTTCGCCGCGATTCAGCATGCGCTGGGTTTGCGCGAGCCAGTGGTAACTCGCTTCGAGTTGATCGGGTATCGGCAGCGAATTGTTGGGCGTCAGTTCTGCATCGCCCTGAGCGGAACCGGTGACACCACCGGCGTGACCCTCGGCGGGCGCCCCAATGGTTGAGAGGTAATCGAGGCGATTGATTCGGGCGGCGGTGTTCCAAATGAGAATGGCGCCGGCCCCAAGCAGGAATGCGATCCAGACCGAGGAGAAATGCCATCGCGATTTCATTGGGATTGCGGTTTGCCCAAAGCAGCCGCGTTCAAGGTCTCCGGCAAGCTCTTCCTAGCATCCGGGCTATGCGGACGTGCCTCAGGACAGCAGGCATCAAATGAACGAGAATGAATTGCGGCCCCTCTCAACCGATTCGCTCTACCGCCTGCTCGTTCTGATCAAGGGTTTCGGGCTTAGGATCGACCAGGCACCCATGCTCGATCTCGCCCGGAATCCTCTCCCCAGGGATTTGCGCGGCCGCTTCTGAGGACGGCCACGGCGAAGGTGCACACTCAGCCCAAGCCCCGCAGCCGTCCTTGCGTCACACAGGGGGCCGCATTGTCCCGCCGTCGTGCCAGTGTCCGTGAACTTGAAGGGTACGGGGAAGCTGGGGTATCCCGCGTTCCCCGGCCTGCAGTTTCGAAAAGAGCATGTCGACCGCGGCTCTGCCGATCTCGTCGGAATGCTGCTTAACCCCGGACCAATCCGAATGAACCCGGGTCACATCGAGCGAGA
>CAZSEH010000201.1:0-3125 GCA_964605835.1 uncultured Opitutaceae bacterium
AGGCCGTGGAGCGTGACACCGTCAGGCGCGGTCTTGGCCTCGGTTCGGACAAAGAGGCGGCATTTGAGCATTCTCGTGCGGTCCGGATAGGCTGCGGCGCGAGCGATGAGCTCCCGGGCAAACGACATCGGCGCCCCCTGCCCGCTCCATTTGCATTCCCCAATATCCGTCCAGCCGTCCGTACGCACGCCGACAACGTCGATCTGCGTCTGCCGGTCCCAGAATTCTCCGATTTGGTAGCGTCCTGTCACGCCCTCAGCCTCATACAGGAATGGCATCGCCTCACGGCAAAGCCGCTCGAATCCGTCGCCGCAAAAGGCGTCCCACTGCGGCGCCACGATTTCCTCGAACGTGCGCCGCGGGTCATGGCGCCGCAAGAGACTCCAATGCGGCTCGATGAAGCGGAACCAGAACCTCAGAAGCGGGTCCGCCACGCGGTATTGGATTGCGGGACGAGGGGGCGGCTTGGCGGTGAGGGGGAAGATCCTCTCAAGATAACCGAGAGCTGTGAGGTTCTTCAGGTGCGGAACGAGGGCATTGGTGCCCAGGCCGACAGCCCGCGCGACGTCGCCCTGCGTGCGCCGCCCTCCCGCAATCGTCTCAAGGATGGCGGCCGCCTGCTTCACGTCGGCCAGTTCCTCTCGCAGCAGAAAATCCGGCTCCCGTTGGAAGAAGGCATCGATTTCGAAGAATTCCCGAACAATGTTTTGCGCCACAGACCGCGATGGATCGAATCGCCCGAGGTAGGCCGGCACGCCGCCGCAGACAAAGTGCGCCCGCGCCTGTTCCTCGCGCGACCAGCGGGGATGGAAAAGCGCCGCTTCACGAAAGCCAAAGGGTTCAATCCTGAGGGCTCCCGTCCGCCTTCCGTGAAGGGGTGACTGCGCTCCAAGGACTTCTCGCTCCATGAATCCAATCAGCGATCCACAAAGGACCAGCATCAGCCGGTTCTCCCGCTGCCATTCCAGATCCCACAGCCGCTGCAGCACCGAGGGCAGTTCAGGGCTCGATTTGCACAGCCACTGAAACTCATCGAGAATCAGGACAAGCTTTCTTCCGGACGGCACAGATCCTGTGACCAGCCGCAGGGCGGCTTCCCACGTGGCCGGCGCAGCCTCCCCCAGGTGGGGCATTTTGAGCCACCCCGCTGCAGCCCTCACAAAGTCCACGATTTGGGGCGTTGCCAGCTTGTCGCTGGCCATGAAATAGACCGCCGTTTTGGCCGCGGCGAACTGCAGCAAGAGTTCGGTCTTCCCCACCCGCCGGCGTCCGTAGACGGGAAGAAGTGCGGGCTTTTTCGAGGCAAATTGCCGTTCGAGAGCCTCGAGTTCGGCCTTGCGGCCGATGAAATCGGCCTTGGGAAGAACGGAATCCATGTCTTATTTGCTCATAAATAGGTTACTCAGTCAACAGTTACTCATCTCCAAGTGAGCAAAATGCCTGTCAATCCAAGATAGCGCGCCGCGGGCATGCCCCATTATGGCAGGGCCGGCGACCCCTCAGGGAGCCGGCTTCAGGCGGTCGAGCTCGCCCTGGGCGAAGCGGAACGCGAACAGGTCCGGACGGTTGACCGCAACGCACTCGTTGAAGAAGCTCCTCGCCGCCGGGGTTTCTCCGTTCAGCAGGTGCGCGATCCCGGCGAAATAGAACGCGTCGCAGCGGTGGGCCGCCACGACCTTCGGGTCGGCCTTCTCGGCCTCGGCCAGAAGCTGGGACTCGGTGAGGTCGCCGGTCAGGAACTGGCCGATCGTCTTCGGCCAGCCGTCCTTCCATTTGGCGATGGCGGCGGTGAGCTCCTTCCTGGGGTCCCCGCGGCGGGCCTGGAGGAGGGCGACGCAGCGGAAGAGCCGGGGATAGGCGGAGGTCTCGTCGTCGGCCAGCTTGAGCACCTGGTCGAAGTCGGAAATGGCGGCGGCGCTGTCGCCCTTGATCACGTTGGCGACGGCGCGGTCGATGTAGAGGCGGACCGAATCCTTCCGGAGGGCGATGGCGCGGTTGAAGTCGGAGACGGAGCCATCGATGTCGTTTCGGCGGTACTTGTCCATTCCGCGGCCGGCGAAGGCGTCCGCGGCGTTGGGGTTCATGATGATCACCCGGTCGTAGTCGGCGATCGCTTCGCCGAACTGCTGCTTGCGGTCGTAGTCGACGGCGCGGTTGTAATAGGCGTCCAGGTAGTCGGACTTCAGCTCGATCGCCTTGGTGAGGTCGGTGATCGCCCCGTCGAGGTCGCCTTTCTGCTGCTTGCCGAAGGCGCGGTCGAAATACGCCGCCGGCCAGGACGGGGAGAGCGCGACCGCCTGGTCGTAATCCTTCAGGGCCTCGTCGATCTGTCCCAGCGCCAGCTTGATGTTTCCCCGGTTGGCGTAGGTGTCGGGGGCCTTGGACTGGAGTTCCGCGGCCTTGTTGAAGTCGGCAAGGGCGCCGTCGGCGTCGCGCTGGATCATGCCCTTGATGACGCCGCGGTTGTTGTAGACGGCTGCGAAGTCGGGAGCTGCGGAGACGGCCTGGTTGAAGTCGGCGAGCGCCCCGTCGGTGTCGCCGCCGGCCTGGCGGGCGGCCCCGCGGAGGTAGTAGGCGTTGGCCTGCATGTTCTGGACCATGCCCGGGAACAGGGCCGCAAGGGCCTGGGCGAGGGAGTCCGTGCCGGAGACGTGGTCGGGGGCTGTGCCCGAAAGGATGTCGACCGCGCGGCTGTAGTCGGCGGACGCGGCGGCGGGATTGCCCCGGGTCAGCTTGATCTGCCCGCGGACCAGGTGGGCGACGGCGTTCGAGGGCTGGATTTCGAGGATTCGGTCGAGGTCGGCGAGGGCGCCGTCGAGGTCGGAGCGGGACTGCTTGGCCGCGACGCGTGCGGCCAGGGCCGCGGCGACCTCATCCATCTTGTCCGCCACGGCCTTGTCGGCGCTGGCGAGGACCGTGTCCACCTTGGGCGCTTCAGCCGGATGTGTGTCACTGGACGGCTTTGCGGCGGATCCGGCGTCGGCCTGGGCCTTTTCGGGGGCGGTTTCGGGGGCCTTGGACTCTTCGGGGGAGAAGGTCGAGCAGCCGCTGAATGAGGCTGCGAAAGCAAGGCATGCGAGCACGCCAAATGCGCGTTGTACCATGAGGGGGACGCTGGCGCGGGG
>CAZSEH010000202.1:0-3105 GCA_964605835.1 uncultured Opitutaceae bacterium
CATCGGGTCATCCGCCTGACCGATGCTCCCGGCTCCGCGACGCTGTACTTCAACGACTGCGGCGAGACACCCGACGGGCACGAAGTGATCTTCACAACCACCGACGACCGCAGCGCCCGGATCCTCGATCTCGGGACAGGACAGACCCGGCTTGTGGCGCAGGGGCCCGTGAAGACAATCTGCATGGGGCGGAAGACTCCGACGGTTTTCTATGTCAGGATCGAGAACGATGCCCAGGTGCTGTATTCCACCGATGTGAACTCAGGCGCCACCCGCCGGCTGGCCGTGCTCCCGGGCAAGGGAGCGCTCTACACGGTCAACGCGGACGAGACGCTGGCGGCCGGGACGTATGTTCCCGGAAATCCACCGGCCTTCGGCGGCCGTGCCGGGTTTGGATTCCCCGACAGTCCCCAGGTCGATCCGTTGGAACAGGACCCAAAGAAAGGAACGTTGATGGCGGATCGCTTCGCCGCCCGCCTGCCCATCGTGCTTTACGCCGTCGATCTCGCCACCGGGCGGAGCAGGACGCTTCTGAGGAGCACCGACTGGCTGAATCACCTGCAGTTTTCGCCGAGCGATCCATCGCTGCTCATGTACTGCCATGAAGGTCCCTGGCAGCTGGTGGACCGGATCTGGACCATACGCACCGATGGCTCGCACAACCATCTCGTGCACAGGCGGACGATGGAGATGGAGATCGCGGGACACGAATGGTGGGGCCCCGGCGGCGAGACGGTCTGGTATCAGCTCCATTATCCGGCCGCCCTGGGGGTCAATTTCATGGCCTGCGAGAACGTCAACACGGGCGCGCGGCTGTGGATTCTTTACGGGCCCGATGCCGCGTCCATCCATCACAATATTTCCCCTGACGGATCCCTCTTTTGCGGCGACGGCGACAAGACCAATCCCTGGGTCGTCCTCTGCCGCCCGGTCCTCAATCCCGATCGGGGCTCGTTTGGCCCAAACTTGACCAGGACCGGCACGGTCAAGGTCGAGCGTCTCGTCAACATGTCCAAGCACAACTACCGGCTTGAACCGAACCCCAGCTTCACGCAGGACCAGAAGCTCGTCATTTTCCGCTCCAACATGTTTGGCGCCACGTACGTCTTCGGGGTCGAAGTCGCCAAGGCGGGCAACCCCTGACGCCACCCCTGCCCGGCGGGCATGGGTCAATTCAATTGCCGGGAATCGGCGCGGGTACGGGTGGCGGTGGCTCCTTCTGTGCCGATACTCCGCCATCGAATGGATTCACTCGCGTGAAATCCGTCCTCGTCACCTGGAAGCGACGGGAAAACTTCACCAGCATAACCCGGGCCCCGGCGCCGGCGCTCAGCAGCACCGGCTGCGGGACCGACGTGGGATCGAACGTCTGAAACCGGACCTCCATGCCAGCGTCCGTTACCTTGATCACGCCGCCCACACGAAGCGCGTCGCGCAATTTCACTGAAAAATCCTCAAACGCGCGCTGCGTCTTATTTACCCGAAACAACGCCTGGAACTTGTCCGCTGAAAATTTCCCGCTCGGTCCTTTGACCGGCAATTCGAAGACGATGGCGGTATTTTCGTCCGCGAAGACACGCACGGCGTCCACGTCAACGATGCTGGAGATCGATGGAAGTTCACCCAAAATAGCGGTCGCACCGGGGGCTTCCAGCCGCCAGCGCCGGATGTAGGCGGCGCCGGGTGCTTTTCCGTCCACTTTTAGCAGCGTGCAACGCTCCGAAGGAGGCTTGGAGGGATCCATACGGACCGTTGTGACGTGCTTGTCGTCGAACTCCTGCGACGTCTCCGTATACGCCCATTGGTCATCATCCAGTCCGACTTTTCCGAGCGCGTCGGAGAACAGGGCCTTCTGCGCAGCGTCGGCCAGGGGAAGCCTCAAGAAACCGCTGGAGAGCGGTCCGGGGGTTCCCTGGTCCGCCTTGGCGGACATCGCAATATCCTCAGCCCCTCCCGACAATGCCTCGAACGGCCAGCGGCCCGTGACCCGGCCTACGCCGGTCAGCCAAAAGCCGACCTCCGCCTGGAATCGGGCGCGGACATCCTCCCATGGAAGTTCCGACGCCACTTCTCCCTTTCTGGCAGGGCCACGGCACAAGGCCTTTTCCAGCGCCCCGGAAGGCGAGGTGACAAAGACGCCGGCTCCAAATTCTCGCGAACTATAATCGAGCAAAATCTCCGTTTTCCCGCGCGCCTGCGTAACCCAAATTCTATGCGAGCCCGAAGGTTGAACAATGCGCCATTCGTACCCGGTCAACGGGCTCACGTGGACTGGCGGCACGCCCATAAGCCTCATTCCGAATGGAAGGACCGCCCATATCCCGTTTTCCATAACCTGCGCTGCCCGCCCGGCGAGCGGGCCGGGTTCCGTTACCAGAATCGGCGACCTTCCGGCCGGAGTGCTCCACTTTGCAGCACCCCAGTGAGGCGGTGGCGATGGGAGGACCATCGTTACTGTTTGTGTCTGCGTTGCGCCGGGAGCCCGAACCTCGAGGCTCCAGGTCACGCCTGTCTTGCCCGCCGCCAACTCCGCCATCTTCCGGTCTTGCGTCTTCTTGAACCTGAGGGCGAGCGAAAGAACTGAAAGCTTTCGGCCATCAAATCCTTCAATGAGTTCGCCGGGCCGCAATCCCGCCTTCGCGGCTGCCGTGTTTGGCAAAACCTCGCTGACCAAGAAATAGGATGGGCCGGGAATGGCGATCATTCCCGACGTGCGAAAGCCAAACTCCTCGATCCGGTTGGCTTGCACGTTCACCGACGGAAGCCTCATCACATCCTCCACCTTGCCCGCAGGAATATCCACTGCCTCCCGTTCGTCTGCGATGGCACAAGGCTCACATGCCACAATAACGAACAAGATAGTAACGATGGTCAGAATAGGACCGGCGCGTTCCGCGCCGGTCCGCCCGCCAGAGAAGGTTTTCTTAGGAAGACTCAAGGGGCACCGCGTTGCGGAAGCGGAATTGGGTCTTTAGTCGCAGAGAATCTGTGTGGCTGGTGGGACAAAGGGAGGCAACCGCCGGCCGGTTGCACCCAAGGCGGACACCTGCGTTGGTCGGCTGGTTCCATCCTAAACACGGACAAGCGCAGTTCCGGACCCAAGCC
>CAZSEH010000203.1:0-3100 GCA_964605835.1 uncultured Opitutaceae bacterium
GGCATGCGAGCACGCCAAATGCGCGTTGTACCATGAGGGGGACGCTGGCGCGGGGTGCCGGGCCGGGCAAGGTGAAATCGGCTGCGCCCGGGGGTTGCTATCCTTGGTGTGATGAAAACAAGAAGCCTGGAGATTCTGGGAAGATCCCAGTTGCCGCCGGCGCAAGCCCATGCCATTCTGAAGGTCATGGAGATGGAGATCGCAGCCGGGCATGAGTCGCTCGCCAGCAAGCTGGAAATGCTGGCAACAAGATCCGAGCTAAAGGCGGAAATTGCGGATTTGCGGGCAGAGCTAAAGGGAGAGATCCACAAGGTGGAGGGAGCCCTCTCCCGGTGGGTCCTGACTTGCGTCCTGAGCTGCATCTTGGGCCAGACGGCCGTGCTCGCGGGCTTGGGGTATTTCGTGCTCGAGCATTTCAGGCGGTAGGGTTCTGCCTCGGCCAACACCAAGTCATCAAACTTGCGTTGGACCCAGGTTGGTTTGATGAGGTCCCCGCCCTGCCCCACTTCCTGAATATCTGGGTTGGTTTAGGCTAAACCAAACATTCTTCCCTTGCGGAGTCGGCTCAAGACCCGCGCAAAGCTCGCCATGCCCTGGAAAAGACCGCTTGAGCGGGAGCGCGAGCTCACTCCAGGCGGATGAGCGCCGGAAAGGCCGGACAGAGGACGGATTGAGGCAGGCTTTGGCCTGTCGTTGCGTCGAAAAAGGTCATCCGGCCCTCTTCGGAGCAGGTCCAGAATTCACGGCAGCCTCTGGCGGCATAGAGCCGGCGTTTCTCGTCCATTTCCTCGGGAGTGTTTCCCGAAGACAGAACTTCCACGCATATGTCGGGGGCCTCCGGAAGGCTAGGCCGTCCCTGGTAGAGCCTGCGCCTGGCGCGAGCCATGGCCGCAACATCCGGCACTCTGACGCCTTCGGGAGTGTCAACTCCGCATTCAGTCAGGATGGCGTATTGGGGAAGCAGGGTGCCCAAAACCCCGGCGATGCGTGCCTGATACTCGCCATGGTCGGTGTTGGCAGGCGGGCTCATGACGATCCTACCGTAGCGGTCCTGCTCGATCTTGTAGGGCAGGTCGCGCAGGTGCGGGTCGTCGCAGATTTGCTCCCAGGTCATTGCGGTATGCATAGGTTGTCTCCGGCGCAGGGAAGTCAAGAGTGGCAGTCGGTTTAAGACTGCGCGGCTCGGGCATGCCCCATTATGGCAAGGCGGGCGGCCACGGACCCGGTGGGTCCAGCCCCGCATTCCAGGCAAAATAACCGCGCCCGCGGGATTGGGGCGGGTGTTCCTACAAGCCGGCCAATTGGGAAAAGTGGATGTCGGTCGCCTCGATCCCGGCGCCATGATGCCGGGCGCAGGCGGCGACAAGGATGTCCGTCGCGGGCACGGTTAGGCCGGCTGCCCGGGCCCGGCGGGCCAGTTCGCAGGCTTCGTCCCAAATCTGCGCGGTCATTTCCAGTTCCGGCAGCGTGCGTTCGAACTCCCGCAGAACCCTCTTCTCGCGGTCGCCCCGGGCTCCGTTCCAAAGCTCGAGCCTGATCATCGGCACCAGGCAGGCCTCCCCGTTGCGCAAATGGGCATTGACCCGCTCCCTCACGTCCGCCTGGCCGGACTGGCGGAGCATTTCGATCCAGGACGAGGTATCAATCACGATCATGGCGGCCCCCCTTCTCCCTCATCGTCCTGAGATCATCCTGCGTCATGAAATCCTTGAGGGTGCCGGCGTATTTTGTGAGGGCCGCCATGCGCTGGCGCTGGTTGAAATCGTCGACCGCTCGCACGATGGCGGCGCGCTTCGTGGGGGCGCGTGTGAGGCGCATCAACTCCGACAAGGCATCGTCCGGAATATCCACGGTGGTCTTCATGCTTCCAACTAGCCTCATCCTGGAATCCTTTTCAACAGGAAAGGGAATCGACGATGGCGAAACCCAAGCATGCCCCATTATGGCAAGGCGGGCGGTTGCCAACGCGGGGGGCGGGATGCAATGTGCAAGGACCGGTGCGCCTCGGCCCCTACAGCCTTTCGTCGAATCTCTTCCTGTCGCCTTTGGCGGGCTACACGAACCTGCCCATGCGCCTGACCGTGAGGGAGCTTGGGGGGCTCGGGTGGGCGACTACAGATTTGGTAAACGCGAGGTCGCTATTGGAGGGGAATCCCTCGGCGATGCGGCTTGTGGCGACTTGCGAAGAGGACCGGCCGCTGGCGGTGCAGCTATTCGGGAGCGTGGAGGAGGAAATGCGGGATGCGGCGGTCCGGTGCCAGGAGCTCGGGGCCCAGGCGGTGGACATCAACATGGGCTGCCCGGTGAAGAAGGTGACTAGGATCGGCGGAGGGTCGGCGATGATGACGGATTTTGGGAAGACGGTGAGGCTCGTCGAGGGGATGGTCTCGGCGGTCAGGATTCCGGTGACGGCGAAGATGCGGCTCGGATGGGACGAGGAGAACATCACGGCGCCGGAACTGGCGAGGGCCTTGGAGGGGTCGGGTGTCTCGGCGGTCTTCGTGCATGGAAGGACGCGGGCGCAGGGATTCTCGGGCAAGGTGAACCTGGGGGGAATCCGGGCTGTTGTGGAGGCGGTCAGGGCGATCCCGGTTGTTGGCAACGGGGACGTCACGACGCCCGAGGCGGCGAAGCACATGATCGAGGCAACCGGGTGCGCGGGCGTCGGAATCGGGAGGGGGGCCTTCTACGACCCGTGGATCTTCAGGAGGACGGAGGCGTACTTGAGGACGGGGGAGACGCAGGCGGAAGCGGGGTTCGAGGAGCGGGTGAGGGTCATGCGCAGGCACTTCGAGAGGTACTGTGAATTCTTCGGGGAGGAGCACGGGGCGCGGCTGTTCCGGAAGGTGGCGCCGTGGTACGCGAAGCGGTTCGGGCCCGCGAAGGCGTTCAAGCAGCGGGTGCATCTGATCCAGTCGAGGGCGGATTTCGAGGAGGCGATCCGGGAGTATGTGGACTGGCGGAGCCGCTTCTGCGACGAGTCGGGCGAGCTCCTGAAGGAATACCGGATGAGGCCGATGGTGGCGTCATTCATGGACGAGGCCGGCGAGAACCCGGGTATTCCGGTGCCGAAGGGGCCGGTCGACTGGTGGTGAAGCGG
>CAZSEH010000204.1:0-3093 GCA_964605835.1 uncultured Opitutaceae bacterium
CAGTGCAAGATTTCGAGGGCTGAGCTGATTCACGCCCGATCCCTTGGGAAGATCGTCACGACCCATGAACTCGCCGATTGGGCCGAATCTGAACTCGCCAACACCCGGGCCAAAAAAGGCCGCCATGCCTCCCGTGCTGCTTGATTCTTCGTTTCTGATCGACCTCGAGCGCGAGATCGCTGCCGGAGTCGCAGGGCCTGCGATCAAGTGGCTGCGCCAAAGTCGTGGCATCGAACAGCGCCAATTGATCGTCACCTGCGTTTCAGTCGCCGAATTTCTCGAAGGATGCGATGATGCCCGCAAGGGCATGGAGTTCATCTGCCGCTATATTCCCCAAAACATCGGGTTTCAACACGCGACAAAATGCGCCGAGCTTCAACGGCGGGCGACAAGGAATGGCAGGAGATTTGGGGAAAACGACGCATGGCAGCTTGCATTCGCTGAACGGGCCAACGCGTCGATCGTTGGACGCGACCGAAAGGCGTTTCTTCACCTCCGCGACCGGTACGAACAATACGCAGCGGCCTGACCGTTCCCCCGCCCAGGTGCCAGGGCCCTCTGCCTCTCCGCCCGGTCATTTCACCATTCCGAGATAGCGATCGAGCCAGACATACACTTCGCTGGCCACCTGCTCCGGCCGCAGCGTATGGCCGGTTTCGTACAAGACGTGGCGTTTATGGTCGGGTGGCGCGCCGAGCAGTCTGAACAGCGGGAGCTGGCTCAGTTCCACCGGACGGGCGAAATCGTAACGCCCATTGAGCATGAGCGTGGGAACGGTGTTGCGCGGAGCGAAATTGATGGGGTCTGCCTCCGGCAACGAGCTTCCCTGGGTGAAGCCTGCGGCCACGAGAATACTGGCCTGCAGGCGAGTCTCGACCGCCGGAAGGATCGAACCGTTAACGCCGCCGGCACTGTAGCCGAAGAAAGCCAGCTTGCCGGTTTGAATGTCCGGCCGCGTTTCCAAGTAATCGATCGCCCGCCCCAGATCTTTCGCAACCATCACCATCTGATCGCGGAAGGAGCTCAACGCCGAGCCGGGTGGGAATCTCTCGTAGCGGTCGAAGGTCCCTTTGTAGATGGGGTAGATCAACGCCCGGCCACTCGCCACAAGCATGGCGACCATCGCCATGTCCTCCACCGCTTCGTCGGGCGATTTCACATTGTGGGCATCGCTGGTGGGAAAGTAGATGATGGTCTGAAAAGGCGGCGTGGCACTCTTGGGCAGATACAGAAGGGCCGAGATCCGCTCGTTACCGTAGGCCGCGCGGAAGGATACTTTTTCTCTCCGCCACCGCGGGTCCGCCTCGTCCACCGTCTCGGTGCGGGCCTCCAGCGGCGACTTGTCGTAATAATAAAGACCGCGGAACGCCCGGTAAACCTCGTCGCTGACGGGCCGTTCCTCGGCATAGTTACGAAGTTGGATGGCCAGCTCGGCGTCGACCTGCGCGGGCAATGGATCAGCTCCGGTCACCTTCATGCAACGGAAGCCGTAGGCAGCGGAACGGTCGAAGGGGGACTGCGCATCCTTTTGCGCAAACATGTAGCGCGGTTCGCGCCACGCCCCGCCGAGCACGTAGCGCGTTTCGCCGCCGCCCGCATTCCAACACCATTCCTTCGCATTGCCCGCCATGTCGTAGGCGCCCCACGCGCTCATGCCTTGAAATGTCCCGACTCGCGCCAGACCGCGGCCGGCAAGATTGCTCAGGGGGACCAGCGATTCGAACTCCGCCACCTGCGCCGCCACGCTCCAGTGATAGACCGACGGCAACCGCTTGCCCGCGAACTCGGCGTAGGCCGCGGCCTCGAACCAACTGACGCCCGTGACGGGAAAATCGGCTTCACCGTCCGGATAGGTTCCGTTCTTCCAAGTCGCCGGGCCCGGCTGCCCCGTGCTGTCGTGAAACTCCGCGAGCGCTTCCTCTCGGCGCAGCGTCTTGCCCGCGCGCACAAAGGGCTGTTGCCAAAAACCGAGGTTCTTGTAGCCCCCCGTGTCGATAAAGTTCTTGAACTGCCGGTTGGTGACCTCGTAGCGGTCGATGAGAAACCCATCCAATTTGAGACTGGGAAATCCGGTGAAAATGGACAACAGGTTCCCGGCACCGACTTTGACCATGTCGGCGGGGATGGCTGCCGCCGGATCGAGATCGAAATGGATCGGGGCGTCCACGCCCAGCGCACGCTCGAGCGGCGCGCTGCCCTCCTTCTGAATCTTCCAACGCGAATAGACGCTCGGCAGCCGCACCTCGCGCAACGGAGCTTTTCCGAGATACCGCCATTCGGACTGCGGCCTGTAGTATTCCTTCACGTAAACGTCTGCGCCAGCCGGCGTGGTCTCAACGGATGTCGTCACTGCGATGCGCGGCCAGAGGGCTTTGACTGCGGTGTCGTTGGGCGCCGCGCGCTCGGCTGCGATCGCCAAGTCGAAGGCCGCGCCAAAGTCCCGCGCGGCTATCAGCCGCTCGATCTCCGGCAGCATCGTTTCATGCACTTGGCGGAGCCTGGCGTTCCGCTGCCAGGACCATGCGAGTGTGGTTCCCAACGTGAACACCAGGACCACCGCGACCGCAGCCAACCATCTGTTCGGGTGTCGCGCCTTCTGTCCCGGCCGCGTGCTGGCGCTGACGATGGGCTGCGCGGCTGTTTTTCCCTCGGAACAGGGTGCTGCTTTGTCGCGGATCGAAGCCGACGGCGTCACGCCCCCGAGCAGCTTGATCGCCCGCTGTGCGAATGCGGTCTCAGCCTCGGTCGTGTGTGCGCGCGTCCATTGCACCTCGCGAAATTTTTCCGGCACATGGGCTTCGCGATCCGTCGTCCCATCGAGCACCACCGGCAGCAAGAACGCCACATGGTCGGCCATGTCGTGGGTCCGCTCGACCGCCAGTTTCCACTCGCGCCGGAAATATCCTTCGGCCCGCGCCTGGGTGTTGGCCGAGATCATCGGCACGAAGAGTGCGCACTCCTTGATCTGCCGGCGAATCTTGGCGTCCCAGGCATCCCCGCCACCGAGTTCGTTTTGGTCGAACCAAACATCGGCGCCCGCGGCGCGCAGCGCCTGACAAATGCGCCTCGCCGCTTCCTCATCCTGCGAGGCGT
>CAZSEH010000205.1:0-3036 GCA_964605835.1 uncultured Opitutaceae bacterium
CGCCGTTGATCTCCGGCGGATACAGGTGAACATGGCTGTCGATCGGGCGAACCACTCAGGCATTGTCGCAGGCCTTGGCCGCCCCTGCAATCCGCAAGACCGGTCAGCGCGCCGCCGCTGTGCGCGCGCGCGCAAACTCGGGGGAATCCGGCATCGGCGATCGCAGATAGCGCTCAGTCCATTCTTCGATCACGACATCCGGGTGTTCCTTCTCGGCGATGCCCGAGATCATGTCGTAGGTGCTGAGGTTGTCGGGTCCGACCCAGTCCCAGAGACTGACGAAGCGATTAAACTGGCAGGCCAGGGGCGTCAGCCCCTGCAGATTGTCCGGCAATCCACCCACGCGAAAGAAAGAGTCGCACAGCATGACGGCCCGGCCGACGCCTGCCGCACACTCGAAGGCGACGGGAGGTGTCGAACCCGGCCTTTTCCATGCCTTCAGCGCCGACAGGGGGGTTTGTACCGAATGCACACCGAGCGCAGGGTCGAGAGTCAACTGCGGCATCGCAAACAGCGGCCAGTGTCCGTTCATCGCCAAAAGGCTCACGCAGTCTCCGTCCCGAAAGACACCGTCGATCCGGATCGCCCCGGGCCCGGCTTCCAAAGGCCGTCCAAGGCCCCCAGCGTGCAATCGGGCCATGATGGCGTCGCAGCCCGAAATCAGGCCGCGGGCGTTCCAATGGCTGTCCGTGGGCCAGTAATTGATCTCCTTCGCCTTGCCTGAAAGAAGCGCGGGACGCAGGTCGAGGACCGAGACTGTGGAATGTTGCGAGCGAAGGTACCCCACGATCTGGTCGAATTTCCCCGGCCTCCTCTGGGCGCCCAGAAGCAGCGGCAGTTTCTCCGGGTAGACCGTCGATTTGTTGGGCACGAAAACGAGCAGATAGTCGATGCCCCGCCGCCGAAGCCAGGCCTGCCGCCCTTCGGCGGCCCGGCGAAAGTTCTCAAGCTCT
This sequence comes from uncultured Opitutaceae bacterium, assembly GCA_964605835.1. GTDB lineage: Bacteria > Verrucomicrobiota > Verrucomicrobiia > Opitutales > Opitutaceae > Palsa-1447. The sequence goes on from CAZSEH010000205.1 coordinate 954, forward strand.
GCGCCGCTCATCACGTCCCGCCCCACCCAGTCCTCGGTAGTCGAGTTGCCCATGTAGAAAAGCCAGTGGTCGCGGCCCACGACCACGTCGTTCCCTGGGGCGCCCAGCCATAGATGCAAGACGGTGCTGTGCCAGCGGATGAGGTATCCCCGGAGAGGGAAGTGGTCGTTCAGCCAGGCTTCGTAATCCGCCATCCACCGGGCCAGGGTTTCCGCGCGCCAGTCAGGCCAAACGGCAAGGGCGCGCATCTCCTGAACCCCGGCGGCGTCGGGCAGCCCTGAAAGCCATGACAAAACCGGCGCACAGAGGACAACCAGCAGTCCGAAGAAGACCACGAGGCGCCACCCCGTCCTGACGCTGCCGGTTGCCGTCTTCATGCTCAAAAACGGTAATAGATAAACGGGTTATGGGAGCCGGAGCCGATGGCCAGCAAGCACAGGAACAGCACGGCCAATTGCGCCGCGGCGGAACAGGGGCCGACCAAATGGCGGATGATCGGCCGCCCTGAGCACCAGGCGGCCACGGCCGGCAGCGTCGGCACACAAAGCAGCAATCCCGCGGAAAACGCATAGGCAACGTTGGGGGCGAGTGCATTCCATGGAATGACGGCCAGGCCGCCTCCGCCTCCGGCAAACATCAGCGAATGATAATATGCAATGGACTGGGACCACGAATCGCACCGAAACAGCACCCAGCTCAGGAGAGTCACAACCACCGCATACGGGTGTCCCATCGGGCGAAGCCAGCCCGGAATCGCCGCCCCTTCAAAGAAACGCTCGCTGGCCAGGAAGAAACCGTGGAAAAGCCCCCACATCAGAAAATTCCAACTCGCACCGTGCCAAAGCCCGCACAAGGCGAAAACGAGCAGGAGGTTGGCGCCTGTGCGCAAAGCGCCATGCCGGTTTCCTCCCAGCGGAATGTACAGATAATCGCGGAAGAACCGCGAAAGCGTCATGTGCCATCTGCGCCAGAACTCGCGCATCGACCGGGCCGCGTAGGGATAGAAGAAATTCTCGGGAAACCTGAATCCGAACATCCGGCCGAGCCCGATCGCCATGTCGGAATATCCTGAAAAATCGAAATAGATCTGCAGGGCATAGGCCGAGAGGCCGAGCCAGGCCGCCGCCGGCGTGCGCGCGCCCGAAGGCAGCGCGAAAACGCAGTCGGCCAGGGTTGCCACCTGATTGGCCACAAGAACCTTCTTTCCCAATCCACCGACAAAGCGCCATGCGCCTTCGGCAAGATCCTCCCAACAAACCCGCCGCGAGACGAAATAGGCCGCCACTTCCGAATAGCGCACGATGGGACCGGCGACAAGCTGGGGAAACAGGGCGTAGTAGCACGCGAAATCGCGAAGGCTTCGAGAGTTCGCGGTCTTGCCCCGCCATACGTCGACCACATAGCTGATGCCGTGGAAGGAATAAAAGCTGATGCCCAGCGGCAATGTCACCGAGAACCACCACTTCCCAAGGCCGAAGAAATCCCAGTGAATCCGCCTGCCGATATCCGCGGCGAGGACGCCGTACTTGAAGAACGCAAGCAATGAGAGATTGGCCGCCACGACGACGAAAAGCGCGATCCGGCGGCCCCGCCTTCCCGGCGCGCACCCGATTCCGCCGAGGTAATTCAGGAGGCAAGAGGCCAGCAGCACCCAGATCAGGCGCGGCTCACCCCACGCATAGAACAGGAGGCTCACCGTCAACAGCCAGAAATTCGTCCAACCAAGCCATACGCCGGTCCCGCCGTTGCGGTTGGTCAGCAGTTGCAGCGGCAGGCCGATCGCAAGAACCGTGGGAAGAAGCAGGAAAAGAAAGATGACCGAAGAGAAGACCATTCTAGCCTGTATCCATCACAAAACCGATGAAGATTGCGCAAGATCGTCGAGCGAAAAGAGCCGAAGGCGACCGAGCTGTGCTAAAAGCACAGCGTAGGGAGCCAGAGGACCTTTGCGCCGACGAGATTGGGCAAGATTCATCGGAATTTGTGCTGGATACAGGCTAGCCCGACGGATAGCTCCCCAGCCATTTAACCATCGGGCAGAACCTCTTCAGGTCGCTGAGCGCCGCCTTCATCGACGGGTCGT
>CAZSEH010000206.1:0-3028 GCA_964605835.1 uncultured Opitutaceae bacterium
GGCGTGCCCGCGCTGGCGACAAGGGATTTCGCGGCGTTGATGGCGCCCTACTTCAACAAGCCGATCACGGACTACTCCATCAACCGGATGTCCGCCGACATCTGCGCGTACGTTCGCGGGACGGGCGCTCTCGTCGCCGCCCTGGCCATCCCGACCCAGTCGCTGGATGGCGGCGAATTCCGGATCGGAGTGGTGATCGGCCGGTACCCGCTCAAACGGGTCCTGATCGGGAACGCGCAGGAGAATGCCAGGACGATGGCTTCCCCGGCGGACGGCCGCCGGATCGTCTACGGCGGCGCGCCCGCGCTGGCCTCGAAGTCCTTCGAGGCGCTGATCGCCCCAAATTTCGGCCAGCCGATCACTCCCGACATGATCGAAACGCTGAAAAGGCAGATCGTGGATTACCTCAAGGCGCACGACCGGCCGGTCGCCAACGTGGCGGTGCCGGCCGAGGACCTGGGCAAGGGAGAGCTCAGGATCGCCGTGACGATCGGCCATTACAGCGACCTGGTGATCAAGGGCAACCGCTGGTTCAGCAACAACCTGCTGATGTCGGAACTCGGCATCAGGCCCGGCGACGAGATACGGACCTCCAAGCTGGAGGATGCCATAAACTGGATGAACGGGATGAACGGCCAGGGAAACACGAACCCGTTCCGCCAGATCGGGGTGCTGGTGAACACGCTCAACGTCCAGCCAGGAACGGCCGCCCTCGACGTGGCCGTCCAGGAGCGCCTGCCCGTCCGGATCGTCGCCTCGTACGACGATTATGGCAACGACGTGATCGGCAACAACCAATACACCGCCTCGGTGCAGCTGGGCAACCTCTGGGGGCTAGATCACCAGTTCACGTACCAGTACACGACGACCGATTCCCACCACCTCTACCAGGCCGAGGCCGTCGAGTACCGGATGCCGCTCCCCTCGCGCCATTACCTGTCGTTTTCGATGGCGCAGGCCGTGTTCGAGCCGCAGTTCGAGCAGGGACTGTTCAGCCTGAAGGGGAAAAACGTCATCGCAGACATGCGCTACATCGCGCCTGCAGCCGTCGGAAGGTGGTTTCTCGAGTTCTCAATGGGGCCCGATTTCAAGCAGACGAACAACAATCTCGCGTTCGGCGGCCTTTCGGTGCTGAAGACGGCGGCCAATGTCGCGCAATTCAGCGAAAGGGTGCAGGCCATCCATCGCGATTCCCTGGGCAGCTGGGTTTTCGTCCTCTCCGGAAACGAAAGCCCGGGCAACGTCAACACGAAGAACACCGACGCCGTGTTCGGCGCGTCGAGCACCGGGGCGCGGGCGCGCTATGTCTACGGCACGGCGTTCGCGCAGCGCGTCACGGAACTGCCGTGGGGTTTTCAATCCTCGACCCAGGCCCAGGGCCAGCTGGCCAGCGCCGATCTCCTGGGCAGCGAGCTGTTCACGCTCGGGGGCCACGCGACCGTTCGCGGCTACGACGAGAACCTCTTCGCGGGCGACGAGGGCTTTCTGCTCAACCAGGAGCTGCGCGGCCCGGTTTGGGAGAAACGCCTGCCCTTCGCCCCGGGGAACTGGGCGCCGGTCCGGCTACGTCCGCTCGCCTTCTGGGACTACGGCCGGGCGTATTACACTCACGGATACCCAAGCCAGATCGCGCTCCCCCCGCTCATGAGCGCGGGCGCCGGCGTTCGCTCCAATCTGTCGTCCAACTTCAGCCTGTCGGCCGACTACGGCTGGCAGATCCTGCGGACCACGCCACCCCAGCCCGACCGCGGCCGCGGCCATGTCCAGGCGACCATCGCCTTTTGAAAACCGTCCACATCGGCCATCACTTCTTCGGATCCGGAAACCTGGGCGACGATTTCATGCTGGCCGGGTTTCTGGAGGCGCTGGCCGGACGGACGGGCGGTGGGAGCTCCGGCCCGCTCCGGCGCCCCGCTAGGATGACCTGCTGCGTGCCCTCCCCGGCCGGGCCCCTCTCACGGCGCTTTCCCGAGGTGGAATGGAGGCCTTACGACGAGCCGTCCCGGCGCGCCTGCATCGATGAATGTGACGCGTGGCTCGGGCTCGGGGGCTCCCCGTGGCAGGCCGCGGTCTCCCGCTGGTTTGCCGACCATCTTGCCTTGGAGCAGCGCTTGTGCGTGGAGGCGGGGAAGCCGATGTATTTCCTCGGCGTCGGCGGCCAGGACCGCGCCGGGATGGCCGAACCGGGATTGCGAGCCGCGGCGGAGGGAGCGAAGGCGATCTGGACCCGCGACGCCGCCACTGCGGAGGCGCTTGCCGGCATCGGTGCTTCCGGAAAGGTGCGGGCCGCGGCTGATCTGGCGAACCTCTTCTTCGAGGCCCATCGCCCGCCGCCGGCCGCGGACGGCCGGCTGACCGCCGTACTCAATTTCGACTATGCGGGCTGGCCCGCGATGGGAGGCGCACTGGCGGCGCTTGACCGCCTGCCCGCCCGGGAGAGGATCTGGCTTGCGCAGGAGGCCCGCGCCCTGCCCGGAGCTGAGCGCGAGCTTTTCCGGGGCCTACCCGAAAATGACCGGGCCCGCTGGAGCCTCATTCTCGCCGACGATTCGGCCCCCTCCCTCGCCCGTGTGCTCGATCGGTGGCCGAGCGGCGAATGGCTCCTGACCTCGCGGTACCACGCGACTCTCGCGGGCGCCTGGGCCGGTTCGAAAGCCGTGGTTATAGCGACAAATGAAAAGCTGCAAGGCGCGGCGGCCGAGTTCGGATACCCCGCCCTCGACCCGACGGCCGATCCCGGCGGACTGGACGACCTGCTTCGGTCCGCGACGCCGCCGGCCGAGCCGCTCCTCCGCTCGCATGCCGCCGCCGCGCGCCGGGCCTGCGGGGAGTTTTTCGACGCCGTGGGTCTCTAGCCTGCAGCGCAACGCTTTTGATTTGAAGTCCCTGGCGCATCTGTTTGAGAATCCGGCAACTTGGGCGGTGCCGGCCCAAAAAGGGGCGCGCGACGCGGGCACTTATTCATGCCGGAATTGTCTCATTGATTAGTATGAAGTTAAAGGTTTTCATCGGACTTGGGAACGCGCTT
>CAZSEH010000207.1:0-1431 GCA_964605835.1 uncultured Opitutaceae bacterium
CTACTGGAGGAAGGTTCCGATCTACCGGCTGAACCCCACGTGGCTGTTCCAGGAAGGCTTTCATGTCGCGCGCGAGCCGGTGTTCGAGCGGCTCAAGAGGGCGAGCGACCTCGTGCTGGCGGCTGTCGGCCTTCTTATTACGGCTCCGATCATTGCCGTGGCGGCCATCGCCGTCTGGATGGAGGACCGGGGACCGGCCTTCTTCGTCCAGTCCCGGGTTGGCAAGAACCAGGTCCTGTTCAGTTTGCTGAAGCTTCGGACGATGCGTTTGGGCTCCGAGGCCTCCGCCGACCCCTATACCCGGCCCGGCGACGCGCGGGTAACGAGAGTCGGCCGGCTCCTGCGCGCGACCCGGTTCGACGAACTGCCGCAACTTTGGAATGTCCTGAAGGGCGACATGAGCATGATCGGACCCCGCGCCGAATGGGACCGACTCGCCGGCGAATACGAGCGGCTGATTCCGTGCTACTATTTCCGGCACCTCGTGAAGCCCGGCATCACGGGCTGGGCGCAGGTCAACTACACCTATGGCGCGAGCCTGGAGGATACGGTTCGGAAGCTCGAGTACGACCTGTACTACATCCGCAACTTCTCGTTTCTTCTCGATGCCGCAATCGTCCTGAAAACGGTTCAGATCATGTTATTCGGGAAGGGGCGCTGACGGATGGCCGATTCCGATCCCGGGCGGCCCCATCCGGCCGTTTCATGCGGCGCCTCGGGCTGGTCAAAGGCGGTCATGGTCGCGGCTGTCGCCAGCGCGGCGGTCTCCGCGGTGGTGTTTCTTCAGCGGGGGCTCGCGGCCTGGCATGCGGGCGGCGCCGCTCCGGGCGTCGTCATCACCTCGGGATACGAGGAGGAAAGTCATTTCGCCCTTTGGCGCGCGCTGCACGGGCAGCCGGTTTACACCGACTCCTCGCGCATGCCCTATGCGTCGGCCTATTTCAACTGGCTCTTCTATTCCGGTTATGCCGCTCCGCTGCGGCCGCTCATCACCCTGGCGGGCGACCCGGTTATCGTGCGAGGCGGCCGATTGATAACCGCCGCCGGAGCGTTGGCCGGAGCCTTGATTTTGCTTGCCGCATTGCGGAGGATCACGGGGCAAGCGGCGTTCGCGGCCGCAGTCGCGGCCTTTGTCTATTTCGGGCCCCTCATAGGCTGGTGGGCCCACACGGTGAGGCCCGACGCCTGGGCGCTTGCCTTCGAGACTGCGGGCATCGCGGCGGTCCTGTTCTGGCGGCGCAAACGCCCGGGGCTCGCGCTGATTGCATCCCTGGCCTTTTTCTTCGCCGCCTGGTCGTGCAAGCAGACCTTCTTTGCCGGGTGCGCCTCAACCGTGCTCTTTCTTGCCGCACGGCGCCGATGGCGCCTCGCGGCCGGGCTCGCGCTGGGCTGGATCGCCCTTTGCGTCGCAACCCTGTTCGTTCTGGGGCC
>CAZSEH010000207.1:1441-3015 GCA_964605835.1 uncultured Opitutaceae bacterium
GGGGCCGGCCTATCGCGCCTCCCAATTCGACACCGCGCTCACGAATGTCTTTTCGCTGGGCTGGGGAATGCGCATTTCCCGCGCCGCCCTAGAGAAGGTCCTCCCGCTGCTGGCCCTGGCGACAGGGGCGATCTTCCTGCCTGGTTCCAGGCAGGCTGCGCCAGCCACCCTCGCAGGCGATGCGCGCCTGCTCGGCTGGATCGGTGTGACAGTGTCCGGCGCGGTCGCTTTTGCGGCCAGTTTCAAGACGGGCGCCTCCGTCAACTATTTCTTCACCTTCTCGCTGATGCTCGCCCTCGCCGGCTGCGCGACCCTGGCGGTCCGGCCTGCGCCCCGGCTGCAGCTTTTCGTGTGCTCCATCGCCATTGCGTTTCAAGGCCTCGCCCTTGCCGGCAGCGCCGGGCGCGTCAATCTCGACGAGCAGGTTCGATCGGCCGCCGTTCGCTGGGAAGCCTTTCGAAGCCTGCCCGAACCGCGCTTTACCTCCGACTACAGCCTTGAGCTGCCCTGGCTCAACGCGAAATCGCCGCCGCTCGTCCTCGCCTACAACTACGAGATCGCCCGACTCGCCGGGAGGCAATTCGAGGGGGGCGGAGTCGGCGGGCTGATCGAGAAAGGCTATTTTGCCGCCTTGTTCCTGCCCTTGGACGCCCACGATTCCTACCTTGGAGGCAGCCTTCGAAACTACGAGAGCGGACGCACCGTCGACGGGCTCGTGATCTATCTGCGCTCGAGGCGGACCCAGGCTCCTCCCTGATTCGCCCGGCTGCTTGCGCGGGCTCCAATACCCGGTTTCTTGGCGGGAAGCATCTCCTATCATGCGCAAATACGACTTTGTGGTCATCGGCGGCGGAAGCGCAGGCTTCAACGCGGCGGGTGCCGCCGTGGAGCTTGGGCTGAAGACCGCCGTCATAGACGGCGCGCGCAAGCTTGGAGGACTGTGTATTTTGCGCGGCTGCATGCCTTCGAAGACCCTCCTCTATGCCGCCGAGGTCCTTCATCTGGCGCAGGAAGGAGCGGCGTTCGGCCTGCGAATCCCGTCGGCGCGGGCGGACATGAAGGCCGTGCAGGCACGGAAGAAACGGATCATCGGCGGATTTGCCGACTACCGTGCGCAGGCGCTTGAATCCGGGAAATTTGACCTCATCCGCGCACACGCGCGATTTGCCGACTCCCATACCCTTGAGCTGTCGGACGGACGGACGGTGCGGGGCCGGCATTTCCTCATCAGCACCGGCTCGAGGGCGTCCGTGCCGCGTATCCCGGGCCTGGCCGACGTCAAAGCCTGGACGAGCGACGATGTGCTCGATCTCGATTTTGTGCCGCAGAGCGTTGTCGTTCTCGGCGGTGGAGTGGTCGCCTGCGAGCTTGCACAATTTCTGCACCGGATCGGTGCGCGAGTTATCCTCGTGCAGCGCAGCCGTAACATCCTGCGCGACCACTCCGAGGACGCCTCGAACGTCATTCAGAGGGCCTTTGTCGACGAGGGCATCGAACTATTCGCAGGCACGGAGATCCAGCGGATCGCTCCGGACAAACGCGGGGTCGCCGTCGATTTTCTTCATGATGGGAAA
>CAZSEH010000208.1:0-3012 GCA_964605835.1 uncultured Opitutaceae bacterium
GCCTTGAAGCCGAAGTTCTCGCGCAGATCGCCCTGGCTGTGCGCTTCGACCTTGTCCTTGACCAAGCCGACCCGCTTGGCCTTGAGCGCCTCAAATTCTTCGGCCAGCACGCGGTTGTAGCCCGGCCGAACGTAGATCGTCGTGACTCGCGGAGCGGCTGGGCGGAATATCCGTTTTCGGGTGAAGGGCATGCGACGCCGAGTTAGCAAGAGGTCGAAGAAAGTGTAAGGCAATCCGACGGCGCCAGGCCACAGGAATGCGAGGCTCCGGAGCTTCGGATCGAGTGTTCAACGGGACCGATTTACAAATGCAATCGCGCCAGGAGTTGCTGGACAAACACACGCGGGATATAGGAATGTTCGTGCGCGTTCGTTTTGGACACGGTGATGGTGCTGAAGAACGCCACGAAATCTTTGGCCTATAACTTGAATACTTACCCGCTCGTGACATGAATCCTGGCGTCTGGATGGGGTCCCATTCGCTCCAGAAGGATGCGGAAGTTCTGAAGCACAAGATCGCGCCGGGAACGATTCCCAGGGTTTTCAGGTTCGGTCGGCCGTACCTCGGCATTCTGTCGTTCTTCCTGTTCCTCGTCGTCCTCGATGCGGCGGCGGGGGTCGTCAATCCCCTGATCTACCGGCACCTGATCAATCAGGGGATCCTCGCAGGCAACGAGGGGCTGATCATCCGGATGGCCCTGCTCGCCGCAGGGATCTCGGTGGTCGATTCCGGGCTCACGTTCTGCCAGCGGCAGATCGCGGCGAAGATCGGGCTGGAGATCATATTCGACCTGCGAACCAAGGTCTTCTGCCACATCCAGGAGATGTCCATCGCGTTCTTTACAAGGGCCCGGACGGGGGCCCTGGTGAGCCGGCTCAACAACGATGTCTCGGGGGTGCGGGATGCGTTCAGCAACATTCTTTCCACGACCATAGGCAACTTGGTGACGGTGACACTCGTGCTCGCCACCATGTTCACGCTGTCCTGGCGCCTGACCCTGGCCACGCTCATCCTCGTTCCGGTGTTCCTGCTGCCGGCACGCTATGTCGGCCAGCGCCTGAGGGCCCTCACGAAGGAGAATTACGACCGGACGGCCGAACTCAATAACCTCATGGTCGAGCGCTTCAATGTGGCCGGGGCCATGGTTTCAAAGATCTTCGGCAGGCCGGATGACGAGAGGACCCATTTCAGCCGGCAGGCCGGCCGGGTGCGCGACATCAGCCTGCGCGTGGGGCTCTATTCGCGCCTCCTTTTCATCGGCCTCGGCCTCGTGGCGTCGCTGGCCGTTTCGGTGGTCTACGGCTGGGGCGGCGTCCAGGCCGCTCGGCACGCCCTGGACGTGGGGACCGTTGTCGCCCTGGTCTCCTACCTCATCCGGCTCTACGGCCCTCTCACGGCGCTTTCGAGCCTCCAGGTGGATGTGATGACGACACTCGTTTCCTTTGAGAGAGTATTTGAGGTGCTGGACCTGAAGCCCATGGTGACGGAGGTGCCTGGGGCGAAGCCCGTCCCTCCGGGACCGGTCAGGGTGGAGTTTGACCATGTCGGGTTCCGTTATCCGACGCCAGGGGAGGTTTCCCTTGCATCGCTTGAGTCCGTGGCGGTCCTGAGCGTCCACAAGGAGAGGCAGGTTCTTGAGGACATTAGCTTTGTAGCGGAGCCCGGGCAGATGGTTGCCCTGGTCGGGCCGTCGGGCGCCGGGAAGACAACCCTGGCCCAGTTGGCCGCCCGCCTTTACGACGTCAGGAGCGGGGCCGTGCGGTTCAACGGGCTGGACCTCAGGAATTCGACCCTTGAATCCATCCGGCGCACGATCGGGATGGTGATGCAGGACGCCCACCTGTTCCATGACACGATCCGCGAGAATCTCCTCTACGCGAAGCCGGACGCCACCGAGGAGCAGCTGGCCGCCGCCCTGGAGGATGCCCAGATCGCGTCCGTGGTGGCATCCCTCCCCCAGGGCCTGGACACCGTGATCGGGGACCGCGGTCACCGCCTATCCGGCGGCGAAAGGCAGCGCGTGGCGATCGCAAGGCTGCTCCTCAAGGCGCCGCCCCTGGTCATCCTGGACGAGGCCACGGCCCATCTCGACTCGGAGTCCGAGCGGGCCATCCAGGAGGCGTTTCGTTCGGCGCTCAAGGGGCGCACCTCCCTCGTTATCGCCCACCGCCTGTCGACGGTCCGCAACGCCGACCAGATCCTGGTGCTGGACGCGGGCCGGATTGTCGAGCGCGGCCGCCACGAGGAGCTTCTCCATGCCGGGCGCCTTTATGAGCAGCTTTACAGGACCCAGTTTTCGCCGAAGCCCGGGCCATGACACGTTCCGGGCGGGCGGAGGAACGCTTGCGCGTAAGCTTTATTTCCCTAGATTCATCGAGTTGGGTAATTTGGTGAACGTTGCTCAGAACCCCGTGCTTTCATGAAGAAAACTCCAATCCTGTTCCTTCTATTCAGCGGCCTGCTCCTGGCCGCTCCGATCGCCCGGGCTGCCGACGAACCTCCGATGCCGCTCGTCTCGAATCCTCCCGCGAATGCCGAAATCCTCTGGAACGGCCGCGACATTGCCGGCTGGACCGTTTTTCTGAAGGATGCGTCCGTCGATCCCAAATCCGTCTGGTCCATTGACGCCGGCACGCTCCGCCTGACGGGCACGCCCTTTGGCTATCTCCGGTCGCGGAAGACCTACTCAAATTATTACCTGCACGCCGAATGGCGCTACCCTGCGGACGCGACGGCCAGCGCCAACAGCGGCGTCTTCATTCACGTTCACGACAAGGATAACATCTGGCCCTCCGGGATCGAGTGCCAGCTTCATGCCGGGGAGGCGGGCCAGCTCATAGCCACCAACGTCGACATTCCCAGCGCCCCGCTGATTCGGGGCAAAAAGCGGGCGAGTCCGACCGGGCCGCATGCCGAGAAACCCTTCGGCGAATGGAATTCCTACGACATCTTCTGCCGCGGCGATACCGTCGAGGTGTACGTGAACGGCGTCCTGGAAAATCACGTCGAGAA
>CAZSEH010000209.1:0-3008 GCA_964605835.1 uncultured Opitutaceae bacterium
ACCAAGGGAGGGGATCAGTTATGGCAGGGGCCGCGGGTTGTCCAGCCCTGAAATGAAGGAGCGCAAATCCGCCGTTGGAAAGACGACGAAACCCCGGGGTGGTGGATTCGCCGCGACAGCGGTAATCCGGAGCCTGCCAGCGGGCTACTCCTGGTCGCTGATACTGAACCGGACGAGCACTTGCATCTGCGTGCGGACGGCCTTGCCGGCCTTCGTTCCGGGCGTGAACCGCCATTTGCCGACGGCCGCGGCGGCGCTCAATCCAAAGGCGTCATGCGTCGAACTCGCGACGACGGCATCGTGCACATAGCCCCGGGCATCGACGACGAAATCAACGACCGCCTGACCTGAGGCGCCGAGTTGCCTGAGTTCAAACGGATAAACCGGGCGGCCCTGAAGGACCGCGACTGGCCGTTTGTCGAGCTGTCCAACAAGGTATGCGGGTTCTGCCCGAATAAATCCGGGAGGATTCGGATTTATGATGATGCGGTCCGAAGGCCCTGTGTAGATGGGCGCAGGAGGCTCGAGGGGCACGACAAAGGGGCTTATTTCCCACGGGGCGGGGATGTCCGGCTGCGTTGGGTTGAAGTCCATGGGCGTCACGGTCGGGTCGGCCCGCGGATCGGTCGCAGGGTCCTGCAGGTCGGGTGGGATTGTCGGCATGACCAGCGGCTCCAACGCTGTCATGTGGGACCCGGTATGAGCCGGGATCGCGGCATGGCCGCGAAGGCTTCCGACCCAAACCAGGCAGGCATGAATGAGGACGGACACAACGGCGCAGACCAGAAGATTGCGGCGGAGAACGGTGCGCGACTCCGGCGAAAGGCGCCATAGGGGCGGCAGGGGGAAGGCGGCGGTTGAGTTCATGTAGTAATTACTACTATAGCTGTAGTAGATTGCAAGAAAAAAATGCCGGATTCGAGCCACGTCATGGCCCGGGTCCGGCCTTCGCAGCACGGTTACGGGTTGGGAGCGGACGGCCGCAGCGGGCTGGGGTGCGGCGGAGGAGCGAAGGCAACCGTCACCTGGATGCGCACATTCACCCGGCGGCCCCCTTTCATTGCCGGAGTGAACCTCCACGTTGAAACGGACTCGACCGCGGCCGGCTCAAATTCGCGCGAACTGGATGCGGCGGCGCGCACGTTTCTCGGATCGCCCGCCGAATCGACGACCAGGTCGACGACGACCTCGCCGTCCACGGGGGCGCCAAGGAGCGCCGTCGGATAGCGCGGCGGCAGCCGAAGGAGAACCGCAGGGGCCTGATCGACTTCCGACGCGTCGAAAACCTCGCCGCCGGGCGGCTCTGAGACGAGGTTAACGGGGAATGCGCCAGAACGCGCGGTTTCCGCGATCTGAGCGGGAATGGCGGGCAACCCATCCGGGGGGCTCTTGTCCCGCTGCGCTGCCGCGCTCGCCGGTGCCGCTGCGAAGAATCCGGCGTAGCCGCTGAGGCCCACCACAAGGCACGCCGCGGCGATGGCCGAGTTGCGGACGAGGGGCCTGCTCAGGCGGGACCCTTGGGACAGGATGCCGTTGATCCGGGAAACGACGGGCATGGCGGCCGCCTCGGCGAACGCGGGCTGGGGCAGGCCCAGCGAATGGTGCAGCGCCTTCATTATGCCGTCCACGTAGGCGCCGGGATTGCCGGTGATGCGCAGGACCCTCTCGTCGCAGGATTTCTCGGTCTCGACGCTGATCCGGCGGCTCAGCAGCCAGGCGACCGGATCAAACCAGAAGAAACTCAGAATCAGCGCCTGAACGACGCCCAGAAATGGATCCCGGCGGCGCACGTGGATGAATTCGTGGATCAGAATCGATTCGAATTCGTCGGCTCCCATCGTTTCCTCCAGTCCCGTCGGAATGACGACGACGGGCTCGAGCACTCCGAGAATCCCGGGCCCCTGGCTTTCCGTCGTTGTCGCGCATCGCGGACACCGCTTGAGGCCCGCCCGAAGCGCGGCCCTTGCGGAGGAAGCCTGGGTGCGCGGCGACAGCGGGAGGGCGGTCTTGAGGATTCGCAGCCTGAATTGGATTCCACGGACAATCCACGTCAGGAAGAACAGCAGCGACACCGCAAGCCAGACCGCGGCGACATAGGCCCCGATCGGCGATGCGCCCTGCGAGGTTCCGGGAGCGCTCCCGGACGGCGCGACCACCTCCGGCAGGGGCACGGAAAACACCGGCACGCGGTTGATCGCCCAATGGCCTGGCAAAAAGGGAAGGGCGCCGGCCAGGGCGAGCAGGCCGGACGCCGGAATTGCGAATTTTGCCAGCCCCACCCAGGCGATGGTGCGCCGTGTCCCTGCGCTCAGGCGCTGGCAGCCGCTGAGCAGCCAAAGGACCGCAAGACCTGCAACCGTCGATTGCCAGATGTGGCTCGCCCAGCCCTCCGCGTTCCCGGGCCAGTCGGCGAGAAGGATCTCGGCCCACGGCCTCATGACTTCGATTTGTTGGCACGCTCCCTGGCTATTTTCCCAAGTTCGAGAATTTCCGCGGACGAAACCCGTCCGGATTCGACCAGGTGGGCGACAAACGGCTCGTGCGATCCGCCGAAGGCCCCGATGAAATCGTCGATCAGGGTCGCTATCGTCGATTTCCGGGTGACGACGGGCTCGAAGATATGGGCGTTGCCGATCTTCTTCACCCTCCTCACCGCACCCTTGCGCTCAAGCCGGTAGATGATCGTTTGGACGGTCGTGTATTCGAGCCGTCTTTTTTCGGGAATGCTTTCCTGAATCTCGCGGATCGAGGCCGAGCCGAGCCGCCAAAGCGGCTCGAGCAATTCCATCTCGAGGCGAGTGGGCTTGAATCCTCTCACGGTAAAACGGGGTTTCGATCAGATTTACTATCTTTGTAGTAGATGCAAGCCTCAAACGTCCATCCGGCCTCCCCGTTGAGCCTCTAGAACTCGATCCCGGCCTGCGCCCGCACTCCTGCGGCGAAAGGATGCTTGATTTCGCGCATCTCGGTCACGAGGTCGGCGGCGTCGATGAGGCTCTGGGGCGCGC
>CAZSEH010000210.1:0-2916 GCA_964605835.1 uncultured Opitutaceae bacterium
ACGATCGCCTCGTACAGGGGCTTGCCATTGTGCCGGTCGGACTCGCCGATGAAGATGCGCAGGAGGAGGGATTCTTCGGGTATTTCCATGGTCAGATGCCCTTCCTTAGGTTGATCCACGAGGCCGCAAGGTGGCCGAGCCACACCGCGATCAGGCAGGACGACATGCTAAGCGCGACATTCGCGCCCGCAAGCAGCCATTCCTCGTCGTTGGCGAGATTCAGCGTTTGAAGGCTGAAGGAGGAGAACGTCGTGTAGCCGCCGCAGATGCCGGTCATGAAGAACTGGCGGCCGTTCTGGCCGACGAACAGCCTCCCCTCGGGCCCGGTGAGCGTCGCAAAAAAGCCGATCGCAAAGGAGCCGGTGACATTGATGACGAGCGTGCCCCAGGGAAAGGCGGGGCCCATCGCGTTTGAGACGATGCCGTTGAGCAGGAAGCGCGTCACGCTTCCGAGAGCGCCGCCGAGGGCGATGAGGGCATAAAGGATCATGGCGGGCCTGTTGGTGGCTACGGTGTGATGTCCACGCGGGCCGGCGTCCCGCGGGCGCTGTCCGGAGCGATCCAGATGTAAAGCGAGCACGGTTCCACGACGTTCTTCATGTCGATGTTCCAGAACGCGAGTTCATCCCGTCCCAGGCTGAAATCGACGCGGCGCGCCTCGCCGGCGGCGAGCCGCACGCGCCGGAAGCCCTTCAATTCCCTCACCGGGCGGGCGACGCTCGTTCCGCGCAGCCGGATGTAAAGCTGCACGATTTCCGTTCCGTCCCGCGGGCCCGTGTTCCGGACGTCTGCCCCGACCGAGAGGCGGGCTTTCCCCTCATTTATCGACCTGGCGCTCATCTGCGTCGCGTCCGGATGAACCGCGGAATAGCTGAAGTCGGTGTAGGCGAGCCCATGGCCGAACGGATAAAGGGGCGTGCTCTCCTCGTCGAGATATCCGTTGACGTAGTGGTCGCCCGGCTTCGGGGCGCCCGCTGCGACGGGATCGGCCCTCGGGCGGCCGGAATTCAGGGCATTGTAGTATATGGGCACCTGGCCCACGGAGCGCGGAACTGAAACCGTCAGGCGGCCCCCCGGCTCGGAATCGCCGAAGAGGGTCCGCACGAGCGCGGGGCCCGCCTCGATACCCGGGAACCATGCCAGAAGGAGGGCTTGCGCGTGCCTTGCCGCCCAGGGCGTCGCCAGGGGCCGGCCGCTGAAAACGATGAGGACCACGGGAGTGCCGGTCTTGGCCACGGCCTCAAGCAGTTCCTCCTGGTTGCCCGGCAGGTCTAGCCTGGACCGCGACGACGCCTCGCCCGAACTGTGGCCGGATTCACCCAGCGCAAGAATCGCGACCTGCGATTGCCTTGCCGCCTCGACCGCCCCGGCAAAGCCGGTTTCCGAGCCTCCCTCGATGTCGGTTCCCTTTGCGTACGACAAGGTCATCCCCTCGGCTGCCGCCCGGTCGGCGAGGGCGCTTCGCAGCGTCACGACGTCGCGGGGCCTGCCCTCGCACGACCAGGATCCCAGCATGTCGGCGGCGCTGTCGGCAAGGGGCCCGATCAGCGCGATTCTCTTCCCGCTGGAAGCCGAAAGCGGAAGAAGCGGCGCACCCTTCAGCGGCCTGTTCTCAAGCAGGACAAGGGACTCCTCCGCCGCCCGCCGGGCGAGCACGCGCCCCTCCCCCGGGTCCGCCGGCACCGCGGGTTCCTGAACGTACGGGTGCTCGAAGAGCCCGAGCGAAAGCTTGATTCGAAGGACCCGCCGCACCGCCTCATTCAGGCGCTCCATCGGAACGTCCCCCGAACGCACCAGCCCGGGAAGTTCTTTCCCGTACAGGCGGCCCTCCATGTCCATGTCGACACCCGCAAGGATGCCCTTCCGCGCGGCCGTTCGCTCGTCGTTGGCGATGCCATGGACCATGATCTCCCGCACCGCCGCCCAGTCGCTGTCAACGAAGCCCTCGAACTTCCATTCCCGGCGCAGCACCTGCGTCAGCGTGAGGGCGTTGGCGCTCGCCGGCACCCCGTCGATCGAATTGAAGGCGGACATGACCGATCCCACGCCGGCATCCACCGCGGCGCGGAACGGCGGCAGGTAGACCTGCCGAAGCGTGCGTTCCGAAATCTCGGTCGTATTGTACTCGCGCCCTCCCTCGGCGGCTCCGTATCCGACGAAGTGCTTGGCGCAGGCGACGATCGAGGAGGAATCGTCCAGCCCGGATCCCTGGTATCCCAGCACATAGGCGCGGGCGATCGCCGAGCCGAGCCAGGGATCCTCCCCCGCCCCCTCCGCAATGCGCCCCCAGCGCGGATCCCGGGCGATGTCCACCATCGGGCCAAAAGTCCACCTCACCCCCTGCTGGGAGGCCTCCACGGCCGCGAAACGCGCCGTCCGCTCGACAAGGCCCGTGTCCCAGCTGGCCGAAATCCCCAGGGGGATTGGAAACAGCGTGCGGAAGCCGTGGATCACATCCAGGCCGAAGAGAATCGGAATTCGCAATCGCGACTGCCCGACCGCCTCCTTCTGGTAGGCGTTGGTCTCGTGCGCGGTGGCGGAATTCAGGATCGCGCCGACCAGCCCGCCTTTTATGAGTTCGTCGTTGTTGCCCGCTTCATGGCCCGGGCCGGTGATGAGCGTTGCGGCCGACAGCTGGTTCAGCTGGCCGGCCTTTTCCTCCAGGGTCATTCGCGCCAACAGGGCGTCAGCCCGGGCGGTCAATCCGGGCGATGCAAAAGCGGCCGAGGGCTCCGCCCGGGCGCAGAGCGGCATCAGAAAAGCGAGCGACAGTCCACCGACGGGAAGGACAGCGAAACGGCGGGGCATGAGCCCGGTAGCCTGACTATGGCGCCGGCCGGGATGCAACCAAAACTCCGGCCTGCCGCAAAGCCTTGCCCGGGCCATCAGCCCCGGTTTTTCTCAAGGTGAAACCGG
>CAZSEH010000211.1:0-2914 GCA_964605835.1 uncultured Opitutaceae bacterium
TTCACCGCGAACTCATCGACGACTACGATGAGGAGCTCGAAATGGAGCGCGAAGACTGGGAGAAGCTCTCGCCCGACGCACCGCTGCGCCCGCTGAAGGGGGACACGGACCGCGAGGCGCGGAACAGCTATTTCAAGGAGCTCTTCCGGCTGCAGGGCGAGCTTGTGAAGATGCACGACTGGATCGTAGAGACGGGCCACCGCCTCGTGATCGTGTGCGAGGGGCGCGACGCGGCCGGCAAGGGAGGGGTGATCAAGCGCATCACGCAGCGCCTCAATCCCCGCGTCGCCCGGGTGACGGCCCTGCCCGCGCCATCGAACCGCGAGAAGACCCAGTGGTATTTCCAGCGCTATATCGCCCACCTGCCGGCCGCGGGGGAGATCATGCTCTTCGACCGCAGCTGGTACAACCGGGCGGGGGTGGAACGGGTGATGGGTTTTTGCACCGACGAGGAATACGAGGAGTTTTTCCGGACCGTGCCCGAATTCGAGAAGATGCTCGTCCGTTCCGGCATCCAGCTGATCAAGTACTGGTTCTCGATCCCGGACGAGGAGCAGGAGTTTCGCTTCCGCTGCCGGATCAACGATCCGCTGAAACAATGGAAGCTCAGTCCGATGGATCTCGAGTCCCGCAAGCGCTGGGAGCTCTACACCAAGGCCAAGGAGATCATGTTCGAGCGCACCCACCTGCCGGAGTCGCCCTGGTGGGTGGTGCAGGGGGCGGACAAGAAGAAGGCCCGGCTGAACTGCATCCACCACTTGCTCTCCCAGGTGAAGTACTCGGAGGTGAAGCACGATCCGATCGCGCTGCCATCGCGCGTCCATCACCCCGACTACCGGCGCGAGCCGGTGCGGCCGGAGATGGTCGTGCCCGAGATTTACTGAGGGGCAGGTTCCGCCGTTTTCGGCCCTTTGGGCGCCTTGCGCGCAGGCCGTTGACTTGCCCGCCGGAAACTGACTGACTGGTCAGTCTGTCATGACTCAGGACAAGAAACAGCGCCTCATGCAGTCTGTCGAACGGCTCTTCCGGGACCGTCGATTCGACGCGGTCACGCTGGACGAGGTCGCCCGGAAAGCGGATGTGGGCAAGGGGACGATTTACCTCTATTTCTCAGACAAGGAGGATTTGATCTTCCAGACCGCGGTCTCCGGCTTTGACGAGATGTGCCGGCTGCTCAGGCAGGATGCGGCCGAGGAAGGCACATTCCGCGAAAGGCTGCTGCGCGCCTGCGAGGACCTGAGCGCCTTCTTCCAGGCCAGGCGGCCGCTTTTTCGGATCATTCTTTTGGAGGGCGAGCGGACGGGCTCGGGTGGCGTGCCCGGCCTGCGCCAGCGCTGGCGAAAACGGCGCAAGACGCTGACCGAGGCCGTGGCGGCGATCATCGCCCAGGGCATGGAGACGGGACAGCTCCGCTCGGAAATGCCGGCGGACATGCTGGCGGAGTATCTCCTGGGCATGCTGCGGACCCGTTCGTGGGAGCTGGAGGACCGGCCGCCGTCGCAGCGCACCCTCGCTAGCGTGGTGGACCTTTTCCTCAAGGGGGCGGGGCGGCCGGCGCCGCCCAGGCAATAGATTTTGGAGAAACTATTATGAGCACAACAACTGGAGGAATGCCGGCGGAGTCCGGGCCGGACAAGCCGCCGGCCGGGGCGGGCCGAAACGCGGAACCCAACGGGAACGGCGAGCGCCGGAGGCAGGGAGTCACGACGGGAATCGCCATTCTGGCCGCCATCGCCGTGGGCGTGCTCCTCTACTGGTTCTTCTTCGCGCGCGGGATCGTCTACACGGATGACGCGCGCTTCTCCGGCCAGATGGTGGACCTCGCTCCGGAAATCAACGGCCGGCTGATCGAGGTCGCCGTGCGCGAGGGGACGTTCGTCCGCAAGGGAACCGTGGTCTTCAGGCTGGACCCGTCGATTCCGCAGGCGGCGTTGAACGGGGCGGAGGCGTCGCTCGTTTCCGCCCGGGCGAGCCTTGCCCTGAGCGAAGCCATGCGGGACAAGGCGATGAATGGCAGCCGGCCCGAGGAGATCAAGGCTGCCGAGGCGACCGCCCGGCGGCTCCAAAGCGAGGAGGAGATGGCGCAGTTGAACTTTGGGCGCATCCGGGCGCTTTTCAATGGCGCCGCAGTGACCCAGGACGACTTCGACCGGGCCCGCACCGCCCTTGAATCGGCGCGGCAGGGTCGGGAGAACGCCGAGCAGAATCTGGCCCTCCTGCGCCAGGGAACGCGAAAGGAGGACAAGTCCGCGGCGGCGGCGGCGGTCGAGCTGGCGCGGAGCAAGGTGGCGGAGGCCGCAGCAACCGTCGAGAATCTGCAGAGGGATCTGGCCCGCTGCACCGTGGAGGCGCCGTTCGACGCCTGGGTCGTGCGCCGCTGGCTCGATCCCGGCGCAATGCCGCTCGTCGCCCAGCCGGTCGTCAGTCTTTTTGACCCGGCCACGCTGCGCGTCGACGCGAACATCGAGGAAAAGTATCTTCACGACGTCGCGATCGGCGATTCCGCGGACATTGTGGCCGACTCCTATCCGTCTCTCAGGCTGCGCGGCCGGGTGACCGGCATCATGCGCGCGACCAATTCCGAATTCAGCCTCATTCCCGCGGAGGGCGTCTCGGGCACCTTCATCAAGGTCACCCAGCGCGTGCCGCTGCGCATCGCGGTGAGCGCGCCGCCGGAGCTGATGCTGGGGCCGGGCCTGTCCGTGGAGGTGAAGATCCACTCCGGCTCGTCGGCGGGGTTGGCACCAGGGCTTGAAGCGCCCCATGACTAGCGGGCGCGACCTGAAGGCCAACCGCTGGGGCGTCCTGGGCATCATCATGCTCGGCACGTTCATGGCGGTGCTCGACTCCAGCATCGTGAACGTCGCCCTGCCGCACATGATGAGCACGTTCGGGGTCGACCGGGAGCAGATCG
>CAZSEH010000212.1:0-2899 GCA_964605835.1 uncultured Opitutaceae bacterium
GGACGGCGAGGGCCATCTCTATTTTGACGTGGCCAACCAGCACCACATCGCCGTGGTGGATGCCAGGACCCTCAAGGTGACCGGGCATTTCGACCTGGGCGAGAAGGGCGGCGGGCCTGCGGGCCTGGCCATCGATGCCAAGAACCACATTCTTTTCGCGATGTGCCGCGGGACGAACGGCGGAACGCCCACCTGTGTCATTCTCAGCGCGGTCGACGGCAAGATCATCACCACATTGCCTCTGGCGGGCGGCAGCGACGGCGCCACCTTCAATCCCCATACCATGGAAGCCTTCAGTTCGCACGGCAACGGCACTCTCTCCGTCATCAAGGAAAACAGCCCCACGGAATTTGCCATTGAAGACACCGTGCAAACCAAGGCAGGAGCCAAGACCTGCACGCTGGATGCCAACACCGATCACATCATTGTGATCACGCGGGAGCCCGTGCCCGGAGCCCAGGCGAGCGCCGTGCCCGCCGCACCACAGCCCCCCCCGCCGCCCGCTGCGGCTTCAGGTCCGCAGGATGGCGCCGGCCGCAGAAAAGGGCGTGGCCCGACCGGTCCGCAGAATCTGGACGTCATCTTTATCGGCCAATAGGCCGGTGATCGGCTCCGTTTCCTGGAGCAGCGCAGACGGAACCTTTTCCACTCCCGGCACCCTCCCGCCGATTTGGCAAGTCATTGATTGTAAAGGATGTAGTCCATATCCGCGTCCGGTATTTCCGATTCGCAAAGGAGGGCAGCCGATGATTTCGCCGGCCGCTGAGTTGCGATTGTCGCACTCCGATGTCTTTTAAAAGCGACAGTCCAGGCTTCGCACCCTTCACCCGCCGGCTCCAAACAAAAGAACATGAATCCAAAGACAACCGCAGTGATTCTTGTCGGCTATCAGAACGACTATTTCGCCCGCAACGGAATCCTGCGGAGCGTGGTGGAGGAACCCAATCGGGTGGACAGCGTCCTCGCCCATTCGCTGGCCTTTATCCGCGCGATGGCGCCGACGCAGCTGACCATCATCGCCACACCCATTGTTTTGGAGCCGGACTATCGCGCGCTGGCCAACTCGGCGGGCATCCTGGACAAGATCAAGGCTTCCGGCGCGTTCAAGGCGGGCACGGCGGGGGCCGACACGATCCCCGAACTGGCGGCTTTTGGCGGCCGCATCCAGTACGTGATGGGCAAGATCGGATTCAACGCGTTCTCCAACACCGAGCTGGACCGCGTGCTGCAGGAACGGGGAATCAAGGACGTTCTTGTGGCCGGAATGGTGACCTCGCTCTGCATCGATTCGACGGGCCGGGCGGCCTATGAGCGGGGCTACAATGTGAGGATTCTCTCGGATTGCACGTCGGCGCGCACGCGCGAGGAGCAGGACTACTTCTGCAAAAACATTTTTCCCCTCTACGGCGGCGTGCTGGACAGCGAGCAGGCAATCCGGGAGCTCTCCGTGATTGCGGCGTGATTGGCGGTCGCAATGGACAATTCCTCCCCCGGGAATGAAGGGCGGCTGGGCACCGACCTGCACGTCCTGGCGACTCATCGGCTGACGGAGGCCTTGATTCTGGCCGAGAGGCGGATGCGCCGGCGGATCGAGCTCCTTTCAGAGGTCATATTTGAAACGGATTCGCACGGTATACTTGTCTTCCTGAACGGCGCATGGTCGAGGACCCTGGGCCATCGGCTGGAGGAGAGCCTTGGCCGGCCGCTGTCGGGATTCGTCCACGTGGAGGATCGGCCGGCTTTCGGGCGGGCCATGGCGGGATATGCCGCGGGCGAGCCGGTTGCGTCGGCCCAGATCCGTCTGGTCCGGGCTGGCGGCGGGGACGCCTGGGTCGAGATCTCGGCCACACCATTGCCGGAGGGGGGGGTCGTCGGCGCCGTGCTCGATGTCCGGACCCAGCGGGAGCTGGCTGCGGCGAAGGAGCGCGCCGAGCAGCTGGCGAAGATCGCCGATTCCGCAAACCTGGCGAAGGGCGAATTTCTCGCCACCGTGAGCCATGAGATCCGCACCCCCCTGAACGGGATCCTGGGAATGAATGAGCTGCTGCTGCAAACACGCCTGGAGCCGGACCAGCGCGAATTGGCGGAAACGGTCGCCCAAAGCGGCCAGGAGCTGCTGCGCATCATCAACGACATTCTCGATTTTTCGAAGATCGAGGCCAGCCACCTCGCGCTCGAGCCCGCGGACTTCGAACTCACGGCGCTCGTGGACGGCGTGATGGATCTGCTGGCGCCGAGGGCCCACGACAAGCACCTGGAGCTGACGGCGGTCATCGATGCGGATGCCCCGCGCTCTCTGCATGGCGACGACGGCCGCCTGCGGCAGGTTCTGGTCAACCTGGTCGGCAATGCGATCAAGTTCACGGCGAGCGGGGAGGTTGTGGTGCGGGTGAGCCGGGATCCGTCGCACGACGGATGGGTCGCCTTCACGGTGATCGACACCGGCATCGGCATCCCGGTGGAAAAGCAAAGGGCGGTTTTTGAGCCATTCGTGCAGGCCGAGGCGACGCCGGCGCGCCGGTTTGGCGGCACGGGGCTGGGGCTGTCCATCTGCGCGCGCCTGGTCGACCTGATGGACGGAGAGATCGGCCTTGAAAGCCATCCGGGCGCCGGTTCCAGATTCTGGTTCTCGGTGCCATTGCGGGCCGGCGCGCGCGCCGCGCCGCCTGCGGCGAAGGATCAGCGCCTGCGCCAGGTCCGGGCGCTGGTCATCGACGATTCCACGGCGGCCTGCGAATCGATCACAGGCATCCTGAGGGAGGAGGGGGTGAGGGCGGAGGCGACCAGCCGCGCGGAAACCGCGGTGGATCTCCTGCAGGCCGCAATCGCCGGCGGCGATCCCTTCACGATCGTGTTTGCGGCGGACCGGCTGGCCGGAAAACCCAGCGCGCCGTTTTTC
>CAZSEH010000213.1:0-2871 GCA_964605835.1 uncultured Opitutaceae bacterium
CAGGGCGGCCATGCCTTTGACGAACGTGCGCCGGTCGAGTGAGTTCTCCATGGGGGGCGGCCGGAAGATGCGGGTTCGTTCCCGCATTTGCAACCCGAGGGATGTGTGGATGGTGGGTCGGCAAACTGCCCCATCACCCACATTCGGCCGGTGCGGCTCGCCTTCTTTTCGCAACCTGTGAACTTTGGCTTCGTCTCGCAGAGCAACCATACCCCATGAAACGCCTGTTTTCACTCCCACCGGCGCTGGCCGTCCTTGCCTTGGCTGTCCAGGGCCAGGAGCTTCCCCGTTCCTGGATCGATCCGGACACCGGGCACCGCGTCGTCCAGCTCTCGACCGAGCCCAACTCCAACAGCCTGTATTTCACCCAGTACGCCTACACCAACGGCGGCACCCGGCTCATCATGACCACCCGCCACGGGGTGGACCTGGTGACGGTGAGCACGGGTGCGATCGAGCATGTCCTGGAAGGCAACTCCGGCCGCGTCTTCCAAGCCGGGCGGAAGACGGGGAAGATCTTCCTCACCAAGGACGGCTACGTCTGCTCGCTCGACCCCGACACCAAGGTGCTGACCCAGCTGGCCAAGCTCCCGGAGGGCGGCTCGGTCGTCACGGTCAACTCCGACGAAACCCTGGCCGCGGGCTCGATCTCCGATGCAGCCCCGCAGCGTTCGGGCGGGCGCCGGGCGCAGCCGCCGGCCGAGCAGAATCCGCCCCCTCCACCCGGGGGATACCGGCCCGGCTTTCCGCAGCCAGGCCATGACGATTATCCGGGAAAACTGGACATGATGATCCGCGGCCAGGCCCGCCATGCCGCATCGACCATCTTCACAATCAACCTCCAGACCGGTGAGGTGAAGCGGCTCTACCGCACGACCGAGTGGATCAACCATTTCCAGTTTTCCCCGACGGATCCGACGCTGATGTCCTTCGCCCACGAGGGCCCCTGGTGGCTGGTTGACCGCGTCTGGTTGATGCACGTGGACGGCAATGCGCCGCCCATGCTTGTGCACCAGCGCACCATGAAGATGGAGATCGCCAACCACGAGTACTGGAGCGCTGACGGCAAGTGGCTCTGCTATGACTGCGAGACGCCGATGAACGAGGTCTTCTGGGTCGCCAGCTACAATGTCTACACAGGCGAGCGCGTCTGGTACCACCTGACACTCGACCAGTGGTCGATCCATTACAACCGCTCGCCCGATGGCACGCTCTATTCGGGCGACGGCGGCGAGCCCGGCCACCTGGGACCGCAGCCCCCGCACTCCAAGTGGATATACCTGTTTCATCCCCAGATGGTGCCGGAGCTGCGCATCCCGTCGGCCCAGGCCGCCGAGGCCGCGGAGGCCGGCCCGAATGGGTTGGTCAAGGTGGGGTACTTCCAGACCGAGAAGCTGGTCAACCTCGCCAATCACTCCTACTCCCTCGAACCGAACGGCAATTTCACGCCCGACGGCAAGTGGATCGTCTTCCGCTCCAACATGCGCGGCCCGATCCAGGTTTACGCTGTCGAAGTCGCCAAGGCCAATTAACCCGAATCGACGCCATGAAATTTCTATTTTCCCTGCTCTCGTCGCTGGCCGGACTCGCCCTGAGCGCGCATGCGGCCGACGGGCTTCCCCGCTCCTGGATCGATCCTGACACCGGCCATCGGATCGTGCAGCTTTCGACCGAGCCGGGGAGCGCCTGCCTTTACTTCACCCAGTACGGCTATGCCGCAAACGGGACCAAGCTGCTCATGACCACCCCCCACGGCATCGACCTGGTGACCCTGGCGACGGGCGAGATTGAGCACGTCTACGAGGGGCGCACCACCCGCGTCATCCAGGTCGGCCGGAAGACCGGGGCGATCTTCTACACGAAGGAGGACGCCGTCTACGCCCTGGACCCCGCCACCCGGCAATCGCGCCTTCTGGCGAAGCTGCCGCCGCACAGCAGTGTCACGACGGTCAACTCCGACGAAACGATGGTGGCGGGCGCGATCAGCGAGAGCGACCGCCGCCCGGATCTGGCGCCGCGGCTGCCGGCCGCCCCCGCCGGCGGGTACCAGCCCGGGCAGACCCAGCTCGGCCGCGACAATTATCCCGACAAGGTCGCGATGATGGCGCGGCGCCTGGCCGCGCGCATCCCCATGACGATGATCACGGTCAACCTTCAGACCGGCGCGGTGAAGGAGCTCCTCCATTCGACCGATTGGCTGAACCATTTCCAGTTTTCGCCCACCGACCCGACGCTCCTGATGTATGCCCACGAGGGAGCCTGGTGGGACGTGGATCGGCTCTGGCTGATGCGCGTGGCGGCGGGAGCGCCCCTGCCGGGCGCCGCCGCGGCCACGCCCTCCGACGGCCCTTCCGAGCCGATGCTTGTCCAGAAGCGGACCATGGCGATGGAGACAGCGGGGCATGAGTTCTGGAGCAACGACGGCCAGTGGGTCTACTACGACCACAAGATGCCCAACGCCGAGGTCTTCTGGGTCGGCGGCTTCAATGTCGCGACCGGCGCGCGCATCCAGTATCACGTCGATCGCGACCAGTGGTCGGTGCACTACAACAACTCCGAGGATGGCACGCTGTTTTCCGGCGACGGCGGGGCTGAGACCAACGCCGCGCACGCCAAGGACGGCAAGTGGATCTACCTGTTCCGCCCGCAATTGATCACCCGCACGGAGCTCGCCCCCGACACTCCTCCTCCGCCCAGCCAGGACCAGATGATCCAGGGCGGCACCTTCCGCTTCGAGCGCCTCGTCAACCTCGCCAAGCACGACTATTCGCTCGAGCCGAACAACAGTTTCACACCGGACGGAAAATGGGTCGTCTTCCGGTCAAACCTTCGGGGGCCGATCCAGGTCTACGCTGTCGAGGTGGCCAAGGC
>CAZSEH010000214.1:0-1093 GCA_964605835.1 uncultured Opitutaceae bacterium
GGTACGAAGGGCGATTGTGGCCTGCGAATCCCGAATCTCAAGACTTTGCCGAAACGGCCGATGGAGGGGGATTCATTCCTCAGTCACAAGGAGTGGCCCCGCCCCCATGAAAAGCTATATGTGGCAGTTGTCCTGATCCTGACGGCTCGCTGCTACGCGGAGCCCTGCCGGATAGCCCTCGTCACCGACGACAACACAAACATCTTCTGGAAGTACGTCTATTCCGGTGCTGCAAGGGCACGGGATGACCTCAAGGCGGAGGGTGTCGCGGTGAACCTGAGCTGGGATGGGCCCGTGAACGACATGGATGCGTCCCTGGAGCGGAGGATCCTGGAGCAGAAGATCGCCGAAAAGGTGGACGGCATCGTCCTGTCGCCCGCAAATGTGCGGACTCTGGTGGAGCCCGTCAGCGCGGCGGCCCGGGCCGGCATAGCGACCGTTGTCATCAACGCCGGCCTTGGCACGGCCGGGCAGATCAGCTTCGTATCAACCGACAATTACCAGGGGGTGCGCACCCTGGTGGCGCACTTCCAGGGGAAGCCGGTCGAGAAGGAGATCGACACGGGATGCCGGATAGTGACCGTCGGCAACCTTGCCACGCCTGAGATCCAGGAAATCCTGCGTCCGCCGGCCGGCTCTTGACCGCCGCCTACTTCGCCTCGACCCGTTTTGCCACGACTTCTTCGGTGGCGAAGTCGCCAACCTTGCGGGTGAACTTGATCTCGTTGTCGCCGGTCATCTTTCCGGTGTATTCGATCGAGACTTCCTGGCCGTCGAAATTCAGGGGCTCGACAAAGTAGATCCTGTCCTTGGTGACCGTTCCCTTCTGGATGGCGACCGTGCCCTTCTCGCCGTTGCGATCGCTGGAGGCGGTGCCTGTGAGGTTCTCGCCCTCGACTTTGAAGGTATAGACGTACTTTTGAACGCCGATTTGGGTGTCGAACTCAGACTGCCACTTGCCGGAGATGTCGGCGGCATGGGCGAGGCCGGCAAGGCCCAGCCCGAAGCTGGCTGCGAGGATGAGACGTAGGGAGTTTTTCACGGGGGGGGGGGGGGGGGTGTATGAGGTGGGGGACATGCTCGCGCACACCTA
>CAZSEH010000214.1:1103-2855 GCA_964605835.1 uncultured Opitutaceae bacterium
GGGTGTGGGGGGGGGGTGCGGCCGTCGGCCCTCCCCGGGCGTCGTTGGGTGGTGGTTGTTGTTGTTGGGTTGGGGGGGGGGGGGGGGGGGGCGCCCCCGGCAAGGTTGACCGGAACTGATCGCACCACCCTAAGTCAAGCCGGCCCAGGGGTCAACCACCGCCTTGAGGGACCGGGGCCGGCGGATCCGGGACTGGCGAGTCGGCTGCAGGAGAATCGGTGGCGGAGGAAGCGGAGATCTGGGAACCGGCGGCCGGCTTTAGTCGTTCGGTGATCTGGTTGATCAGCGCCCCGGCATCATCAAGGCACGATGCGAGCCGGGCGTCGGAATTCGCGTCCGGCGCCGCGGCGGCCGCACTCCGGTCTTCCAGGATCCTATTAAGCGTCTGAAATTTCTCGGAAAGCCTGGTAAGTTCAAAATTGAGGCAGGATCCGACGATGCCCGGTATGCGGCTCAAAACCGCCCTGGCGCCCGCGGCGTCCATCGGGCTGCGCACAACATTCAGTACCTCCCCGGCATCCGTGAGCAGCGACTGCACCATCTGGGTGTAAATATCCGGACTGATGCCCAGCCGCTCGCAAACCCTGGCCGAGTCCTCTTTCGGGGAAGCCTTGTTCAGGCCAGCCGCCACCTGCTGCAGCTTCTCGCGCATCACGAGGCGGCTGTAGGGTTTGCCGATGAAATGGGCGACACCGAGTCCCGCCGCGCGGCGCACGGATTCCCGGTCCTTGAGGGCCGTGCACAGGATGACCGGCGTGAGTTTGTGGGTTTTCCCGCCCCGCATGCGTTCCAGCAGTTCAAAGCCGCTCATCCCGGGCAGGCTCAGGTCGAGCATGCAGACGTCGATCCTTCCCGGGTCCTTGGCGAGGAGGTCCCATGCCTGTTCGCCGTCGCTGGCCAGTTCCACGGTGTGCCCTTCGGATTGCAACACCACGTTCAACAGGGTGCGGGAAGTCCTGTCGTCTTCGACTAATAGAATGTGCATGGACCGAGCTGGCTGATGGGACCTGCTGAGTTAATCGGCTCGGCGAACTGATAATCAAGGGGAAAGAAAAGAGGTTTCTCCGCATGAGGGATCTGCTCGCCATCGCGCCGCCCTCTTCGGACGGTCGATAGGTTGCTTAATTGCTGCTTCCAGATGCCTTTGGTCGACATGCGAAAGTCGAACCCCATGATCTTGTTCGGGCTTTTCGCATTTGTTGGGCTCCCCTTGGTGGGGTGGGGCGTCGTCGATGCCAGGGCATTCTTCGGGAACGGCGCGCGGCTCGGCTACTGTGCTGTTGCCGCCGTGCTCCAGGCCGCTGCGTCGTCCTGGCTTCCGAATGCGGGTTTGGGTGCCGGTGACGGGAGGAAAATTGTGCAACGCCAGCGCGTTGCGCTCGCGATCGTGAAGATCATCGTCGTTGTCCTCCTGCTTTTCGCTCCCTATTGCGATCGGCGCGCGATCGCTGTGTTCTCCGGTGGCGAATTCGTCCGGTGTGCCGGCGTTCTCGTATTCGTTGCCGGTTACCTGCTGATGCTCTGGTCGACGCGGTGCCTGGGCAAACAGTTCAGCGTCCAGGTCACCCTCCAGGCCGATCACAAGCTGGTGACGGACGGTCCATACCGGTGGGCGCGGCATCCGCGATACCTGGGAATTGCGACCTTCTTCGCCGGCTTTTCCCTCGTCTTCCGTTCCTGGGGCGCCCTGCTCCTTGTCGCAGCGCTTGCAGGGGTTTTCCTATGGAGGATCCATGACGAGGAAGTGCTGCT
>CAZSEH010000215.1:0-2845 GCA_964605835.1 uncultured Opitutaceae bacterium
GGTCGCTAGCTTGCAAAACGAGCGAGCACCGGATTCGATCCTCGGCGACCGCACCTTTCTGACAATTAATTCAAGGTGATGTCAGAAGGAGGCGGAAGGCATAGAAGGGTACGACCATGGCCCGCGAGCACGACGACGCCTTCGCTACGCCGAGGCCGAGAACTGGGGTTATCTTCCTGGAGGGCACGTTGCATTGGAGCATTTCGCAAGTTGATGCGTTCATGGCCCCTTGGGTGATCGGATATGGCATTGTGCAGTCGGCGTCGCCCATATTGTTCCATGGTCACGCGCCCGGAGGCGGCGTTGCCGCAATAACCGCGCTTATCCTCGCCGCGGTTGCTGCGATGATACCCTTGGGGCTCATGACTGCGATCAATGCCCAGCTCGTCATAGTCGGCGGGCTGACGATTTTCGGAGTGGTTATTTTAAGGAATTGTCGCTACAGGCGGGAATCCCGCACCAAAACCTGATTAATTTGTATCTCCGCGACTGTGCGCAGACGCACAAGAAGCTCGCGTTCAGTTGGCGCCCGGGAAAAGTGGCCTGACTGCCAGGGCAAAATCGCTCCAGAATCAGTCACGGTTTGAGGAGGACCTGAAGAAAAGGCGGGAACCCAAATTCGACCGGCAAAACGGCCCCCCTTCAGCGGCGGGCGCCTCCGGCAAACTCGCCGGCCTGCCTCGTGAACTGCTTTTCCAAGCTGCCGCATACCAGTTCGCACAGCTTGAAGATCGACGGATCAGAGATCGAGTAGAACACCTGGAGCCCTTCCTTTCGCCGGGTCAGCACATTGGCCTGGGTGAGGGTTTGCAAGTGACGCGAGACATTGGTCTGCGTGCCGCCGGTCACCTCGACCAGCGCGTTGACGTTCATCTCGCCGTCGAAGAGGGCGTGAACCAGGCGCAGCCGCATCGGCTCCGAGAGCACGGCAAAGCGGCGGGCAACCAGCTCCAGCGCAGCTTCGGAGAGGGGGACACGTTTTTCCATGCGCATAATGGAACAAAGGCTTGACATGATCACAAGCAAATGCGTATATGCGCATACAAAGTCAATGAGAATATGAAAATCGAGTCCCTCATCCGCCTCATGGCCGGCAGCCTGGTTCTCCTCGGGGTTGCCTTGACCTATTTTGTGAGCCTTTGGTGGCTCCTCCTGCCGACCTTCGTCGGCGCGAACCTCGCGCAGTCGGCACTCACCGGCTTCTGCCCGCCCTCCCTCGTCCTAAGCAAACTCGGATGGCTGGACAAAGACGGCATTGTACACTGGGGCGGACGCAATGAAAGTCACCGCTGACCCTCATGTTTTCCGCACCCTTTCGTTTCCTTTTCGCCGGTACCGCCTGCATCGCCTTCGCCTCTGTGGTCGTCGCCGCGGAACCCTGGACACTGGACCGCGCGGTGGCGTACGCGCTTGCCCATAGTCCTGATGCGCTGGTAGCCCGCGCCCGCGTCGAGGGAGCCCAAGCACTCGTGCAGCAGGCTCAGAGCGCCTGGTATCCCCAACTTGCCGTTAGCGGGCGCTACACGGACACCAACAACCCCATGATGGCCTTTGGCTCCATCCTGAACCAGCGAGCGTTTAGTTTCGGGTTGGACTTCAATCATCCCGGCCAAATCGACAATCTCGATGCCGCCGGAACGGTCGCCTACAACCTCTACAGCGGTGGCAAGGCCTCCGCCGGCCGCCAAGCCGCCCGGGCAGGTGCCCAGGCTGCCGATTACGATCTTAATGCCGCGCGCCACGAACTCGCCGCGGAGGTGGTGAAGTCCGTCTTAAACCTTCAGAAAGCCCGGGAAGTTGTCGGAGCCGTGGAAGGAGGGGTGAAAGCCTACGAAGCGGCCGTCTCGGTGGCCCAAGCCCGCTTTGATGCCGGCCAGCTGCTCAAAGCGGACCTCCTTAGCCTCAAGGTCCAGTTGGCCCAGACCCGGGAGACCCTCTCCTCCGCCCGCCACGGAGCGGCCCTGGCAGAACGAGCGTTCGACTTCGTGTTGGGCCAAGACGCCACCGATTCGCCAGTGGACCTTGCACCCAACGATCCCTCGCTCGCCCGGCTGACGGCTCCGGACACCCGGGACTACTCGCAGCGACCCGAACTGCTCGGCCTGGACGCACGCCAACGCGCCGCCGAAGCCATGGTCGAGGCCGCTCGCAGCGGCCATCGGCCCTCCGTGAACGCGTTCGCCAGCTACCAATACGACCACGGCTGGCAGCTCAACCGCGGCGCCGATAGCTGGCTGGCCGGCTTATCGGTCGACGTGAACCTCTTCGACGGCGGACAGACCTCCGGAAAAATACGCCAAGCGGCTGCAGAACGGATTCAGGTAAAGGAATTTCGGCGCAAAGCTGAATTGGGAATTGGACTCGAAGTCGAACAGGCCCGGCTCGCCCACGATGACGCCGTGGCCCGGCTCAACGTCACCGCAAGTGCAGTCGAGCAAGCCGAAGAGAGCGCCTCGCTCACCCAAGCACGTTTTCAAAAGGAGGCGCTCTTGACCTCCGACCTGATTGGCGCGGAGAGCCGGCTCATCGAGGCCCGGCTCCGCCGGACCGTGGCCGCCGCCGACGAACGCATGGCGGTTGTCGATCTCCGCCGGGCCTTGGGATTCGACCCGTTGCCCCAACCCTAGTTTTACTCCCATGAAATCGATTATCCCTCTTTCCGTCGCGTTTGCCTTGGCGCTCCTTGCCGGTTGCGGTCGCCCGGCGCCCGATTCCAGTGCCGGTCCTTCCCTCCCTCCGATCAAGGTGCAGGTCACCCTCGTCCACCTGGAGACCGTGCCCGTTCTGACCGAGATCACCGGCACCGTCCATGCCGTCGAGCGGGCCCAATTGGCCGCCAAAGTGA
>CAZSEH010000216.1:0-2762 GCA_964605835.1 uncultured Opitutaceae bacterium
GCCTTTGTGGAAATTGCTCGGCGGTTCGCCGGCGAAGAGGGTGGAAGCCTACAACACCGACGGCGGCTGGCTGAACTGGCCCTTGGAAACCGTTGTGTCGGACTGCAGGAGGCAGGTCGAAGTGGAGGGGTTTTCCGCCGTGAAAATCAAGGTGGGTGGGCCGGATCCGGGCGAGGATCTGCGCCGGATAGAGGCGCTGCGTAGCGCGCTCGGGCCAAGCGTCCGGATCATGGCGGATGCGAACGGCCGCTGGAACCTGCCCCAGGCGATCCAGACGGCGGGCCGGCTGGCGGACTTTGACATAACTTGGATCGAGGAGCCGATCCATTTCGACGACGTGGAGGGGCACCGGCGGCTTGCCGAAGCGATCATGACACCGATCGCGCTCGGCGAACAGCTCTACATGGCCTCGCAGTTCCGCGATTTCATCCACGCGGGCGCGGTGCACTACGTGCAACCGGACGTGGCGCGACTGGCGGGCGTGACGGAGTTTTGGGCGGTCGCGGATCTGGCTTTTTGCAACAGCCTGCCTGTGGTCCCGCATGTCGGCGACATGTGCCAGGTTCATCAGCACCTGTGTTTCGCGCATCCAGCGTGCTCCGAGCTCGAATACATCCCCTGGTTGCGCGACTGGATGGAGTCTCCGGCCAGGATCGAAGGCGGTCGCTACGTCGCCCCGGAGGCGGCCGGCGCCGGAATGACACCCAACGCCAAGGCGCTCAGGGAGATCAACCGAGCCTGAATCCGCCGATCCGATGACCACCGACTGCCCTTTCGAGCTTCGCAACGAGACGGCCCTGATCACAGGGGGCGCCACCGGCATCGGACTCGGCATAGCCCGGTGCATGGTCAAAGCCGGAGCAAAGGTCGTGCTCGTCGGCAGGCGCACGGAGCAACTGGCCATGGCGTGCTCCGAATTGGGGACGTTGGCCTCATTTGTCACACGGGATATCACGGAAAAAGGCGCCGCCCAGGACATTGTGGCCTCGGCGGAGGGCATCGCCCAGTCGCCCGTGACAATACTCGTCAACAACGCTGGCACTCACTTGAAGAAGTCGGCCGCGGACACTTCCCCGGAGGAATTCCGGGCCGTTCTCGAAACCCACGTGATCGGCGCCCACGCGCTGACCCAGGCCGCTATGCCTGGACTGATCGCGCGCCGGCATGGCTCGATCCTCTTTACCTCGTCCATGGCGGCGTTCATGGGGGTTCCGCAGATATTGGCGTATTCGGCCGCCAAGAGCGCCTATCTCGGCATGGTGTCGACGTTATCGGCGGAACTGAGCCCCCATGGCGTACGCGTCAATGCGATCGCTCCGGGTTGGATTTTTAGCGCGATGACCCAGGCGGCGCTCGATGGCGATCCCGCGCGCAAGGCCCGCGTCATGGCGCGCATTCAAATGGGACGCATGGGAGATCCCGATGATATCGGCTGGGCTGCCGTCTATCTCTCGTCGCAGGCCGCCGGCTACGTCACGGGAGTCACGCTGCCCGTGGACGGCGGCGCGGCCATCGCCTTCTGAACCCGGCAATCAATTTCGGTTCCAACCCAATAAATCTATGATTCTCAAAAACAAGGTCATCTTCTTGACCGGTGGCTCAACGGGCATCGGCTGGGAATGCGCCAAGGCCTATGCTGCGGCGGGAGCAACCGTCGCATTGATCTCCCTCGGAGACACGGAGGCGGCCGCCGCAGCAGCCACGCTTGGCAGCGCCCATCTCGGGTTCACCTGCGATGTCTCGAGCGACGACGATGTGCGCAGGGCCATAGCGCGGACGCTCGAAAGATACGGCCACATCGATGCTATCCACAACAACGCCGGCATCAGCACCCCCAGCAAGCCTCTGCACGAGACGAGCGACGAGGAATGGGACGCCCTGTTCGCCACGAATACCAAGGGCGTCCTGCACACTATCCGTCATGGGTTCAAAGCCTTGAAGGATTCGCGAGGATGCGTTGTGAACACCTCAAGCCTGGTCGGCGTCATAGGCCAGGAAACCCATGCAGCCTATAGTGCCACCAAGGGCGCGCTGAACGCGCTCACAAAGTCGATGGCGCTAGACTACGCTCCTTTTGGGATTCGCGTGAACGCCGTCTGTCCGGCCGGAATCTGGACTCCCATGCTGCGCGAGTGGGCCGCCGAGCAGGCCCACCCGCAGACCATCTCACAATACCTCAACGACATCCATCCGCTGGGCCCGTGCCCGGAAGGCGATGTCATCGCGGACGCCTGTGTGTTTCTAATCTCCGAAAGGGCCCGTTTCATCACCGGCCACATCATGCACGTGAGCGGCGGAGCCGAGCTCGGTTATAGGCGCTCGCTCGCCTCCTGAACGGGAGGATCGACGCGCGACCTCCAGGCGGCGTGGCCCTGCCGCCTGGATTGGGTTGGCCCCGGCCACGCGGTTTGTTCAAAATCCGTCACCGCCTTAAATCGAAAGATTTTCCCCCCGGGATCGCGTACGGTGAAGCGGGTGCTCACGGGCATTTCGTGCCAGGGGCGCCCGCATCCCTGTATTCTTATCCCCGCTCATGATTCCCCTCAAAGCGCTGATCTGCGCCGTGTCTGTGCCGTGCGTTTTTGCAATGGTCGCGCCTCGTCCTTCCGCCGCCGGTACGCCGCCGGCGCCCGCCGCGCCGCAACAGACTTTTCAGCCGACTTGGTCGTCTCTTGAGGCCAATTACCAGGCCCCGGATTGGTTCCGGGACGCAAAATTCGGTATTTGGGCGCACTGGGGGCCGCAGGCTGAGCCCGAGCAAG
>CAZSEH010000217.1:0-2752 GCA_964605835.1 uncultured Opitutaceae bacterium
GGACGTGACCGCCATGCCCCGCGGTCGCGTTCCGGACTGGACGGAGGTGCCGCATGTCAGGGGACGGGGTAAACCCGCCAGTCAGGGACGCCTGAAAACCCGCCACTTTGAGAGGGTTTAGTTCGCAGGTTGTGCAGCTGTCGCTGCACAACGGATGCGGATGAACCAACTCAAAGTGAATCAACGACAAACGATAGTCACGCTGTGGAAACGGGGCTGGTCCGCGCGGCGGATCGCCCAAGAGCTGGGTTGCGACCGGGAGACTGCCACCAAGTACGGGCAGCTGGACGGGTCAAAACCAGCCACCCCGTCCCCCGGCTCTCAGCTGGAAAACGAGCGTAAAAGCGCCTGCGAATCGGTCGATCCGGATTCAAAACCAGCCACCCCGTCCCCCGGGACGGACGCGGCGACGGACGGCACGGAGATGGTGACGGCGGCGGTGGCCGCGGCGCAGGCGAACGTGAGCCTGTGTGAGCCTTGGAGGAAGGAGATCGAGGCGGGACTCGACAAGGGCCTGTCCGCGAAGCGCATCCACGAGGACCTTGTCCGCGATTACGGATTTGCCGGCCGGTACCAGTCGGTGAAACGGTTCGTTCGCCGGTTGGAGAAGGAGGCGTCGGTGCCGTTCCGGCGAATGGAGTTTGCGGCAGGCGAACAGATGCAGGTGGATTTTGGAACCGGCCCGTGGATCGTCGGAGAGGACGGCAAGCGACGGCGATCGCATGTGTTTCGGGCGGTGCTGTGCTGCTCGCGTAAGGGCTATAGCGAGGCGACGTTCGACCAGAAGACGGAGACGTTCCTGCGATGTTTGGAAAACGCCTTTCGGCACATGGGCGGGGTTCCGATCACCTGTGCCCCCGACAACCTCAAGGCAGCGGTGCTGCATCCGGACTGGTACGACCCGGAACTCAATCCGAAGATGGCGTCGTTCTCAGAGCACTACGGCACAGTGGTCCTGCCG
Source organism: uncultured Opitutaceae bacterium (assembly GCA_964605835.1). GTDB lineage: Bacteria > Verrucomicrobiota > Verrucomicrobiia > Opitutales > Opitutaceae > Palsa-1447. The sequence continues at coordinate 962 of CAZSEH010000217.1, forward strand.
ACAAAGCCGAGAACGCCCCGGCACAAGGGCCGCGTGGAACGCGGAATCGACTACGTCAAGAATGCGCTGAAAGGACGAATCTTCTCCAGTCTGGCCGCGCTGAACGGCTTTCTCGCCGACTGGGAAAAGAACGTCGCCGACACCCGGATCCATGGGACCACCCGCCGACATGTCGGGCAGCACTTCATGGAAGTGGAAAAGCCCGCATTGAAGCCGCTGCCGGCGAGCCTTTTTCCGAGCTTCACAGAAGGAAGGCGCTCGGTTCACACCGATGGTCACGTCGAGTTCGAGAAGGCGTACTACTCGGTGCCGCCGGAGTACACGAACCGGGAGGTCTGGGTCCGCGGCGAATCGCGCCTGATCCGCATCTTCTCGCTCAAGATGGAGCCGATCACTGTGCACTGCCGGGCCGAACCGGGAAACACGCAGACGGCCGACGGGCATATCCATCCACTCAAACGCCGGCTCGCCGATCGGGGAACCCTTTACCTCATCGAACGCTGCCAAAGCTACGGGGCGTGCGTCGGCGCCTGGGCGCTGGCCGTGTACCGTCATCGTCCCATTGAGTCGATCCGAGTGATGCAGGGCCTGATCTTCCTCGCCAGAAAGACGCCGGCCGAGGAGCTCGACCGGGCGGCGTCCAAGGCGCTGCAGCGGGCCGGCTGGAGGCTTGGCGACATCAGAAATGCGCTGAGCGAGCCCGCGAATCTCGTCCAGGTCGACTTCCTCGAAACCCATCCGCTGATCCGCGCCATGGAAGACTACCGCATCCCCTTTCCCTCATGAACCACCCGCAACTGCTCCCAACGCTTAAACAGCTCCGGCTCTCCGGCTTGGCGTCCACCCTCGACGTGCGCCTGCAGGAGGCCGCCTCCAGCCGGCTCTCCCATGCCGAGTTCCTGACCCTCATCCTCCAGGACGAACTCAACATCCGCGAGCAGCGCAGGATCGCCAATCGCAGCCGCGCCGCCGGCTTCGAGGTGCCGAAGACCCTGGAGGACTTCGACTGGGGCTTTAATCCGAAACTCCCCAAAAAACAAATCTACGAGCTGGCGACTTGCCAGTTTATCCGCGAGGCCAAGTGCGCCCTACTCATCGGTTTTCCTGGGCTCGGAAAGTCTCACCTGTCGCAAGCCATAGGATACGAAGCCATCAAGCAAGGCTTCACGGTGCTGCGCAAGTCGATCTTCGACCTGGCCCGCGAGCTAATGGCCGAGGAGGCCGTGAAAGAGCAGCAGCTGGTGCTGCGCCAATACCTCAAGCCCGACCTGCTTATCATCGAGGACTTTGCCGGCAAGCACCTGCCGCAAAACTCCGGCGAGTACCTCCTGGAGATCGTCATGCGGCGCTACGAGAAGAAGTCGATCCTCCTCACCTCGAACCGTCCGCTCGAGGACTGGGGCAAGCTCCTGCAGGACGTCCCCGTCGCCACCGCGATCCTCGACCGCATCCTCCATCACTGCCACATCGTGCCCTTCGTCGGCAAAAGCAAACGCTGGCCGGGAGCCGCCGCACTGGGCCTGGACTTTTATGGCGACGACAAACCCGACAAAAACAAGCACTGATGCCCCGCGCCGACTTCAGCCCGTCGGGCCGGGGCTAGCGCCCCGCCCCGCGGCCCACCCCATGACGAAATTGCTTGTGAAGGGAAATTACGCAGGCGACGCCACACCTGCTCTGAATGCCGAAGCTATGCTCAGTCAACCATCTCTCGAAGCACCACGTGAAGAATCGATTTGATTGCGCGGATCGGATGCTTTGACGGAATCATCGTCTCCACGTCCAGAAGGC
>CAZSEH010000218.1:0-2745 GCA_964605835.1 uncultured Opitutaceae bacterium
AAGGGGAAAGAGTTCCAGCAAGAACTTCTGCGATTCCTCCGTCAACACCTATTCCAGAATTTCGAAGAAATTCCGGTGAAGGAACAGCTGCTTGCGGCCTTGATTCGCCTCACTGCCTGGCTTTCGCCAACAGCCCAAGAATCGAAGGGAGGGCGGAACATGAACCGATGCCGGGCCTCTTCAAGACCTTTCTTTAACCTAAAAGACACACTGGAATATGACCCTAATGGGGAATGACTTAGCATGTTTTTTTTGCCTCAAAAAACCAGCCCTCCCCGGGGCCCAAATCGGGCGTGGATGGGCGGGGATCGGCGGGCCCTGCCCGGAACGCCCAAACTGTATCCTAACACGCGATACAGCATCGCCGGCGGGGCCGATTTTGCAGCCTGGCGACGGGGGTTCAGGGCCCCGAGACCCTGGTGGCGACGGTCCCGAGGCCCTTGCCCTCGGCCCAAGGCGACCCGAATCGCGGCAAAGCCACGAGGCCGCGCGCCTGAGCCCGAAGGCGGCCTCGGATCGGGTCGCCGGTCCCAATGCGTGGCAGCGACGGATCCGAAGCCTGCCGGCACGCTGCCGGTTTCGAGGGAAATTGCGGTCAAAAAACCAAAAGCCCGGCTTTCGAGAGCGCCCAAAAAAACGTCAAAAAGCACCTAAAAAACCAGCGGAAATGGCCCGAATTTACCTAGTTTCGCCAAAAAACGCTTAAATGCATGTCATTGGCATTTATTGAGAATATGTGTGTTGACGTCACTCGTTTTGAACGCTGGAACGTCCAACCCTACTAACAGACAAGTGCGTCCAGCATCTTCAACAAAGGCCTTCTTTGGACCTTAAACAAATCAAGCAGATCATCGACCTAATGAAGCGCTCCGAACTCACGGAGTTCGCCGTTGAGGAAGAGGGCTTCAAGCTGAAGATTCGACGGGGCGCGAATGGCCTGCCCATTGTTTCCACGGCCAGGGGATCGAATCCCCCGTTTGTTCCGGCCGAGTCGAACTCGACGCCCCCGATGCCCGTGCCGGCCCCCCTTCAGTCGACGACGTCGGGCGCCCCGCCCACGACCGAGGAGCCCGGGATCACTTACGTCAAGTCGCCGATGGTCGGGACCTTCTACCGTTCTCCGTCGCCGGAGAGTAAACCCTTTGTCGATCTCGGCTCCAAGATAGAGGATAACTCCTTGGTTTGCATCATAGAAGCCATGAAGATCATGAACGAGATCCAAGCCGAGGCAAAAGGCACGATCGTCGAAATCCTAGTCGAAAACGGCCAGCCGGTCGAATACGGCCAGCGTCTCTTCAAGCTGAGGCAGGGCTGACCCCGAGCCTCTAACACGGCTGATTCCGACCAGGAAGCCTTCCTGCCGTGAATCGACCGTCTCATTGACGAATCGATGATCCAAAAAATTCTTATCGCCAACCGTGGCGAAATCGCCCTCCGAATCGTTCGCGCCTGCCGCGAGATGGGCATAAAGACCCTCGCGATCTACTCCGAGGCCGACGTCCAGTCGCTGCACGTCCAACTCGCCGACGAGGCCATCTGCGTCGGGGGACCCAAGAGCGTGGACAGCTACCTGCGCGCCGACCGTATCATCAGTGCGGCGGAGATTGCCGACGTGGACGCAATCCATCCGGGATATGGCTTCCTTTCGGAAAACGCCAAGTTCGCCGAGCAGTGCGAGTCCTGCAACATCAAGTTCATAGGGCCGAAGTCCAAGTCCATCAAGCTGATGGGAGACAAGTCGGTCGCCCGTGAGACGGTCCGGAAGGCCCATGTCGCCACCGTCCCCGGAAGCGACGGCCCGGTCGAGGCCGAGGCGGAGGCGGTCAAGATCGCTCGTTCCATCGGCTACCCCGTCATCATCAAGGCCGTCGCGGGCGGCGGCGGACGCGGGATGCGGATCGCCCACAACGACGTGTCCTTCGCAAAGGAGTTCCACGTCGCCCGGAACGAGGCCGAGAAGGCGTTCGGGGACGGCAGGGTCTACCTCGAGAAATACATCGAGCGGCCACGGCACATCGAGTTCCAGATCCTGGCGGACAGCCATGGGAAGGTGATCCACCTCGGCGAGAGGGACTGCTCGGTGCAGCGGCGCCACCAGAAGCTGATCGAGGAGGCCCCGTCCCCTTTCCTGACGCCCGACCTGCGCAAGAAGATGGGCAAGGCGGCGGTCCGGGCGGCCGAGGCAGCCGAATACGAGAACGCCGGGACGATCGAGTTCCTCGTGGATCCCAAGGGCAATTTCTACTTCATCGAGATGAACACGCGGATCCAGGTGGAGCATCCCGTCACCGAGGAGGTGACCGGCATCGACCTGGTCAAGCAGCAGATCCACATCGCGAACGGCGAGAAGCTCGAGTTTGACCAGAGTGACATCACGTTCGAGAAGCACGCGATCGAGTGCCGGATCAACGCTGAGGACCCGGCCCGCAATTTCGCCCCGTCGCCCGGCACGGTCGGCCTCTACTACCCGCCCGGCGGGCATGGCGTGCGCATCGACAGCCACATCTACAGTGGCTACACGATCCCGCCGTACTACGACTCCATGATTGGGAAGCTGATCTGCTTCGGCTCCACCCGCAAGGAGGCGCTCGAGCGCGCCTATCGGGCCCTGAGCGAGTACCTGATCCGCGGCATCAAGACCACGATCCCCCTGCACAAGGCCATCATGGCCGACCCCCTGTTCATCGAGGGCAAGGCCACGACGGCCTACATGGAGGAGTTCCTGACCCGGACCACCCCGGAGCT
>CAZSEH010000219.1:0-2708 GCA_964605835.1 uncultured Opitutaceae bacterium
GCGATCCGCAGTCGGCCTATGAATTTTACTGCCGCACGGCAGTCGTCACCAGGGAGGGGCCCTTCGCACAAGCCCATGAGTTCTACGGCTCCGGAAGGGACCGGCCCGATGCGCCAGTGCGCGTTGCCGAACGCCGGGGCTGCATGAAGGAATGCATCAGCGGAGGCGCCTTTGCCGACGTCGTCATCAACACTTTCTTCGGTTTCAGCCCATCTCCGGATGGCAAGAGGATCATTGCCGATCCGCAGGCGCCGCGTCCGTTCCAGGGCGAGCTTGAGGGTCTTCAATTCCATGGCCGACTTTGTGGCCTCACGGCATCGCGTCGTGGCGTCGAGATTGCGGAACAGACACCCGCCAGCGACCGTTAGCCGCCTTGATGCGCCGCAACGGGTCGACAACGGCCACGGCGACTGCGACCGGGGCACCTTCGGCTGCGTTTTGCCTCAGCGGACAAACTCAACGAAGATGGGAGACTTGTTTTGCTCCAGGCAAACAGGCAGTTCAACAGGTTTTCCATTGACCGTCGGAGTCGCGGGTTTTTGCGGCAATCCTAATGAGCGCGGAGGAGGCGTACGGGGCCAAGCAAGCCGGAAGGCAGCAGCGGGTCGGTCGGATGATAGGGATTCCAGGTAACCCATGTTTTGCGTTCCGCTTCGGGCAGACCTGCGTCCGCGATGAGGCGATTGACCCAAAGATTTGCCACGCGGATTTGCAGTGTGTTCGTCCCCGGCTGGAGGGATGAAGTGATATCGAGGGTGTACGGAGCCTTCCAGACTATGCCGAGATCTTTGTTGTTCAGCCTTACGGATGCGACGACATTGACTTTCCCAAGGTCCAGGACAATTCGCTCGGCCGATCGGACGGCGGGGAAGCCAAAGCTCTTGGTATAGGTGGCAGCCCCTGAATAGTTGCGAATGCCCGGATCATCTTCCCGAGCCCACGATTGTAATTTGGGAAACGTGACCTGGTCGGGCGCTGCCCACCCGGGCGTAAAGCGAACATCCCAAGAGCCCGTCAGGTCCAACTGCGGGGGCATTTCTTCGACGAGTTCATTTTCGGCAGCGCGAAGCGGGGCGGATTGGGCGCGGGGAGAGCGGAATACAACAAAGGTGGAGGCATAAGGCTCTAAAGTGATAGCGACTTCCGTGCGGCCATTGGCTGCATCCGAGTAATCGATCGCCGAAATGGCTCTAGTATCGGGATCCCATCGCTGAGGGGCACGGCCCTTTACTCGAAAGGCAGCCATGATCTTCCCAGGGGTCGGCGAATGATTTGCGACAAAGTAGATGTCGCTGTCATCCGCGCGACGGTGGGCGAAGATCAGCTTAAGATTGGCGTCGTTGGCCGTAACATCAAAGTCCGGCGGAGTGGCGACCGTGGCGAGCGCTTGCGCGGGAGTAACTCCCCAGAGCATTTGGCCGGCGCCCGTCCGATGGGCACCGGAAGCTGTCAGAGGACCGTTGCCCCAAAGTTCGTCGGAGATGCCGCGGACTTCGACGCTGCCTGAGGGACCATCGGACAAGGAGGGAGACCCGTCCGGCTTGATCTCGCCCAGAACGACGGCGCCAGCCTTCACGAGGTCCCGGACCTTCCTGGCTGCGCTGAGTGTCATCTTGTTTCCATTGGCGAGAACAAGGAGGGGATAACTCGCGCCGCCTGGCAGTTCGATGCGACCATCCTTCACGCTGGCGCGATCGGTGATGACCTCGTCACCGCAGACATCGTAGTCGTACCCGTCGGGCGGCGCAGGGCGCATGCGCCAGGTTGCGATCTTGAGGGGCGTATCGTCCCCCAGATCGTATAGGAGGTCCGCTACGGGATGGCCCTGGCGCATCATCTCCGAAGAACGCGCCAGGGTGTTCCAGAATGGGCCGCTGTACTCCCACCAGGTATTATGCCGCTCATAGGGAACAAGGTTGTTCGCTTCGGTGACGCCGGGTACGCGGTTGTCCCATGGCTGATGAAGATAGGCGAGCACCACGAACCGATTGATTCCCAATGCCAGTGCGGCATCGGCGAATGGCTTCATCATCGCCGGATACGTGTTCGCCCTGCTGCCGGTGAAGGATTCTGCCGCGGCGATGGGCAGGCCGTAGACGTGCGCGGCGCTGGCGGCCTCCTTGCAATCCATGGTGCCATCAGGCTGACTCATCCAAAACTCGCCCATCGGGATGTCGGTTCGGCCTTTTGACTGGATATTATCGCTGGGCAGGCAGGTGGCGATGCCCGGCGCCTGGGCCATGAACGTCATCCCATGCTCGTGGGCGAGTCTTTGGAAAGTGCCATAATATTCATCGCTCATCAAATCGGCGATGGTTCGCCTGACATCGAAGAGGAACTTATCGGATTGGCCGGGACTCCCTACGATGTAGCCCATCATTGCGGGAAGATATTGGCGCATGGAGTAGCCGCGCCGCTTGGCAAACTGCGCCTCGAAGTCGGAGGTCCAGTTCTGAGATCCATGCTCGGCACTGTCCATGTTGATCCCGATGAGCTTTGCACCCGCGACGCGCTGGACCTCTCGCTGGAGCACACCCACGTAGTTCGCATACTGCACGGTTGTTGCCGCGGCGCTCAGTTTGTCGCACTCGAGCCCGAGATTCTCGGGACGGCCGTGCTTTGTCCTCGCGCCGGTGGGCGTGTGGCCCAGCCGAAGGATGGTCCAGTTTCCCGGTGGAGGCGTCCAGGTCAGCTTGCCCGCGGCATCG
>CAZSEH010000220.1:0-947 GCA_964605835.1 uncultured Opitutaceae bacterium
GCTTGAGGCCGCGGCTGCCCGCCACCCTGCGCGCCGCCAGCACGCCCTGCTGTATGGCGACATGCACGATTTCCACAGGACCAGCGCAGTCTCCGGCCGCATAAATGTGCGTTGCGCTCGTCCGCTGCCAGCGGTCAGCAATCACCTGACCGTTGGGAAGGGTTCGCACGCCTGCGGCGGGAAGGTTGAGCGATGAGGTGTTGGGTTCGCGGCCCAGTGCATTAAACAGGTGCGCCGCGTGCCGTCTAACCCTCTTTCCATCATGAAGGAAATCGACGGCGACCCCGCGCTTGCCCCGGGAAACCTGCTGCATGGCGGTTCCGGCGAACACCTCGATGCCCTCGTCGACAAAGGCCCTCTGAATGACGCTCGAGGCGTCCTCGGAGTGGTCGCGCAGGATGTTCCGGCTGCGCTGAACGAGCGTCACGCGCGATCCGATGCGATGCAGGAATTGCGCGAGCTCGCAGGCGACGATGCCGCCGCCCAGGACGATCACGCTATCGGGGATAAAATCGAGCACGTCGTCGCTCGTCCAGGCCCTGGCTTCCGCCAGGCCGGGGACGGGCGGAAGGGAGGCCCGGGAGCCCGTGCTTATCAGAAAATTCCGGGCCTCCACCCGCCGTCCGTCGGAGAGTTCTAGGGTGCCCGGATCGGCAAACCGCGCCTGCGCGCGAATGAGGTCAAATTTCCCCGATTTGAGCGCCTTCGTCCGGTCATCGGCAAACTCGCTGATGATTTTCTTCTTCCTTGTGTGCACGGCCCTCATGTCGGCCCGCGCCGAGGGTATCCGCAGGCCGAAGGCGCGTCCCGACTGCGCCAAATGCAGGACCTCAGCCGCGTAAAGGAGGGTCTTCGAGGGCATGCAGCCGCGCAGGATGCACAGTCCGCCAAGTTGGCGCGCTCCGTCGACGACGGCGGTCTTGAGCCCCAATTCCACCGCGGCACCC
>CAZSEH010000220.1:957-2639 GCA_964605835.1 uncultured Opitutaceae bacterium
TGCACCCATTATTACGCCAACGCGAAAGCCTATCCCGCCGCGTTGAAGCCGGCGCTTCCGCCGCCTATGACCACGAAATCGTATTTGCGCATGGAAAAAGGGATTGGCTTCCAAGGAACCGGCTATTCGCGCTGGCGCAAGGAAGCGGATGCATCATGACCGGGGCGAGGCCCGGCTTGAACGCCGGTATACTGTGAGCCCGTCTACCGTGGCCCCGCGCTCGTAGTTCCGAAGGCTGCCGCCGAAAAATGAATCCTGCGTGTCCGCAGGAAGGAACAGGGATGCAAAATAGCCGCTCTCTATCAGGCCGGCGACTCCGCCACCCTCGAAGCGCCGCCCTGAACGGCGGGCGATGTCGTAATTGTAGGCGAGAACAAGCGGCGGAGAGTCCGCGTTGAGCCACGGGAGTTCCAGACTGTAATCGGAAGTGAATCGCGGTTCCGGCAGCCGGCGGAACGTCTCCCAGCGAAGGGCGGCCGTCCGAAGCGGTCCGTCGAGGTCGACTCTCCCGGCCCATCCGGTTAGGGCTAGCCCTTGGAAAGCGATCGCAATCGCGCAAACAAGCACCTGCAGCCGCGGAGCAGGCCGTCCTGCCAGAGACGCGCAGCCGGCGAGCGCTAGCATGAGGGCGAACGTGAAAAAATAGTTGACGGAAGCCCCCGTCTTGAAGCTCGCGGCAAGTGCGATTGCCCCGGCCACGGCCGCTCCGATCCAGCCGAACAGTCGAGCATCATCCGCAAGCGAATCCGGTGCGGCGGCCCCGGCAGAGGGCTGGAGAAGTACCCCGATGGCGAGAACCAGCAATGGTAGGATCTTTACGAGGGCGCCGCGGGAAATGCGAAGTCCCCAGTCGATGGAGAAGACACTCGTCAGGGCCGTGTCGAACTGCGCGGCGCGATAGGCCGGCCCGAGGACGAGCAGGGCCGCGCCGCATAGGGCGACCCAGCCGAGCGCAAGAGCTGCTGCGAGGCGCCATTGGCTCCGTGCGGCAAGAAAGAGCACAGTCGAAGCCAGGCAGGCTATGAAGGTCTGCTTGAACGAACAGGCCGCGAAGAAAAGGGCCAGGGACAGGACGAGCGCAAGCCTCGGCCGCTCACGGTGCCAGAAGAGGATTGCCGCGGTGCCCGCCGTTTCGCAGGCGAGGGCCCAAACGTCGGGACGCACCGTGTGGGCCCACCAGCCGACGAGGGGGCCGAAAAAGACAAATGCCGCGACCGCGGCGGCGAAGGCCGCATGGCGAAGGATCCTACGCAGGGTAATGAACAGAATCCAGGCGCCGGCCAGCGCGCCCGCCGCGGTTATCAATCGGCCGTCCCGAACGATGGCTGCATCGCCCGCCGCCGAAACAAGCGGGCGCAAGGGCAGGGCGTAACCGGAATAGAAGAGCCAGTTGAAGTAGGCCGACGCAAAGGGCATGCGCGAGGGATCGGTGTAAACGGGCTGGCCGTGCAGGGCGCGCCAGAGAGCAAAATGGCTTTCCTCCTCGTAGCCCGAGGTGATGACTACGCCCGGAGCGGTGCCGGCCGCCCGCCATGCCGCTGCACCCCGCTGCAAGAACACCGCCGCGGAAACGACCGTGCTGGCGACAGCCGCGACAACAACAATCGCAGTCCAGCGACTGACACGACGGGAAATGGCCGGGCCCCGCCTGCCAGGATCAGAATCAGCCATCTGTCAGCGCC
>CAZSEH010000221.1:0-2590 GCA_964605835.1 uncultured Opitutaceae bacterium
CGCGAAATGACACCTATTTCACGGCCAATTTTCTCGCCGAGGAGTCAACGCGGGCGCAGTGCGCGCTTTTTGAGAGCGCCGTCGCGTTGCGGCGCCACGGGGATCTCCGGCCATGAAGCGGCGCGCCATATTCTCACTCGATCGCTATTCGCAGATCGGCGACATCGCCTCGAGCCTGAAGGGAATCCTGCGAAAGGCCCTTCCGTTTCTCAGCGCCCTCTGCATCCTTGATTGCGCCTATCTTTTCTTTACGAACAAGCCCGGCGCCGCTGCATTTGCCATGATCAGCGGCTCCTGCCTCCTCCCGCTGTTCATGTGGAGCCGCGGCGGGATAGGCCTGCCGATGCTGCCGATGGTTGCCCTGCAGACCCTCATGATCTATGGCTCGCCGGTGGCATTCGGCCACGCGTCGGTGGCATTGGCCAACCCGGCCTATGTTTTCCAGGCCGGACTGGAGGTGCTGGTGTTTGGACTCGCGCTGAGCGCAGCCTGGAAGGCAGGGCTGCTCCTGTTCCCGCCCTCCCGCGCCTTCAGCTATGTCCTCGTTGACGTCGACCGCGAGGGCATAAAGGGACTGAGCCGCCTGGGCTTCATCCTGGCGGGCGTTTCGACCGGCTATCTCATCCTTCAAAGCGCGGGTCTCTCGGGGATCCTTGTCGATCACCTCCCCGAGGGCAGCAATTCCATCCTTGTCGCCGTGGTCGCCGGCGCGAGCACCTGCGGATTCTTCATGATCGCGTTGAGCTTCGGTTCGGGGGATATGGCTTCCACGAAGAAACTGGCGTTCTGGGCGCTCCTGGCAGCGAACTCGCTGATCAGCGCCTCCGAGTTTCTGCTGTCACCCGTCGGCGGCAATGTGGCCGCGGCAGCCATCGGTCTCTTCTGGGGCTCGGGCAGGGCGCCGTGGCGATTTGCCATCGTCGTCGCGCTGGCCTTGAGCTTTCTGAACGTGGGCAAGGGCACGATGCGGGACCGCTACTGGCCCAAGGATTCGGACGAACCGGCCGTGGAGATGAGCCTTGCGGATGCGCCGACCCGCTATTCGGAGTGGATTCAGGCCAGCTACGATGCGATGACCCAACCGAGTCCGACTTCCGCCGAGGAGCTGGATAAATCCAAGCTGGATTCCGCAAACCGTCAGTCGCTGACAGACCGCATCGACAATCTGCAGAACCTGATCTTTGTCATCGATGCCGAAAACTCCGGCCATATCGAGCCCATTCACGGCGATTCCTATACGCTCATTCCATCGCTTCTCATCCCGCGGATTTTCTGGCCGGGAAAGCCCCGCTCCCAACAGGGGCAGGTGATTCTCAACGTCCATTTTGGAAGGCAGGACCTGAACTCCACTTTCACAACCTACATCGCCTGGGGTCTCCTGCCGGAGGCCTATGGCAATTTCGGGCCGGTCTGGGGCGCCCTTGGGCTGGGCGCTTCCATCGGGCTTCTCTTTGCCTGGGTGGAGGCCAAGACCGCGCGCAAACTGGCCATATCGCTCGAAGGCATCGTCGGCTTTGGACTGCTTCTCAACCTTCTGAATTCGTTTGAGATGGTCGCAAGCACCCTGGTGACCAGCACCTATCAGAACATGGTGCCAATCCTTTTCGCATTCGCTCCGTTTGTGCGCCGCCGAAAGCTCGTGCGCCCGGATCCCGACACCAAGTGAGCCCGCCCTCCGGCTTTCGCCTCGCCGTGGTGCTCTCGCACCCGACCCAATACTACAGCCCCTGGTTCCGGTGGCTCGCCGCCAACACGGAACTCGATCTGCGGGTGTTCTATCTTTGGGATTTCGGTTCGTCGGTGCGCCGCGATCCGCAGTTTCAAAAGGCGTTTCAATGGGACGTCGACCTGCTTTCAGGCTACGCGAGCGAATTCGTGCCGAATTCCTCGCGCGATCCGGGTCCGCATCATTTTACGGGGCTTCGGAATCCGTCCCTGGCTGCGCGCCTCGAAGCGTGGCGTCCCAGCGCCCTGCTTTTGTTCGGCTACAAATGGATGAGCCACCTGCGTGCGGCGGCGTGGGCCCGGAAAAGCGGCGTTCCGGTCATTTTCCGGGGCGATTCCCATCTTCTCGGACGCTCCACTCCGGGCCCGATCCGCTCCCTGCCGCTGCGGTGGCTGTTCGGGCGTTTCAGCGCATTCGCCTATGTGGGGAAGGAAAATCGAGCCTATTTCGAGGCATTCGGAGTCCCGAGGGAAAGGCTCTTCTTTTCGCCGCACTCCGTCGACGACAGGCTTTACGACCCGGGCGATCTCCAAAACCGGACTGCGGCGGCCGCCCTCCGCGCGAAGCTGGCACTGAACGATGGGACAAAAGTTGTCCTGTTTGCGGGCAAGATGATCCCAGCCAAGCAGCCGCGGGAGCTGCTGAAGGCATTCATGGACCTGGGCCCTCCGAACACGGCCCTTGTCTTCGTCGGCGACGGGGAGGAAAGGCGGGGGCTCGAGAAGGCCGCCCGAAGCGCCACGCCCGGCACGGTCCATTTTCTGCCGTTTGCCAACCAGACGCAGATGCCCGCGCGCTATCTCCTCGCGGACCTATTCGTTCTTCCGTCGCGGGGATTGTACGAAACCTGGGGGCTGGCGGTGA
>CAZSEH010000222.1:0-2576 GCA_964605835.1 uncultured Opitutaceae bacterium
ATGCGGGATACATCACCGGGGCGGACGTGAACGTCAACGGCGGAACCGCCTTGGGTTGAGAACGGACCCGGTGAAATCGATTTTCCGCTTCCGCGCGACAAAGAAACGATGACGGAGCTTCGGGAATCCGCCGGAGGGAATACGCGGTCCAGCCCGCCGCTTCGCGGAATCGTGGACTGGTTCTTTGCGAAGGATTTCAGCAACCCGGACATTGGGCGGGCCCTTCGTTGCATGCTGTCGTTCATGGCCCCGCTGGCGTTGAGCCTGACGGGACGGCTGCCGGTGGAAATGATCTTCATGGCGATCGCCGCGCAAAACGTGGCGATTGTCGACGTGCGTGGCGCCTATGGGTTGAGGCTCAGCCTCCTGTTGTCGATGAGCGGCATTCTTGCGGCCGCCGCGGCACTCGGGGCAATCGCCTCCCCGTCGCTTCCCGCGTGTCTTGTTGCGGCGGCCCTGATCGCGCTTGGCGCCGGACTCTGGCGGCACCTGAGCAGCGACTACGGGCCGTCGCTGGCGATTTCATCCAGCCTCCTGTGCTTCATAGCGATGGCGGAAAGGGGCGGGGCGGGGGAGGCCCTGCGCCACGCGACCGCGGCGCTGGCGGGCGGCTGCTGGGGTGCCGCGCTCCAGGTCGCCCTCTGGCCGGTTCGCCCCCAGCATCCCCTGCGGCAGTGCGTCGGGGAATCCTGGCTGGCCGTGGCCGGGGTCTGCGTTGTGAAGGCCGATCACACTGCGGAGGCCGGGCTCAGGTCCGCGCTCGACAAGGCGTACGCCGTCCTCGGCAGCGCCCGCGCCAAACGCAACCAGCTGATTGTCGCGCGGCTGGAGGAGCTGAACGATGTCGCGGCCCGGCTGGCCCAGCGCGTCTCGGCATTCCAGCACGCCCATGAGGAGTTGTCCGGAGGGCCGCCATGCGCCGAGGTGCAGTCCGCCGCCGAGACCACCTTTTCAGTCCTCGGGAACCTATCCAGGACAATCGCCCTGGCCGTTGTTTCCCGACAGCCGGGCCATCTCGCCGCGGCAGAGGTGCGCCTGCGGCGCCTCCATCATCTCTTCGGCGTCATGCAGCGGCAGATCGCCGTGCAGGGCGATCCCGAGCGGTGGGCCACCCTGGGTTCGACGGCGGGTCAGATCGCGACTTATCTGGCCGGCGTCGGCGCGGCGCTCCGAAGGACGATCGACCGGGCGGATGACCGGGGGGCCTTTTCGATGGAGCTGTTCGACCTGACCCACCTCAAGCTTCGACCGCTCATCGCTGCGCTGAATTTCAGCCCGCGCGTCGATCCGGCGCTTGTCCGGTTCACTGCGCGGATCGTCGTCATCACGCTTGCGGCAGTGTGGGCGATGAAATTCTTCAGCCTGAAGCACGGCTACTGGCTGCCGCTGACGACGATGGTCGTCCTCCAGCCCGATTTTGGCTCAACCCGCAAGAAGGCCTTCGAACGGCTGGTCGGAACGCTCGCGGGAAGCATCCTGGCGAGTCTGGTCCTGTGGCTCGGCCTGCCGTTCCCCGTTCTCATGGCGGCCACGGCCGTCACGGCTTTTTGCTTCGGCTACTATCTGCGCAGAAACTATGCAATCGCGGTGGTTTTCATCACGCTTTTTGTCGTCGTGCTGACCGAGTCGCTGGGGCCCGCAACCCTCGAGCTGACGGTCGAACGCTTCGGCGATACGTTCGCCGGCGGCCTTCTCGCCCTCCTTGCAGCCCTTGTCTTCTGGCCTGTCTGGGAGCGGGAGCGCCTTCGTCCGATCCTGGCCCGGGCCCTGCGGACCAATGCCGCCTACCTGCGGATAGCGGGCGCCAGGGTTGCCGACGGCCTGGTTTACGACGCGAAGGTGGTGCGGGCCAAGAGGGCCGCCGAATCTGCGGGCGCCGCGGTGTTTTCGTCCCTGCAGCGCATGTCGGGGGATCCGGAGAATTTCCGGGACCGCATGAATGAGCTGGCCGCCGTGGCCAACGGAAACCAGCGGGTGGCGCGCGCCATAGGTCTGCTCGTGCTGCAGGCCCGGCCTGATGCGCCCGCTCCCGAGGCGCGGGAGATCGCGATTCAGCGGGCCGGGGCGCTGGATGCCATCGCCTCGTCCCTTGAGGGCCCGGAGCCTCCGGCGGAGGCCTTCGCCCGCGCGCGGAAGGCGCTCGGATGGCGGCCCGATCGAACGCCTGCCCGGACCCTGCAGGCACCGGGGGCGATTGCGCTGGCACAGCTCGACCGGGCATCCGACGAGATAGGGGCCATGCTCCTCGGCGCCGAGGAGCTGGCGGGCGATACCGGTCCGGTGATGCAGAAGCATACCCAGGATGTGGGCGAATGACATCGGCAAATCGCTTGTTCATTCCGGCTTTCCGCACAGGTTTGCCCCATGGACCCTTTGCCAACCCTGGGCGAGATTGAGTCGATCACGCCTCAGATCAACGCGGTCGTTCCGCCGACACCCCAGTTTTCATGGCCGCTTCTCAATGCGCGCGCGGGATGCCAGCTGTGGGTAAAGCACGAGAATCACACCGAAATCGGATCGTTCAAGATCCGCGGCGCACTGAATTACATCAACCGGCTGGTGGCGCGGGAGCCGCA
>CAZSEH010000223.1:0-2486 GCA_964605835.1 uncultured Opitutaceae bacterium
TTCACGAGAACCTCGCGGTAGCCCGGGCTCATCAGGACCGGCTCGCCCCAGATCCCAACTCCGTCGCCTGCAAGCCGGACGTGGCGGTTTTGCAGCTCCTCGCGGAAGGGCACCGTGAAGGCGAGCCCCAGGCCGCGGATGAAATCAGTGGCGGCATCACCGTCATAGATGAACGAATGGACGATCCGGACCGAATTCATCCCGGCCGAAAAATAGAGCCTTACGGTAAACGGCAGCCAAGTCCTGGCCGGTTCGCCGCCCGCGTGCATTCCCTCGATCCGGACGACAGCCCGGACAGGTCCGGATTGTTCCACAGTGACTTTGCTGACGTGGCTGGAGTAATTCTCCTCGCGGAGAAGCCCCTGTGTCTCGTAGGCCGAACGGTCTTCGCGGATAGCGATGAGACGGCCATTGCGGGCGACTTCACGCCCGTCGATCGCCAGCGAATCAATCAGGTTCGGACCGCTGCGCGCGATGCGGCACTGAAGGGTCCCCGTGGAGATGTCAATGAAATCGGCAGCTTCCTTCACCTGCACTGGAGATTCCGGCGCGGCGGTGGCACCTGCGGCGATTGTCAGAGGCGTCGTCAACCGGGCGTCGGCGGTGATGGCCAGGCCGGACCACTTGAGGGAACCGTCGGGCCAAAGGGCGAGCGGCCAGCTTTGAACGGGCACGGATTGCCCGTCGGATGTCCTGACGGCGATGGATGTGCCGGCCGGCATCGCGCCCCGCGGCCAGGGTACACCCCAGCTTATGCCCGAGGGCAGGGCGGGGGCGTTCCCCCCGAGCCAGGATACCGTCGCAGATGGGACGCTGGCCGGTGGCCCTGACTGAGCATCTGCGGCTGGGCACCGGGCGCCTGCGGCGAGGAGAAGGCAAAGGGACAGACTTGCGGCAATGTTCAGGTACCGCGCAATTTGTGATGTCGGGATCATGCTGATAAGGGTTTCAGTTGTTTTGGGAACCTGGAATTGTCGTTGAGGGACCCCAGTTTCGGAGCGGGGGAGGGCAGGGCGCTCCCGGGGCACAGTTCGTCGGAGAAACGGCCGAATTGCCCGGGAATACAGATTACTCCGCACCCTTGGGTTTCGCCATGCTCGTTTCAGGCAAATGCATGACGATTGCTGCCAAAAGGGTGTGGACTATGCGTCCCGAGGCTGGATGCCATAAACAGGCATGTCATGAGCAGGTACAGCCATGGTCCGGGCGCGGCTATTTGAGATAAACTTCCGTTCCCATGTGCCCCTTTCCCCCTGTCGGACTCTCGGCAGAACCTGCGCTTGCGGATCGCTACGACATGTCGCGGGGTTTCATCGTGCCGTTGTTTTGTTTCGTCCTCATTGCCATTTACGGTTTAAACTGGCCGAAACTGGCAAAAGCGGAAGGATTGGCCGGGGTGTCTATCGCCAAGGAGCACTGACGACGTCTGGCCTGCGCCCCATCACCCATGCCTTCAGGCGCTTTCCTCCTAGCGGCGACATTGTTTGCCCTCGTTTCGGTCAAGGTTTTCTCCGCCGAACCGGATCAGACCCTTTGGTATCGGCAGCCCGCAGTCGGCTGGAGCGAGGGACTGCCCGTTGGCAATGGCCGGTTGGGCGCGATGGATTTTGGTGGTGTCGCCCATGAGCATCTGCAGCTCAACGAGGGAACGCTGACCTCGGGCGAGCCCGCATCTGACCTGCGTTCCATCGACATCCGGCCGGATTTTGGCCGCGTGACGGGATTGATCAAGGCGGGCCATTACGCCGACGCGGATAATTACATCACCGCCCACTGGCTCGGCCGCGGCCAGCAATCCTACGAGCCCCTCGGAGACCTCTACATCGACTCGGAGTCTCCAGGCCCTGGTCCTGTTGCCGATTACCGCCGTTCGCTGGATTTGGCGAATGCGGTGGCGAGCACCCGATGGACTCAGGCTGGGGTTACCTATACGCGCGATGTATTTGCAAGTTTCCCCGATCAGGTGATTGTCGTTCGCATCACCGCGAGCCGCCCGAACTCGCTTTCATTTACGGCCAGCCTCAAGTCCGTCCATCCGACCGCCCATTGGGCTGTCCCGCAGTTGAACACCGTCGAGATGCAAGGGCAGATCCCGGGATATGTGCTCCGACGGACGCTGGAGGTGGTGGAAGCAAGACACGAACAGGCAAAGTACCCTGAAGTCTTTGACGCTCAGGGCCGGCGCAAGCCGGGTGCCAAGCAGGTGCTCTATGGGGCCGAAATCAACGGGGACGGCATGTACTTCGACGCACGCCTGGCTGCCTGGACGGCGGACGGCACGATCGCGGCCGCCCCTGATGGTCGTCTGCAGGTCAAGGGAGCCACCGAGGCGGTCCTGATCCTCAGCGCAGGGTCCAGCTTCAACGGGTTCGACAGGAGCCCGAGCCGCGAAGGTGTCGATCCAAGAGTTTCGACAGAACGGTTTCTTCGCGCCGCCACAGGGCGGACTTATGCCGAGTTGTTCTCCCGGCATGAGGTCGATTACA
>CAZSEH010000224.1:0-2475 GCA_964605835.1 uncultured Opitutaceae bacterium
CCCGGCTCTGCGGCCTTCCCCAAGTATTTGACCTTGTGCCCGCGCGGCAACGTGCTCGGTCACTCGGCGTGTCAGAAGATCGACGCTCCCCTGCCCCTCCAGGAAATCCCGGGCTGCGCTGCGCAAAGGAATCCCTGTCCTTCCAGGGCCGCCGAGCTCGTCCACAATGCCCAGGCCCTTACGAACGATGCCGGGGCGTTCGATGTACCCGGCCGCGGACCACTGTTCACGGAGCTTGGTCAACTCTGCGACGATCGCGGAACACTGAGCGGTGCGACCTTCTGAGCGATCATCGCTTCCGCGTAAGCTGCCACTTTCGCCCGGAAGTCCGGCGGGAATTGCGGCGCCGGCTCGATCTTGTCGTTGTGCCGTTTCAAGGCCTCGAGGGCCAATTGCAGCTCCTCGCGCTGGCTCGTCGTAAGCGAGTCCAAGTTCGCGCAATCGAGCGTACTCAGCGACAAAGTATGCTGATATTTCCAGGCGGGTGTTATCATTTAGAACGCGTTCGATGTAGTTGGCAGCGTGTTTGAGTTGACCCCCGAGGACGCCGACAACGGCGGGTCTTAAGCTTGGATCTTGGAGTTTTTCGACAACGCGGTCTATGTCGCGGGCATTTACCTTGCGCAGTTCGCTTTGCCCAAGGGAGAGGACATCATCGACGCTGCGATTGTGCAAGGAAAGGACATGGCGGAGCGCGCGGGCGCTCCCTCCGGTCGTTACCTCGTCGTCAACAAGAACCAGGCGGGCATTTGCCGGAAGCCGGTCCACGACCTCGGGGATGACGTTAAATTGGGCCGGCTCTCGCAATTTGCGGATGGAGCTCTTGAGCGCGTTCCTCGTTCTGCTTTCAGGGGTGGCCCAGCCTTGGACGATCTCCCCCGGGTAGTAGGCGCTAAGCTCCTCCGCGACGATCCGCGGGAGGACGTTGGTCCCCGACGTGCTTGGGGCTACCAGGTAGGCGATCGGCCGGGAGCTATCCCGAAGGTGCTCGAACCGCTTGGGGTCAAAAAACTGCCGTACGACGGCCTGACTCTCCTCAAGCGGAAAATCGCGCGCCCTTAGAGCCTCTTTCGCGAGCTTGAAAATCGGTACGTCGTGCGAGGACGTGCAGTACTCATCGTTGCGAAAGAAACGCGCCATTTCACTGGGAGAGAAGGGATCACTTAAGAGATACCTTTCCCAAGAAAGTGAAAACCACCGCAAGCGCAAGCCCTGCCCCGACAAGCAAACCCAGCAAAAAGAAGATGCCACGCGATTGCGTCCGCAGGTAGTCGGAGGCTGTTTGAAGCTTTCCGGCGCTCGCGTGCAGCTTGTCCGACTGCTCGCCAACGGTGCTCAGTTGGGCCCGAATGGCTTTCTCGGTAGCCTCGCGCCCAGCCTTCAACTCGTCGACGGCCGCGGCAAGCTGCTTATTATGGACGTCGGCAATGTCGGCGAGGTCCTCCGCGATCCGGCGCAATGCCCCCTCGGCCGCCTCGTGTTCCTCGACGATGCTTTCCTTTAGACGCTGGCGGGAATTCTCGGTGGCGAGAAACGCCTCGATGATGATCGCTACCGGGTCGGTCGGATCAATCGAGAGCGATTCATAGAGTTGAGCCCGGTCCAGATACCCGTCCGGATCCGTGGCTTGGCTTACGAGGTGGGCAAGACGTGGTGTCATCGGTGGGGATGGAGTAGCTGCCAGCGGGCCTCGGGGCGGCCGGGAGGCGAGAACGGGGGGTTCAGAGAGGGTGTCGGGCATGACGGTTAAAGGGCGTCACACGGCCGGACTGGGCGCCGCCGTCAGAAACCAGTCCGTCAAGGCTCGGGCGAGGGAGGACTTCCCCACCCCGCCCTTATCGCCTGTGACGACAAAGAGCGTCTTGCCGTCCGTCTTTATGAGCGGGGCGACCTCGCGGGCGAATTCCGCCGCGTATTTCTGGCGCCACCTAAAGACGTGGGAGCGGAGCGCAAGGGGGAGGCGTTTGTCGTCCGCGGCGGCAACGGCAGTCAGGGAATGCTTGTCGATCGCAGCCCATGCCTCCGCATCCAGGGTCGGGGCCAGGATTTCGCGGGCGGAGGCCTCCATGAGCGCCTTGTGGGTGGCGGTGTTCTCCCACACTTCCCAAGTCCCGTGGGCAAAGGAGCTCCTCGCGATAAGCCAGGTGACCCGGGATCCAAGGCGCTCAAACAGCTTCTTTAGTAAACCAATGCTGTCATTGGACGGTGTCAGGGCAACGCATACTATGACGGCCGTGTTGTACTTGGTCGCCGTGTCGAAAAAGCCCGTGCTGCCGTCGAATTCAAGAAGGGCATGGCGCGCCCGGGCTCCAAGGTCAGCGACCGCCAGGCTACCCGGTGCCTCCAGCCAGTTGAAAAGGGGTTCAAGGCCCTTCGCGGTCAGCCGTAGCTGCTCGGACTGGGGATAGAACCGCGAGAAGGACGGGTTGACGTCGTCGGCGTCGTAGAGCTTCAGGGCCGCCGCGGCGCCGTCCT
>CAZSEH010000225.1:0-2436 GCA_964605835.1 uncultured Opitutaceae bacterium
TCGCGGATCACCGATTCGGTGAAGACGGACGTGCGTTTCGATGTGCGCGGCATGAGTGGGCGAAAGGTCGGCCAGAATGGGGAGCGGGGCGGAATCGAACGGACAACTCCGCCTCATTTCCCCGAGGCATAGGGCGGAAACAGGTCGTAGCAAGCGAGTATTCCGAACAATTCAATGCTTCCTGGGTAGCCGCGCAGCTTGCCAGGCCTCCATCTGCGAAATTATCACAGATTGGCGTTGACGGCCTCATTCGCATGTGTGACAATGTCACACATGCACATGACCGCTCTGAGTCAAAACGAGCTGGAAGTCCTTCGGATCCTTTGGGAGCGGAAGGAATTGAAACCCGCTGAAATCCAGGAGGCCTTTTCGTGGCCGATCGAAAACGCCACCCTGCGGTCGATTCTGGTCAACCTGGTCGAAAAGGGCCACATCGCTCGTAACCTCCAGGGGAAGGCTTTTCGGTATGCGGCTCTTGTGCCCAAAGCGACCCTCCTCCAGGCGACGATGCGCACCCTGGCGCGAGTCTTCTCCGGAGGATCCACGCAGGAGTTGGTCGCGCAACTCGTTGAAACGGCCGACATCGAGCCGGCCGACCTGAAACTAATTCGGCAGACCGCCTCCGGTCGGCCGGCCGAAACCCGAAAGAAGATATCCTCATGAATACATTCCGTCTGCTCCTGCTTTCCCCTGGCGGTGAAGTCCTGCTCCGCTGGACAGCGCTGCTCATGTTCGCCTGGGCTGCGAGCGGTCTGCTGCGCTGGAGCCATCCGCGCTGGAGGTTGATCTTGTGGCGCAGCGTGCTTGTGCTCGGTTGCTTGCTACCCATGGGAGTGTTTTTCCCCGCGTCTGCATTTCAAATTCCAATCAATGCCGTGCTTGCTCAAGCGCCTGCCCGCCCGAATTTGTCGGCTCCGGCTGCTGTGGGCGGACGGCCATCGGCGGTGGCACCCGCAGCGACTGGGCTGGTCCCGGCGACACCGCTGCAGACAAGCCCGATTTACCGCTGGACGAAGCGCCATCTTCCGGTGGTCTCCTGGACACGGTTTTTCGCACTCGTTTGGATATTGGGAATTGTGGCAGGGACGATCCGCCTCCTTCGCCTTCAGCTTCGGCTCTCCCGCCTGCGCAGGAACGCGCGTGAACCGGATTCCGAACTGCTCGCCCTGGCGAGGGAGATCCGGGGCCGCCTCGGCGTGCGCCAACCCGTGACTATTCGGATTTCCGATGAAGTTACCTCTCCCTTTGTTTGTGGACTGTGGCACCCGACTATGATCTTACCGGTGGAACTTTTGGGGACTCTGGCCCCTGCGGAAACCGCCGCCCTTCTGGGCCATGAACTGGCTCATTTACGCTCCCATGATCTGGCTTGGTGCGTCGGTTGGCGGTGGATGATGACTCTGAGTTGGTTTCACCCCCTGGTCTGGAAGATCCCTGGCGCCCATAACCTCGCTTGTGAGCAGGAAGCCGATCGGATCGCCTCCAGTCAGGGGACCGAACGTAGCTTGTACTTGCAGTTGCTGGCACAACTTGCCCTTCGCGTTTTTGCCCTGTCGTCGGTCGAGACTGCGCTGACCTTGAATGGAGGATCGCAGATCGCCCAGCGGCTCAATCTTTTGCGACGCCAAGGCTTCCGCGCCTGGAAATGGCGGGATTCAGTGACGGGATCCTGCCTGGCCGCCGGATTGGCCCTGGTTGCCGCGGGATGGGGTTTTTCCAAGGCCAGTGCGGAGCCGAACCAAATCGCGGCGAAGAGCCCGATGAATGCTGTCGAAATGAAGCACTACGAAAATGCGGAGTGGCACTTCGCCATAGACATTCCGAAGCGCTGGAACGCGTTCCCTCCTGTGTCCTCAAACAGCCCTTACGAAGTAGTCCGCTTCGAGTCGCATGAAGATGGCGTTCATGACCTCATCATATTTCGGAACCCGATCGATCCAAAAAGATCTCCAGCCGAGTGGTCAAAAGGGGCGCAACAGACTTTGGCCCAGCATGGCTTCGGGAATTTCGTCACAGGCAAAACGACCATCGGATCGAGGGCGGTTCTAACGCTCGATTTCGATAAACCCGACGCCAAAGGCGATGGAACCTGGAGTTGCCGCCACTATTTTGTCGCCGATGGCACGCTCGGGTACGTTCTGGGGTTCGGCACGAACAGACGGGCAGAAATGATAGATCTGTATGACCGGATGGCGAAGAGCTTTCAAATCCTTGAATAGTCCTCGGCCGGTTGACCGAATAACCAAGACAATGGGGCGAGTCGGAGCCTTTTCTGGAAAGCGGGGATAGGGCTTTATGCCGCCTTTGCCCGCGTAACCCGCTGCAGAGCGTTAAGAATTGGAGGCGCGGGCCGGAATCGAACCGGCCCGCCCCGAATCGCTTACTTTGTCCCGGCGGGCGCCGTGATCAGATCGTCGATTGAGTCGCTTTCGACCC
>CAZSEH010000226.1:0-2436 GCA_964605835.1 uncultured Opitutaceae bacterium
GGGAAGATGACCAACTTCCCCTGCGGGTCCAGGGGTTGGCCCTCGAGGCGCCGGTGCACCTGTTGGAAATGTTCGTCGTAGAAGCGGATCGAGGAGAGAATGAAGGGTATGTACGCGGAGATGTCCCGGCCCGTGAACCGCTGATACTCCAGTATCATGAAGGCGTGCTCCAGCTGCCCTTGGTAGTACGTGCTGATCGCGGGGTTCGCCAGTTCGCCGCGAGGGAAATCCTTGGGCCGCACCCGCCAGGAATAGCCGTGCTCGACAAAACCATACTGCGAGGCGACCGGAAGGCCTGAGAGTTGGAACTGTTCGGCAAATGAGCAGCCCCCATGACCAAAGTACGCCTGCGTTCGTGCCTCCGCGTTGCGCAGGCCATTGCGATAGACGTCGAATTCAGAGATCATTCCATCGAAGTCGCCGTTCTTGAGGAACGGCCAATAGACCAGCCGCTGATTGGCGGAAGTGTAGCTCCAGCCGCCCCACCGCCGGTAATCCGGGTCATAGGGATAAGTCGCCAATACCAGCCCCGGGTCGAAGGTGAGATTGCCGCCATTGAATTTGGTCGGAACCCTGCCGTAGAAGTTCCCACCCAGTTCGTAGCGGAAGAGATTGTAGTTGCGCCCCACCCTCCAGCCGTTGTCGGTGGCGTCCTTTTGCGGATTGACGAAGACGTACGTTCGATTCCAGAACGCATCCCACCAGTCCTGGGTCTGCGCCCGGAGCTTCGTCTCATCCCCTTGCTCTGCTGCAATTTTCAAAAGACCCGCTTTCCATTCCTCCCGGCTCGCCGGCTGGGCTACCGCTTCAATGATCTCCAGGTGTTGCCGGCGGGCAGGCGTCTTCGATTTGAAACTCCAAGCCCGATAGGGCGTCTGGCAGTAGGTCCCGTCCGTCGTGCCGACGTATTCGAGATCGGAGCTGCGCATCATCCCGCCGGACACACGGTGGCGAAGCGGATTCCAGACCTGGCCCTGGATTGATTCGAGGTCCTCGATCTTCAGCGCAAAATCGACAGCGTTGAAGCTTGTGCCGTTGTCCTGGCACCACAGAACGCCGCCCGAGCCAGGTTCGATGATGTCGCCCGCCTTCACGACATCCTCCTGGTAGCAATCGAAGTCGAAGATGGACGAGCGGCGGCCCTCGTGGGGCGGCTTTTCCTCGGGTGCCAGGACGACGTCCTTGAAGCGCCATGACTCGTAGGAAGCCGTCATTGCTAACTCCCTATCCGAATCGAGATCGACGTGGATGACCGGCCGTTTCACCTCGACCCACAGCCGGATCCTGGCCTCGCCGCTCGAACGATTTTCGCCTGTAATATCGATCCAGCCCTCTCGCACCTTGAATTCCTGCCTGAAGCGGGCGCCCGCGATGAAAGGATTCGGGTCGAGCCGGATCCGAAACCGGCCCGACTTGATGAATTCGCCGTTCTTGTCGAAGGCGCCGCTTTGCTGGACGTAGAACAGCAGATCGCCATTCTCGACCCAGACGTTGCAGCCGATGTCACCGCCGGAAAGAGGCATGGATTCCGCGCTGCTGCGGCTCGGTGTCTCCCATACGACGTTGTACTTGTCCAGATAACGGAGCGGGTTGGCCAGAGCGTCCGCCCCACCCCCGTTTCCCGGCGGGGAAGCCTTTGCCGTATCGGCAAGGCATCTCGCGCCCGTGCCTAGACTCAACCCCAGCGCAAAGGGAAGCCAAAGGAAACGCGCGCACGATCCAATTCGGCTGATCTTCATATTGCCTTGGATTTGCGATAAGGCTCCGGGCCCGGGTCCATCTCGCCCAGGAATAGTAGTCTCAAGAGGGGTGGAGTACCATGCCGTTTTGAGGCGGAAGCATGGCAATTCCTGCCGAAAACGAATCAACGCCAAAGGGTCATCAGGGAGAACTTGGGAGCAGCGACGACCGGCCTATCGGATTGTCCGTGCGAAAGGGCACAGCGGGCAGGCCGTCCTTGTTGAAAAAGTTCGGCGTCGCGGCCTCGTCCCAGGCAAAGCGCACCACTGCTGGGTCCGGAACTTCCGGGCTCGTTACGACAACCGTGTCCCCGGAGATTGTTGCCGTGGCAGGATAAAACTTCCCGTCGTCTCCAGCAGCACTGAACCAGTTGAGGGGCAAGCTGTCGCGGGCGACAAGACCCTTGCCGGCATGGGTGAAACGCAGGACTGCCTTGGAACCGTCCGTCCGGATGCTGCCCTCAAGATACATCGGGCCGGACGGCTCAATATCCTTGCTGCCATAATCCTTGGCGAGCGCCCAGAGGGCCAGGCGCTCCCCCACTTCCTTCTTGCGGGGCGGGTGCATGTTGCCGAGATCGCCGACATCGATGGTCGCGGCCATCCCGGTGTTTGGCAGCCTGAGCGCGGCCGCCTGGGCCTCCCAGAAGATGGCTTCGTCCCAGGGCGTGTGGGAGGGGTTCTTTCGGGCCGAGTA
>CAZSEH010000227.1:0-2393 GCA_964605835.1 uncultured Opitutaceae bacterium
GGGCCGGATCGGCATTGTGTCATTCTGAAATGCCCAGCCTTCGAAACGTCCTGATGGAGCATGCGCCACTCCTTGTCGTGGATGCGGCCTCGGCGCGGATTCAGGCGGGGCTTTTTGAGCCGGCGCCCGGGGTGCCTTTTCGGGCGCGCTGGTCCGCTTCAGACGAAGAGGCCGGGGTCGGCGTTTTCCAGTGCGTCGAAGCCCTTGGGATCGACCTGGGCAGCGTGCGAGGGTTCGCCTTCGCCGACAGCCCCGGCTCCATTCTCGGGATCCGGACAGTGGCGATGGCGATTCGCGTCTGGTGCGCGGTGGCCGCCAGACCCGTATTCGGGTACAACGGCCTCGCTCTTCTGGCCGAGGCCCAGGGCCGGAAAGAGGTCACCTTCATTGCGGACGCCCGGCGGGGCGCCTGGCACGCGTGCCGGAAAGGCGGAGCGCCCCTGCGGGTCACGGCCGCGGAGTTGACCGGCCCAATGGCCACGCCAGAGGGCTTCCGCCAGTGGTCCACCCCGCCCCTGGCAGTGGAGTCGGTGCCGTACCGGCTGGCCGAGCTTTGGCCGCTCGCGGCAGATGCCGATCTCCTGGTCCGGACTGACGACCCGGACGCCTTTCTGCATGAGGCGCCGCGCTACGCCACGTGGCAACCGCGGATTCACGAGGCCCCTGGAGGATGAATACTCCCGCCCCCCCGCTGCGCTGCTGGGCCGAGATCGATCTGGCCGCCCTCGAGCGCAACCTGAAACTGATCCGCGCGTCGCTTCCGCCGGGGATCCGTTACGTCGCCGTCGTCAAGGCCGACGCCTACGGGCACGGTCTGCAGCAGGTCGCGGCCCGCCTCATGCACGCGGGAGCGGACCTGTTTGCGGTGGCAAACGTGACGGAGGCCGCGGCGCTGCGGGAACTCGGGGCCGGATGGCCCGTGCTGCTCCTGAGCCCCATTCTCCCCGAGGAGGACCGCTTTCTGCCGGAATACGATCTGGCGGCGACTCTTTCCACGGCGGATGAGGCGGCGCGGTTCGAGGCGGCGGCGGCGGCGGCGGGCAGGCCGGTGTCGGTCCACCTGAAGATCGACACGGGCATGGGGCGGGTCGGGGTCTGGCATGAGGAGGCGCAGGACCTTTACGCCGGGATCGTGCGCGCGCCCCACCTGAAACTGGCGGGTGTCTTCACGCATTTCGCGAGCCCGGACGACGACCCGGCCTTCACGGCCGAGCAGCGGCGGCGCTTCCTGGCGGCCCTGTCCCGCTGCCCGGGCCTCGATCCGGCAAGGCTCTTTGTCCATGCCGACAATAGCGCCGGCCTCGAGACCATGCCGGGCTCCAGCCCCTTCAACGCAGTTCGCGTGGGGCTCCTTCAATTCGGCATCCTCCCCCATCCCGGTTCGCTTCTTTCCCAGGTCCGGACCGAGCCCGTCTTCAGTTTCCGGACGCGGGTGGGCCTCGTAAAGTCGCTGCCGAAGGGGACGACCGTCAGCTACGGCCGCACTCACACGCTTTCCAGGGACTCGCGTGTCGCCGTTCTTTGCGCGGGCTACGCCGACGGCGTCCCGCGCGCCGCCAGCAACCGGGCGCACGTGCTCATCAAGGGTCGCCGCTGCCCGATTCTGGGGCGGGTGACCATGGACCAGACGATCGTCGATGTGACGGAGGTGCCCGGCACGGCCTGCGGCGACGAAGCGGTGCTTTTCGGGGCCCAGGGCGGGGAGGAAATAACTGTCTCGGAGTTCAGCCGCGTGGCTGACACGATTCCCTGGGAAACCCTTTGCTCGGTGAGCAAGCGGGTGCCGAGGATCTACAGGACCTCGCTCGGCGTCTGAGTTATTTCCCGATTGCGTGGGCCTTGAATCCAATCGCCGATAGGCGCTTCAGGTCGAGGATGTTCCGCCCGTCGAAGATCGAGGCCGGTTTGGCCATCGAGGCGTAGATCCGTTCAAAATCCAGGTCCTTGAATTCGTCCCACTCGGTGACAACGGCGATCGCATGCGCCCCGGCGGCGGCCTCGTAGGGAGTGGACGCCACCGATAGAAGCGGGTCGTCGGCGCCGCCCGGCACTTCGGAGCGAATCAGCGCGGGCGGGACCTTCGGGTCGTAGACGACGACATGCGCCCGCTCGTCCAGGAGCTGCCGGCAGACGGCGATCGCGGGCGACTCGCGCGTGTCGTTTGTGTCCTTCTTGAATGCGAACCCGAAGACCGCGATCCGCTTGTCCGCGGCGGTGTTGTTGAGGGCGCGCACGATGCGCTCGGAAAACCGGCGCTTCTGCCAATCGTTCGTGTCGACGACGCTCTGCCAGAAGGCGGCCACCTCGGGCAGCCCGAAGTGCTCGCAGAGATAGACCAGGTTCAGAATGTCCTTCTGGAAGCAGGAGCCGCCGAAGCCGACGGAGGCCTTGAG
>CAZSEH010000228.1:0-2376 GCA_964605835.1 uncultured Opitutaceae bacterium
TCGCGGGGTCCGCTCCAGAACCTTGGCCGCTCAAACCTCGTATGGCGGGGACAGCAAAGCCTCGCCCGAGGTCGAGGCGCTGAGTGGGGAAAGACGTCGACGGGATGTCTCCCGTGGGCGAGACCAAAGGGGATGCGAGGTTTGAGCGGCTAAGGTTTCGAGGGCTGTGCTGAAAAGAGGCGGTCGGGGATAAGTTTTGCGGCCGTGCGTCGCTCGGGCGCCGCCAGGCGGCTCTTGCCGAGCTCCTTCCTGGCGTCGGCTGTCATCCCGATTCGCTGCGCCGCACTAAAACGGTACTCGCTTTGCTTGCTCCGGTATTTGGCCTCGGAGTGTTCGGCGATGATTTGCTCAACCTCTTCAAGTGAAGAGTAGACATGCCAGATGACGTCGAGCAGGCGCCGGCGCCCTTTGGTGGGGGCGGTGATCTGTTCCTCCGTGTAGCCGAGAGGCGCCTGGCTTGTCTTGTGAAGGACGCCCTGTTTGCCGAGCTGATCGAGGGCCGCGCGGATTCGAAAAACGGTGTCCTTGATGCGCTTCGTGGCCGGGACAACTCCCCGCTCGGTGAGGAGCGAATAACTGATGTTGCACGGAGGAGGGAGCTCGTCGGGGCTGGGCTTTTGCGCGTTCCGGTGTTCGGAGTGGATGTATTTGTAGATCCACCGGGCCGGACCGGACCGCAGGCGCAGCATCAGGTCATTGTTGATCGCGCGGTACGCGCCGCGGATAAGCTGGTTCGCCTCGATCTCGTTCAGGTAGATGACCCGCTTGTCGCCTTTTTTAAGGTACTTCTGATAATACGGGATGGAGGGCGCCTTTTCGGAGTCTTCGCCCTCGATGAAATTTTCGAGCGAGAAGTGGGTTTTCGCCAGGACCTCAAGGGCCTGGTCAATCTCCGTATGCGAGAACGTGTGGTCGGTGCGGGCGAGCTCCTTGCTTAGCTGGCGCACGTAAAACGCGAGAACGATCACGGCATGGGTTTCCCCCGTCCTGGCTGACGGGACTTCATCCATGACCGCACTAATCTCCCCTCGGGTCAGGAGGGCTCGAAGCGCCGTTGCGACGAGCTCCTCGCGCTCGCCGGCGTAAATCACCTGGGTCGGCTGCTTGCCCTTCTCCCCCATGAAGGCGGGCGAAACGGTGATTCGGATTGTCGCGCCGGGCGTGGCGAACTCGTAGCTAAGGGACGGGATCTCGGAAATCTTCGTCTCCGGGGGCAGAACCTTCTTCTTCGTGAAAAGGAAGGGAAACAGGAGATCCCAGGAAGGAAGGATGCGCGAGAGGTGGACGGCGCCCAGTTGAAACTCCTTAAAAAGCTCCAGCTGTTCGGCCGAATCGGCTTTTATGGCTGGAAGACTCATTGGGGGCATGGGCGCGCGGCGCCGGCGTTTTTACCGCCGTAGATCCGCTCCGGTGTGTGACCAATCGTCTCTGGATAAGAAGGCATCGTGACAGGACCTACTGAGCAAGGAGCAGTTCCACTTGCTCCTCCTTGGGGCTTTCGACGTTTTCCATCAACAGCTCGGGCTGCACGAAAGGGCGATTCATCTCGTACAATTGGAGGCCGAGGTCGGTAATGCGGATATTCCGAGCCTGCCCCTTGATGGTCGTGATGTAGCCCTTCCGAACCAGCGGCTGCAGGAATGCCCGCGGATTCGAGGTTTTTCGCTCCATGGCGTGAGCCAAGTCACGCGCGCTTGGAATGGCGCGCTTCGTGAACCAGGTCCGGCAAATGAATGTAAGGACCTTTTGCTGCCGTTCCGTAAGGTCCCGCGCTGGGGCTACCATGGCTATGCTGTCTAGTCCGCAAGTGCGCACTAGCAAGCAGAAAGCCTCCGAGCGTGGTCCCCATTTGCCGAACAATATGAGGGGTACGGCCCCCATTTGGCGAACATTTCCGCCGTCGAGGGGCACTTGGCGGTTGCATTGGCCCCCAGTTGCCGAACATTACTATCACCCCCAGAAGATGGCCGCCAGAACCTCCCTAAAGCCCCGAGCGCGCTTTGAGCTCCCCGCCCACGATCACGAGCTGCTCCTGGCCGGTGTGCGGCGCCCATCGACGATTCCGGCCGGCCGGAACAGGGCGAAGCTGCTCCTGGCGCTCGTGGTGCCTGGGAGCAGCCGCCGTCAGGTTGCCAAGGCGCAATTCGTGTCGAGGAAGGCGGTCTCGCGGGCCATCGAGGTATACCGTAGCGGCGGACCCGAAGCCGTCCTGAGTCTGGCCCCAAACAGGCCGGGTCAACGTCCGGTGTCGGACAAGCTGCGGGACGAGACCCGTCGTTTGGCGGCCCAGGACAACCCGCGGCTTTCGCTTCGCGCGATCCGCGAAAAGACCGGCCTTTCTTTGGACACCCTGTCGAGGATCATCCGTTCGGTCCC
>CAZSEH010000229.1:0-2365 GCA_964605835.1 uncultured Opitutaceae bacterium
AACATGACACCGATCTTTTCCCGAATCTGGTTGGTGAAGATGCAGACGCACTTCGTCTTGCTGACGACCGCCGTCAGGCGGCGCATGGCCTGGCTCATGAGGCGGGCCTGGGATCCGACGGTCGCGTCTCCCATCTGGCCGTCGAGCTCGGCCTTGGTGACCAGCGCCGCGACGGAATCGAGGACGATCACGTCGATCGCGTCCGAGCGGATGAGGGTCTCCATGATGTTGAGGGCGTCCTCGCCGCTGTCCGGCTGGGAGACCAGGAGGTCGTCGAGCTTCACACCCACGATCCGGGCGTACTTGGGGTCGAGGGCGTGCTCGACGTCGATGAAGGCCGCAAGGCCGCCGTTTCGCTGGGCCTCGGCGATGACGCTGAGGCAGAAGGTCGTCTTGCCCGAGGATTCCGGCCCGTAGACCTCGATTATCCGGCCGCGGGGCAGCCCGCCGACCCCTATCGCCAGGTCGATCGCGAGCGATCCCGTGGACAGCGTTTCCACCTTCATCTTGTGAGCATCGCCGAGGCGCATGATGGAGCCCTCTCCGAACTGCTTGGTGATTGCGCTAAGCGCCAGGTCCACGTTCTTGCGCGCGGTCGGGCTTTCGGAAACGGCTTTGGACTTCTCAGCGGACTCGGTGCGGGGGGAGGGGGAGGCTTTGGACATGGGAAAAATGGGATTTAATCGGAAAACGAACGGGTGCAATTCAAAGCCGTGACAAACCGGCCTGGAGCGAAGGACGGCATCAGGTAACGACGCCGGGAGGATTGTAGCAAGCGCCCAACCGGGATCTTTGGCGCAGGTTTTCCGGCAAGGCTCTATTTTTTGAGAGGTGGGTGGTTCCCGGGCTCCACACGGCCCATTTTCAGGAGCCGGCGGCGCCTCCGCCCTTGAAAGCCATGGCGAAATACACCGCCAGCAGCATGAAGCCGAAGCTGACCGCATAGTTCCACGCCAGCTTCTCCTTGAGAACGACCCAGGCGAAGACCACGAAGACGACGAGGGTGATGGCCTCCTGGATCACCTTGAGCTGGTAGCCGTCGAACCGGCCGGAATTGAACCCGATCCGGTTGGCCGGCACCTGCAGGCAATATTCAAAGAAGGCCATCCCCCATGCGGCCAGGATGACCAGGAACAGGGGTTTGCCCACGAGCCACCTGAACTTGAGGTGCCCGTACCAGGCGCAGGTCATGAACAGGTTGGATCCAATGAGGAGAAGTACGGTTTTCATAAGAACGAGAATTAACCGGGCCCCGCCCGGTCCTGTCAGGAATGGGAGTTCAGAGCTTGTAATAGCTCCTGAACCACCCAACAAACCGCGCAAGCCCCTCTTCCAGAGGTACTCGCGGCTTATAGCTGATGGCCGCCTGGACGCGCGTGAGATCGGCGCACGTCTCGAACATGTCGCCGGGCTGGGGAGGCAGCAGTTCGAGCTTCGCCGTCTGGCCGAGCAATTGCTCGAGCATCCTGACAAAAAGAAGCGTCTCGACCGGCCGATGATGGCCCAGGTTGAAGATACGGGCCTGTGGGGTGGGGTGGATCCCGGCCGCCTTGCCGTCCCGGGCCGTTCGCGAGGCGCCTTCCGGAGGTTTTGCAGAATCAAAGGGATAAAGAAGAGCCCGGACAACCCCGTCCACGATGTCGTCTATATAAGTGAAGTCGCGCAGGTTCCTGCCCTCGTTGAAGAGTTTGACCGGCCTGCCCTCGCAGATTGCGCGCGCAAAAAGGGTGGGGGCCATGTCCGGCCGGCCCCACGGACCGTAAACCGTGAAAAAGCGAAGGCCCGTGATCTTAAGCCCGTGCGTGCCTGCGTAGCTTTGGGCCATGAGCTCGTTGCTGCGCTTGGTCGCGCCGTAAAACGATGTAGGAAGGCCCGTGTCGTCCTCCTCCCGGAACGGCGGCTTGGCGCCGGCGCCGTATACGCTGCTGCTCGAGGCATAGACGAGGTGCTTCGGCGGCGTCCGGCGGCAGCCCTCGAGCACGTTGGCGAATCCGACGAGGTTGCTCTGCACGTAGGCGGCGGGGTTCTCAACGCTGTGCCGCACTCCGGGCTGGGCGCCCAGGTGGGCGACGTAGTCCGGCTTGAAATGCTCCATGAGCGCCAAAAAGCGGTCGGTCTCGGCGAAATCGGACTGCAGGAACCGAAAACCGTCAAAAGTCTCAAGATCCGCCAGGCGCGCCCGCTTCAGCTCGACATCGTAGTAGGCGCCCAGGTTGTCGATCCCAAGCACCTCGCACTGCCGGGTTTCGGCCAGACGGCGCGCAACCTGATGGCCGATGAACCCGGCTGCACCGGTGACGAGGACTTTCATCCCGGCGGTGATAGTGGAAGCCGCAACGCATCGCTAGAAAAAAGGGCGGGGCGC
>CAZSEH010000230.1:0-2359 GCA_964605835.1 uncultured Opitutaceae bacterium
TCGGCGGCAACGACCGCTATATCGCCGTCTGCCGCCGGCACTTCAACGAGGCGCTCAACTCGGCCTGAAGGCCGGATTATTTGGGTCCGGCGCCGGCGGCATTCAAACGGGCCAGCTCGGCCTCCGCAAATATGCTTTCCTGATAGTCGGAGACACCCGTGTCCAAACACGCCTTGAATCGCCTGGTTGCGCGCTCTTTTTGCCCGTTAAGAAGATTTACCATCCCGATATAATAATCCGCCTCGCAGGTTCGGTCCTTGATGTCGCCGGGGCTGCCAGCGGC
The DNA here is from genome assembly GCA_964605835.1 of uncultured Opitutaceae bacterium. Classification (GTDB taxonomy): domain Bacteria; phylum Verrucomicrobiota; class Verrucomicrobiia; order Opitutales; family Opitutaceae; genus Palsa-1447. The sequence goes on from CAZSEH010000230.1 coordinate 284, forward strand.
GGCCTTGAGGTCCAAGGCTTCTTCGGTGATCCCTCCGGTCAAAAACAACCCGATGTTCCTTGGCCAACCGTCCGCCCAACCCCGCAGCTGCTTTGCAAGATCGTCATCCTTGCCGCGCCCGAGTCGAACAAGAGTCAGGTATCGATGAAATCGAATGTATTCGGACGCATGCAAAGCGAGGGTGATGGATTTGTTGAAGTCGGGAAGCGCGCGGGCATAATCGCCCATAAGACATAGCGTTTCGCCACGGTCGGCGTACGCGGCGGAAAAGCCCGGCCAAAGCCGAATCGCCTGATTAAAATCAACGATGGCCCCGTTGTAATCGCGGGTAATTCGCCTCGCGAGGCCGCGATAGTCGTAGGTCTGAGGAAGCACGGGATTTAGTCGGGTCGCGCGGTCGTAGTCCGCAAATGCACCGCTGAAATCCCTTAGGTTCAGTTTTACGAGCCCCCGGAAGCAGTAGGCATCGGCAAGGGTCGGCTTAAGCTGAATTGCCCGGTCGAAATCGAGGATCGCATTCCTGTAATCCCGCTTGCCCGCTTTCGCCATGCCCCGATTGACGTATGCCTTTACAAAGCTGCCGTTCAGTTTGATCGCCTTGTCGTAGTCGGCGATGGCTCCGTCGTAATCCCCGTTGTCCTGTTCCTCATTGCCCTTGTCGGCATAGATGTCTGCATAAAGGGGATCCAGTTTTGGGGTGCGATCGAGGCCGGCTCCCGGTTGCTGGTCCGCATAAGTCTGACTGTCGACATCATCCGGAATGATCTTGCCTTCGGAACTCCGGTTTGGCCGGAGCCAGATTGTCATGCTTGAAAAGTCGATCAGGGCTCCGTGACTGGCAAGCAACTCGGCTCCCAGAAGCCCGTGAATATCGACGGCTGAATCGGCGGTGTCGTTCATCTGCGACAGGTCAAAATCCGCCACGCCTACATAGAGATCACGCCACGTTTGGGGTCCGATCCTGAGCGCCGGCAGGCGCACGACCCGCAGCCTGTGTGTCCCGAGCCCCAGCCCCTGCAGGCCGATGTTCCACCCCTCGACATCGCTCGGCAGGTAGCTGCCGATGTCGGGCCTCTCCTTCTTCACGAGTTTCAGTTTCAGGCGCGCCCGTGCGGACTCTTCAATCACGCTGTACGAGGCTCCGGTGTCCACCATCCATCCAAGTGTTTGGCCGCCCATCCCGGCCGCCAGTATCAAGCGGCTGGTGCAGCGGATCGGAACTTCGGCAAAGCCGCTACCCCTCAAGGTTTCCGCCATGGTCGCCATCTGGTCGGGCGTGGGCCGTGACCCGCGAAAAAAGATCTGCTGGTTCCCGCAGTCGATGAAGCAGAAATTTCTGAGAAGGAAGTCCAGACCGATCAATCCGTCAAAAGGCAGCCGGATATAGTCTGCGTCGAGTTTTGCCGCCCGGGCCGGCTGGTTCACAAACTGCGCGCCGCCGATCTCCAGCTTGTCCATCAACAAGATTGATGGATCCGACAGCGGCCCGAGGACGCTGTCCTCCAGCTGTGTTTTCAACTGGCCGATGGTCTTCAGATTCGGGACCTTCCGGGTATCCAGCGTCGTGACCGGGCATCCCGTATCGACCAGCAGTATCTTCTTTTTCCCGTCGATTTGGACCTCTATCATGAACGGCACGTCGTCGGTCGCCTTGAACGAAACCGGGTAATAGGAAAACGCCTTGAGATACCTTTCAAGGGAGGCGCCGAACGCAAAGGCGGACCTGGGCACGAGGCCTCCGGCAAGAAGACCGAGCATCAAGAGATGGCCCGGCCATGTTTTTGTCAGTTTATGCATCCGTTCGCCAGTGAGCATGGGGTGACGCAAACCCGGGGTTTGCTTTTCCTGAACTAACAGACCTGCTGATCCCAATCGAATGTCCTCTTCGCAACGCTCATAATAGTAATGAGCATTACATTGGATATTCCCCGGGTTCATCCCGGGGCCGCGGCGGGGCGGTCTACAGGACCTGCCCGAGATGCAGCTGCGGCGCCGTCCCGCGCCATTCGGTCCGGGTGAGTTCCAGGGCTCCATCGCCGGTTGCGACGACAAGCGGCGAAACCGAAAGGATCTCCC
>CAZSEH010000231.1:0-2344 GCA_964605835.1 uncultured Opitutaceae bacterium
GCACGCCCTTGGCCTTCCAATCTTCCAGCCCGATCGGATCGACGAGCACGAGCTGGGCGACCTCGTCAGGGTACATCAGCGCGTAGCGTGTCCCGAGCATTCCGCCAGTCGAGTGCCCGACGACAGTGACGCGACCGATGCCGAGGGAAGCGAGCAGCGCGTGGGTGTTCCCGGCAAGCTGTTGAAAGGTGTATTGGTAATGTGCCGGTTTGGTCGACTTGCCAAAACCGATTTGGTCGGGAGCGATTACGCGATATCCCGCATGGCTCAGTACCGCGATAGTGCCCTGCCAGGTCGCGGACACGAAGTTCTTTCCGTGCAACAGGATGACAATGCGTCCGTTTGGCGTTGCGGGTTTGACGTCCATATACGCCATGTGCAGCGGAATGCCCTGGCTGACGAACTCGAACTTCAGCACCGGCCAGGGATACGAAAACCCTTCCAGTTCGGGGCCATAGGCCGGAGCCTCTGCCGATGGTGTGGAGGGCTGGGCGGTCAGTGACAAGGCAGTCGCGGCCAAGAATGCGCCAAGCAAAAACGCTGAAGCTCGCGCGCGGCTCAGCGGCCGGGACTCCCTCTTGGGAATGCGATAAAGGACCTGATGGGACACCGCACGGTAGGAGTAGGGCGTCCGGAAAGAACGTCAACCTCACTCGAAATTAGCCAGGGCGAAGGCGGCGAAGCGGCCATCTCCTTCGCGACGAACTCGGCGAAAGCCATCCCACGCAACCCGCGCCGCGCTACGACTTTGCCGCGGGGCGGATCCAACCGTGAAACCGGAGCCAATCCTCGCACCGGGCGGGCCAGTCGGAGGTGGGCCCGAGCCCCGGGGTCATTCCGAAGCCATGCGCGCCCTTTTCAAAGAGATGCAACTCGGCTGGGACGCCCGCCTTGTTCAGCGCTTCATAGTAGATGATGCTGTTGGCCAAAGGAACCGACTTATCCCCCTGGGTCGTCACCAGAAAGGTCGGAGGGGTGTCCTTCGTGACGTGCAACTCCGACGAGTAGTGGTTGATCAGCTCGGGGGAAGGATTGGCGCCGAGAAGTCCGTCGTGGGGATGAAGCGCGTAGGGCGGGCGCAGCGAGATGGCCGGATAGTTCATGACGGCAAAGTCGGGACGGCCGCTCACTTCGTCCAAGGGCGAGCCGGTCTTTCCGTCGGGGTCGTCGTAGAGGGTGGATGCGTTGGCAGCGAGGTGTCCGCCGGCAGACCCGCCCATGACTCCGATGCGATCGGGACGGATTCCGTAGTCGGCTGCGTGGGAGCGCACCAGGCGGATGGCCCGAAGGACATCGCGCAGGGGTGCATTGGGTCCGTCATCGCCAAAGCGATAGGTGAGCACGAAAACCGCGATTCCGAGGTGATTGAGCCAGCGCGGCTCCTCCCCCTCTTCGGCTCCCGCCGGCAGGCGGATATAGCCGCCACCCGGGCAGTAAACGATCGCTGTTCCGCATCCGGTGCCTGCCGGGGGCAGGTAGGCGACCAGCTTTGGATGGCGGACATGATAGATAAAACGTCCGGGCTTGACCTTGTCGGCTGCCGTAAACACCACAACCTTTTCGGCGGGGCCGTCGGCCCGGTATCCCGGAATTCCCTCCGGCCAAAGGTCGATCGGATGTCCGGTGGTCGCCGGATACGGTTCGGCCCCGAGGGCTGTCCCGAGGATCATGGGGAGGAGGAACGGAACAAACGCCTTGGTTCGCATCGGTGGGGAAGGTTGGGATATTGGAGACTGGCCCGGCCGCAGGGGTTGTCGGATGAGCTGGCCGAATCTAACGCAGGACGGCCGGAGTCGCGACGAAGTTGCGGCCGAACTGCGGACCGCCTTGATCGCCCTCCTCACGGATTCGGCACCGTAAACAGCCGGTCATAGTCGCGCCAGTGCGCGTTCATGATGTCGATCTTGTGCTTGAGCTGGCTCGCCACATCGGGGCCGAGGCGCATGACCGATTCATCCCCGGGGGTCGGGGCGAGGTCGAGAATGGGTTCGCTTGTGCTGGCCAGCAGGCGCCGGAGATTCACTGCGGTGTCGATTTCCTTGCGCGCTGTTTGCATCAAGTCGGTGCGATCCCAGGCGGACTGGACGCCCAGCACCGGATTGGCCTCAGGCTTCACGCCCAGCCCCTTCACGCGGTCGAGCTGGGCCTGATACGCCACCATGTTGTCTGCCGACTGCAATAGATAGATGACCGCCTGCAGCCGCTTGCCCGTCGCCTCCCATTGCCGGCGCGCCGCCGCGTCGGTCCGGCTCGCCGCGATCCGCTCCACGCGGCCGATGGCAGCCTGCACCTGCGGCACGGAGGTCTCGATCGTGCGCTGGAAGAGCAGCTTGGCGCCCCAGCC
>CAZSEH010000232.1:0-2335 GCA_964605835.1 uncultured Opitutaceae bacterium
TAATTCAGTATACATTACGCAATCTAATTCTGAATCATGTATGTCATATATGTAATACATTGTTGTTAAATGCCTAACATCACATGACACCGAAGGTCATATCTTCTTTTAAGATGCTGATTATTCGTGGCCCCAAAACGCTAACATTCCGATTCGCAAGGATGGCAAATCACTCAGCCCGCGCGCCGTTTTCCCGTTTGCGCCGTCTACGCAAATGCCGCGGGAGATTAAAGGAATTTAATCAATTCTTCGCCGCACATTAATAATCTTCGTGTAGCATCACTCGGATCGAAGTCTCATGCGCATCTTGATTGTAGAGGACGAACGCAAGGTTTCCGAGATGGTCTCCAGGGGCCTGAAGGCGGAGCGTTATGCTGTGGATGTCGCGGACAACGGCGACACCGGATGGGCCATGGCGCACACCTATGATTACGATCTCGTGATCCTTGATCTGGGGCTTCCCGGAATGGAGGGCGGAGAGCTCCTGCGCCGCATTCGCGCCCGAAACGCACGGATACCCATCCTCGTCCTGACGGCGCGGGATGCTACGTCCTGCAAGGTCGAAAGCTTCGAGGCGGGCACCGACGACTACATGACTAAACCGTTCGCCTTCGCCGAACTGGTTGTCCGGGTCAAGGCGCTTCTGCGCCGCGGCCCCGCCAACCAAGGCAGCAAGGTCCGGATCGGCGACCTCGAACTTGACAGGCTCACCCAGCAAGTAAGCCGTGCGGGCCAGCGGATTAACCTCACCCCAAAGGAGTACTCGCTTCTCGACTACCTCGCCACTCACAAAGGCAGGGTGCTCTCGAGGACGATGATCGTCGAGCATGTCTGGGACCAGAGCTTCGAGGGGCTAACCAATATCGTGGATGTCTACGTCCGCCACCTCCGCAGGAAGGTGGACGATCCCTTTCCCTCCAAGCTGATCCATACTTATCGAGGAGTCGGCTATTCCCTCGAGGCTGTGTCCGAGTCATGAAGACACGCTCGATACGGTTCCGATTGACGGCCTGGTATGCCGGCCTCCTGACGGCCGTCGTACTAGCGCTAACCGCCGTATTGTTCTTGCATCTGCAGAGCTATCTCGAGGGAGCTCTTGCCGAGACACAGCTGCGTCGCGCCCGCCAGATTGCGGGTACGCTGATCGCCAGTGCTCGCGCGATTGACGAGGCCAACGTAGGCGGTGAGATCGCCTCGCTCTACGCACCTGAGAAAGGTGACCGGTTCATTCGAATCACGCGACCCGACGGCGTTGTCATCTACCGTTCGGGTCCGCCCAACAGCCAGGCCTTTGATCCTACGTCCGTGCCCCCCGCGGCGCAGGAGGCGCCGTGGGAGTTCAGCCGCAAACAGGCCGTGGCGGGCGGTGCCGCGTTGCTAATCTCGTCCGTTCGAGCTCCGTCGGCAAGCGGGGGCACCTACCTGATCGAGGTTGGCACATCCGCCTCGCCGGTGGATGCGCTGTTTCGGCACCTATTGGTGGTGCTCGGCCTTGGTCTGCCGCTAGTCCTAGCGTTGGCGGCTGCGGGCGGATACGCGCTTGTGCGCCGCGCGCTCCGGCCCGTGGAAGAGATCGCCCGCAAGGCCGAACAGATCACCCAGCATAATCTTGGGGATCGCTTGCCCGTTCCCGGCACGGGCGACGAGTTGGAGCGGCTCTCGACAGCACTCAACCATATGATCATCCGGCTCGACGACGCCTTCCAGAATTCGAAGCGCTTTGTCGCCGACGCATCGCACGAACTGCGCACCCCTCTCACGGTCCTAAGCGGCGAACTCGAAAACCTGGCCCAGGACCGGGAGTTGCCAGCGGACACGCGGGAGCGCCTGGGCAGCCTGCTCGAGGAAGTCGGGCGATTAGTCAAGATTGTGGAGCGCCTGTTCGCGCTCTCGCGCCTGGATGCGGGCGAGGCCCAGTCCGAATGCGTGCGGATTGACCTCGCCGAACTGGCCGCCTCGACGGCGGACCAGATGGCCCTGCTGGCCGAGGACCGTCGGATCGTCGTCACATGCCAAGCGACCGCACCGGTCTTCGTGGAAGGCGACAACGCCCGCCTCAAGCAGGTTGTGGTCAACCTGCTCGACAACGCCATCAAGTACACCCCCGAGGGAGGAGCCCTGCAAATCCGGGTGAAGTCCGCGGGGAATCGCGCGGTGCTCGAGGTGATCGACACCGGGATCGGCATCGCCGCTGACCAGCTCGGTCATGTCTTTGACCGTTTCTATCGCGCCGACAAGACCCGTTCCCGAAACCCAGACGGCGCGGGCCTTGGCCTGGCAATCGTCAAGTCGATTTGCCACGCCCATCAGGGCCAAATCGAGGTCGAGAGCGCGG
>CAZSEH010000233.1:0-2327 GCA_964605835.1 uncultured Opitutaceae bacterium
AACCAACCGCTTAATAGGCATGGCGAAGGAAAAGCGGTGACTCGCCGTGCGCAAGAGCCTGCTCTCCCCGCATTGCGGCGAGATAAGGGCGACAGGTAATCCCGTTCCCTCGGATCCGTGCGCGGAACCGGCCGCAAGGCTGGTCCCTACCCCGCCTATTCTCATGGGCTTCTGGTTGATGCTTAGAAGTCTTGAGAGTGGGTCTCGGCCAATCCAACTACCGACTTTTCCTTCCGAATTTGCCGCTCGGCAGTCAAAAGGCACCCGTTTCATCGGTAAGCGTCCGACAGGGTGCCTCCTAGCGGCCTGAAGCCGGGCGGGTTAGGATGGTGGGATGGGAACGATTTCAGCGGAGTTGGTGGCGATTGACGGGAAGCGCGACAGCAGCGGACGAAAGCTCGTTGGGGATGCGCGGCGGGAGGCGATTCTGGGGGCTTACGATCGCAGTGATCTGACCCAGCGTGAGTTTGCCGCCCGGGAAGGCGTGAGCTACCACACGTTGATCACCTGGCTTGGGCGTCGGCGCCATGAGCAGCGGGCGAAGGCGCTTGCCCCGGCCGCGGTGCGGTTCGCCGAGGTCCGGATGCCGCGCATGAAGTCGGCAACCGAAGTGTGTCTTCCGAATGGGATCGTGATCCGCGGCAGCGATATCGCCGAGATCGCAGCGTTGGCCAAGGCGCTCGGCCGCTAAAGCGATGCTGGCCTTTCCGGCGGGATTCAGGATCTACCTGGCGATCGAGCCGGTGGACATGAGGAAACAGTTTAATGGGCTGTGGGCGATGGCCGTCGAGCGCTTAAAGGAGGATCCGCGACAGGGCGCTATCTTTGTCTTCGGGAACAAGGACCGGGACCGGGTGAAGCTCCTGTACTGGGACGGCTCTGGGGTGTGGGTGATGGCCAAGCGGCTCGAGCGAGGCCGGTTCAGTTGGCCGGTTGGGAGCGACCGGATCAAGATGGCGATGACTCCGGAGGCCCTGACCATGCTGCTCGCGGGGATCGACCTGAAGGAGGGTTGCCAAAAAGCGTGGTACGAGCGATAAAGGGCTTGACGCCGATAGTATCCTAGTTATGGATACCGACATGCCGACCGCCGAGTCGCTCCAGGCCGAGAACGAAGCCCTCAAGGGAGAGAACGCGGTCCTGCGCGCGCAGATCGAATGGTTCAGGAAGCAGCTCTTCGGCGGGGGTAAGAGCGAGAAGTTGGATCAGGCCCAGATCGTCCTGAGGCTCGGGGAGATGGAAAAGACGGCGGTTCGGATGCCTACCCCGAGACTGGTCAGCTACGAGCGGCAGGCGCCGAAGGCGCGGCCGACGCCGGCGGAGAACTTTGCGCACCTGCCGGTGACGGAAACTATCGAGATCACCCCCCAGGCCGTCCTGGACCACCCTGAGCTCTACGAGCGCATCGGCGAAGAGCGGACCTTCGAGGTGGATATCGTGCCGCCGCAGCTGGTCAAACGCGTGATCGTTCGACCGAAGTACCGTTTGAAGCAGGACAAAAGCGTCCCTCCGCTCCTTGCGCCGGCGCCGGCACGGGCGGTTGAAGGCGGGTACGCCTCGGCCGGGCTGGTTGCCTGGGTGGCACTCTCGAAGTATGTCGACCACCTCCCGCTCTACCGGCTCGAGCAGATGTCCTCTCGCTGGGGCGCCTCGATCAGCCGCCAGACAATGTGCGATTGGATCGAGGTGGCGGCCTCCTGGCTGGAGCCGATCTACCGGCGAATGCTGACCAACCTCCGCCAGGGAGGGTACCTCCAGGCCGACGAGACGCCGCTGCGCTGCCACGATCCCGACGAAAAACGCGGCAGCACCACGCAGGGATGGCTCTGGGTGATCAGTCGTCCGGGCGGAGACGTCGTCTTCGACTGGCGCCTGTCGCGCCGCCACGGCGAACTGAACACCCTCCTCCTCGATTATCGCGGGCTTTTGCAGTCCGACGGCTACGAGGCGTATCCGCGGTACGTCGAAAACCACGACGGCGTTGTGTGGCTGGGCTGCTGGGCCCATGCCCGGCGCAAGTTTAGCGAGGCGCAGCCGGAATCGCCGAAGGCGGCGCGTGTCGTCCTCAAGCTGATCGCGAGGATGTACCGGCTGGAGCGGCAGTGGGACGAGGCCGGGATCAAGGATCCAGCCGAACGCGCGACCCGCAGGACGGTCGAATTTAAGCGCACGTTGGACTGGCTTCACCGGATCGCGGCGGCGCTGCGTGAGCGGATGCGTCCTCAGTCGCTCCTCGGCAAGGCCTGTGATTACCTCCTCGGACATTGGGATCCGCTGACAGCGCATCTCCGCTACGGACAAACCCGCTTGGACAACAACTTGGTCGA
>CAZSEH010000234.1:0-2283 GCA_964605835.1 uncultured Opitutaceae bacterium
AACCGCCTTGCATGGCAGCGCAAGCCCCGATTGCGGGCGGTCTACCGGGAATTCCATGAGCTGATTGCCTCGCGCCTGGACCGCTCGATCACCGGCAAGATCGTCGAATTAGGCTCCGGAATGGGGGCAATAAAGGAGGTCATACCTGATTGTATAACGACCGACCTGTTTCCAAACCCGTGGTTGGAACGGCGGGAAAACGCCTATCGGCTGAGTTTCGTCGACGCCAGCGTCTCGAACTTGATCCTCTTCGACGTTTGGCACCACCTGCGGTACCCGGGCACGGCATTGGCCGAGTTTCGGCGGGTACTGGCTCCCGCTGGCCATGTCATCATTTTTGATCCGGCGATGAGTTGGACCGCGCGTTTCGCCTACGGCGTGTTCCACCATGAGCCGCTCGGCATGCGCCTTCCCCTCACCTGGGATGCCCCTGAGGGTTTCGAGCCCGGGGATGCCGACTACTTTGCGGCCCAGGGCGCCGCCACGCGAATCTTCTGGAGACGAGAGGAACCCGGCCGGTTTGGGGGTTGGGAGCTCATCGAAGCGAGGCCGTTGCCTTCGTTCGAGTATCTCGCCACGGGTGGGTTCTCCGGCCCACAGCTTGGGGGGCCATTCGCCTTTAAGCTTTGGAAGAAACTCGATCGCATGCTAATCGGCTGGCCGAATCTCTTTGCAGCCCGGCTTCTGGTCGTACTCAAGAAGACGTTGTAATCATGGTTCTCGTCACCGGATCTGCTGGTTTCATTGGCTTTCATGTGAGTCTTCGACTCCTTAGGGAAGGCCATGCGGTGCACGGGATCGATAACCTCAACGACTACTACGATGTGAGCCTCAAGAAGGCCCGCTTGAGCATCCTGGAATCCCAGAAGGGGTTCACCTTTCATAGGATCGACCTTGCCGACGCGGCAGAGACTGCGATGGTTTTTGAGAAGGTGAGGCCAAGCCTCGTGGTACACCTCGCCGCGCAAGCGGGCGTGCGCCACTCCCTTTCGGATCCCCGGGCTTACGCCGACAGCAATGTGATTGGGTTCCTGAACCTTTTAGAGGGCTGCCGCGCGCACCCACCAGGACACCTGGTCTTTGCCTCGTCCAGTTCGGTCTACGGCCTAGATTCTGCGCTTCCCTTCTCCGTTCACGAGAGGACGGACCATCCGGTCAGCTTCTACGCAGCGACAAAGAAGGCGAACGAGCTCATGGCCCACAGCTACAGCCACCTATTTGGCATCCCGGCCACGGGTGTCCGCCTGTTCACGGTGTACGGCCCATGGGGCCGGCCCGACATGGCGCTGTTCGCCTTCACAGGGGCAATCCTCGGTGGAAAGCCAATTGATGTCTTTGGGGACGGGAAGATGCGCAGGGACTACACGTATATCGACGACGTCGTCGAGGCCATCCTTAGGCTTGCCCGCAAGCCCGCGACCCCGAATCCGTCATGGAGCGGAGGCAGCCCAGATCCCGCCTCAAGCTCCGCGCCCTATCGTCTCTACAACATCGGAAATCATTCGACAATTGAGGTGCTCCGGCTGATCGAGATCCTCGAAGACTGCATAAAGAAGAAGGCGGAGCGGCGGTTTGTCGCCGCACAGGCCTGCGAGGTCCAGTCTGCGGTTGCCGATGCCTCGGATCTTGAACGAGACACGGGCTACTGCCCTGCAACACCCCTTGAGATGGGCGTGGCCAAGTTTGTCGAATGGTACCGGGATTACTACCGGATGTGAGGACGCCGATGACACAGGCCGTATCAGACATTAACGCGGGGCACCTCGACCGGATCCGCACTTGGTACGACGGGAAGCCCGATCGGCTCAACTGGGCTTCGATCGGGTACCGCGATATCCTGGCCCATTACTACAACCTACTGATACCATCCGACGCGTCGGTGCTCGAAATTGGCTGCGGCTCGGGCGAACTCCTGAGACGGCTCAATGCCGCCAGAAAGGTCGGAGTCGATTTGTCCGACGAGCAGATCGCCGCCGCCCGCGAGCGCTGCCCCACCTGCGAATTTCATGTACAGGCCGGCGAGGCCCTCGACCTCGGGGAGCGCTTCGACTGCATTGTCATATCGGACACGCTCAACTTTGCAGCTGACGTGCAGCAGGTATTGGAGCGCCTGCATTCGGTCTCCCACCCCGGCACACGCCTCATTGTGAACTACCCTTCGGCGCTCTGGAGGCCGGTGTTTGCGGCCGCAACAGCACTTGGGATCAAGCGGGGCGCGCCCCCAAGCAACTGGCTGACAAGCGCCGACGACAGGGGCCTCATGGCGCTCGGCGATTGGAGCCC
>CAZSEH010000235.1:0-2260 GCA_964605835.1 uncultured Opitutaceae bacterium
ATTGATCCACGTTGCGAAGGATCAGCCGGGTTTTGTCCTGAACGAAGCCGCCGTGACAGGAAGTCGTTAGCCGATAAAGGTTCGTCTCTTATACGCGGGATTTGCGTCTGTCTTTGCGTCCCCGGTTTCAAAGGCTGGCCGGACGGGCCCTCGCCCGTCCTTTTTGTCAGAAGACCGGAACCCAATCATGAACATCTCCAAACAAAGCATTGGCGGAAGCCATGCCTGGCTCCACTGCGCGTGGGTCCTGCTCGCTCTGGCCCTGCCGGTGCGCGGGGCCGATGGCGCTCAGCTCCTCCTGAACGGTGAGCCCGCCCGGGTCGACAGCTACAAGCCGGCGGATATCCAATCCCTCGTGATGTCCAACGGGCTGCTCACCATCACATTCGGCAAGGACGCGAACGGCGACTTCAGCGCCATCTCTGTCGTCAAGGACGGCCGGGAGCTCGCGCACAACCTTCATGGCATCGAGCCGCGCGACAAGGACGCCCGCCGGACCTTCTACCTCGATTCCAACGCAGGCAACAGCCACCTCGTCACGGATACGGTGCAGGTGTTCAAGAACACGCCGGAGCTCGTTCATTTTGCCGTGATCGACCACCGCGCGCTCCACCTGGAGCAGCATTTTGTGATGCTGAAGGGCGAAAGCGGCGTGCACCCCTACGTCATCATCAAGAGCGCCCCGGGCGCAGCCACGGGCGAGATGCGAACGATGTACCGTTTTGACCGGGACATCCTCGACTTTGCCTGGGAGGCCGAGCGCACCGGCCGGCAGCCAAAATACGCCTTTCTCCAGTCAATCTCCGACCCGGGCAACATGGGCGACGAAACCTGGCGGCTGCCGGACGGCTCCGTTTACCAAAAGTACGACTACTGCCCGTACTACTCCGAAAGCTCGATGTGGGGCCACTACGGCCACGGTTTTGGCGTCTTCTTCATGCCCGTCAGCTTGGAATCCTATGCCGGTGGACCTCTCCGGCAGGAGTTGGCCGTCCATCAGGATGCCCTTATCTTGAACTACATCGGCGGCGGCCACTTCGGCGGCGGCGGATCCGCGACAGGCCGCAGCGGCGAGAAAATCCACGGACCGTGGTATCTATACTTCAATACGGGCCCCACCCCGGAGGCCATCATCGCCGACGCGAAGAAGGTTGCCGCGGCGGAGAAGGCCAAGTGGCCCTATTCGTGGATGAATGAGCCGCTTTATCCGCTCGATCGAACCACGGTCACGGGCCAGTTGAAGCTCACCCACGACCGCTCGACCGCATTTGCCTATGTCATCCTGGGCCAGCCGACCAATCCGCCGCGGCCCAGCTTTGGCCGACGGGGCGCCGGCCCTGGCGGCGGACCGGGAACGGGCAGGCCCGGACCCGGTGATGACGGGGGCCGGCGCCGTCCCGCGCCTCCGGCTGATGGCGATGCCGGAAGCGGCCCCATGGGACGCGGCGGCGTTCCGGACGGCGTCGCCCCGGTCGCGGACCGGGCGAGCATCCTCTACTCGCAGTCGGGCGGCTACATTTTCTACGCCAAAGCCGACGCCGATGGCCGGTTCATCCTGCCGGCCGTGCGACCCGGCACCTACACCCTCTATGCGTGGCAGACGCAGGGGCCGGTCACGCAGTCGTTCGCACAGGACAGTGTCGAAGTGAACGGCGGCAAGCTCGACCTCGGCGTGCTTCTCTGGGACGCCCCCTATCACCCGAATCTCGTTTTCCAAGTCGGCAAGGCGGACCGAATGGCCGGCGAATTCAAGCTGGGCAGCGCGCCGCGCTCTAACCAGCTGGTCAACCAGATTCCGGACGACCTTACGTTCACGATCGGCCAGAGCAGGGAGTCCGAGGACTGGTACTACGCGCAGCACGGCCCGGCAGCGCCAAAGACCGGCACTTGGAACATCAAGTTCACGATGAATGCGGTTCCGGCGGGCAATGCCTACCTGACAATTCCCGTGGCCGGCGGCCCGGGCGACGTCGCAGTGTTGGTAAACGGCCAGCAGATCGGCCGGGTGTTTCACAACGACGACGGCAGCGTCCGGCGCGCAGCCAACCGCAGCGGCGTTTATGGGAGGTTTGAGTTCACTTTTCCAGCCACTGACCTGAAACCCGGTGAGAACGTCGTCAGCCTTCGCACACTCCGCGGCTCCGGGAAATTCAACGGCATCATGTACGACACGATCGTTCTCGAGACCGATTGAACAGGGACCCGGGTCGCCGGAGTTGAAATAAGACGGGAATGCGTGCAACCATTCCGTTCATGCGCG
>CAZSEH010000236.1:0-2249 GCA_964605835.1 uncultured Opitutaceae bacterium
TGCCGCAAAGCCTTGCCCGGGCCATCAGCCCCGGTTTTTCTCAAGGTGAAACCGGCCGCTGCCGCGGGATCGATCGAAAGCTGATCCAATCCCCGGGGCACGGTGAAAGGGAGGCCCCCCACGGCATCATTGCTTTGGGGCCTTTATGTTGTTAGAAACCGCCTTGTTAATCCCCTCGCGTCAGGCGATGCGGAAAGACTGACGGCGCCATGTCCAGCCCATCGTTCAGTCAACGAATCGTCCAGCGGGTGCCTGCGGACACCCCGGGTTCCGGCTTTCTGTCGAAAAACAACCCGTCACATCACCCGATGACCAAAATGAAACTGCAGATCCTCCTTCCTTGCATGATCCTATCGGCTCTCGCGCCGGTCTACTCGCAGACCCCGCCCGCCGATCCGAACATCCCCCACCTGGAAAAGCGCGGGGCCGCCACGCAGCTCATCGTGGACGGCCAGCCCTACCTCGCCCTTTCCGGCGAACTGAGCAACACGATCTCGTCCAATCTGGAATACATGAAGACGGTTTGGCCCGTTCTGGCCGGCAAGGTCCACCTGAACACGGTCCTGACGGGCATGGCCTGGGCCTGGGTCGAGCCCGAGGAGGGAAAGTACGACTTCAGCATCGCGGATGCGGCCATCGAAAACGCGAGGCTGAACAACGTGCACATCGTCTGGCTGTGGTTCGCGAGCTGGAAGAACGGGATGTCAAGCTTTCCCCCTCCCTGGGTGAAGGCGGATCAGGACAGGTTTCCCCGCGCCCAGATCACCGACGGAAAGTCCGTTGAGGTCCTCTCGACCCTCGGTGAAAACAACCGGGAGGCGGACGCCCGCGCATTTGCAGCGCTCATGCGCCACACCCGCCAAGTGGACACGACCCACCGCGTCATCATGGTCCAGCTGGAGAACGAGGTCGGCCTGATAGGCGATTCGCGCGACCGGTCTCCCTTGGGAAATGCGGCCTTCGCCAAGCCGGTTCCCCCGGAACTGACGGACTATCTGCAGAGAAACAGGGACAGCCTCCTGCCCGAGTTTCGCAGGATCTGGGAGGCCGCCGGTTTCAAGACCTCCGGCACGTGGGAGGAGGTATTCGGCAAGGGCCCCGGCAGGGCCGACGAGGTCTTCATGGGCTGGAACTATTCGCGTTACATCGGCCGCGTGGCGGAAGCCGGCAAAAAGGAGCTCCCCATCCCGATGTTCGTGAACGCCTGGATCGTCCAGCCCACCGACAACGTGCCGGGCGATTATCCGAGCGGCGGGCCACAGGACCACATGCACGATGTCTGGCGGGCGGGCGGGCCGCAGATCGACCTGCTCTGCCCGGACATCTATCTGCCGAACTTTGTCGAACTGACGGCTCGGTACAGCCGCTCCGGCAATCCGCTGTTCGTTCCCGAGTCGGCGGGCGACATCCGGGGAGCCGCCAACGCGTTTTACGCGATCGGGCAGCACCGGGCGATCGGCTACTCGTCCATGGGCATCGATTCCATGGCGCGCCTGACGGTCGAAGGTCCCGACTTCTTCGGAGAGGCGACAGCCTCGCAGCCGCCGATCGAGGCGCGGCCGCTTCCGATGGCCTACGCGACCCTGGGACAGCTCGCCCCCTTCATCCTGGAGCACCAGAGCAAGGGCACCATAGCCGCAGCATCGGTCAACAAGCAAAATCCGCTCATGCAGGTCGATCTGGGGGACTATACGCTGAGCGTCACCCTGCAGCGCGATCCCCGCTCGTACAACGTGGTGCCCGACATCACTGGTTATGGCCTGTTCATGCTGGAGGGACCCAACGACTACCTGATGGCGGGAAACAACATCCAGGTCACCTTTTCCCCACGCACTCCCGGGCCGCCGATCGCCGGACTTGCCTGGCAGGAGTCGGGCCGCTTCGAAGGCCGCAAGTGGGTCCGCAACCGCATCCTGGGCGGCGATGATTCGGTCCTGAGGTTCGACAACATGGTCGCGGTCGCAGCCACGTACCAGTCCGGCAGCGGCGTGCGCCTCTCGGCCGGCGAGCGCGGCATCCAGAAGGTCAAGATCTACCGTTACAGGTAACATCGCGCCAGGGGCACCGCAAGGCGCGCGCGGATTGGGTTGGTGTTGCCCGCGACGAATTTTTCGGGCAACTCGAAGCCATGAAATACCCCAAGATCCTGTCCGCCTGGCTCGCCCTGCTGCCGCTCGCCGCCGTCCCCGCCATCGCGGCCGATGCCCCCCTGGTCGTTCCCCTCTGGACCCAGGGCGCGCCCGGCTCGG
>CAZSEH010000237.1:0-2223 GCA_964605835.1 uncultured Opitutaceae bacterium
CGAGGTAGCCCGGTATCCACGGGCTGTCGATGATCAGCGCCATGGGCACCTTGTCCAATTTCTCTCGGCGGGCGGCCTTCTTGAATATCTCCCACTGTTCGGGTCTCATTTTCGGAGTTCTTACCGTGTCTTTTGGATGGAGATTATCTGGGGAGAGAGGTCTCCCGCTAGGTCATGGGGCGAACCCACCTTTGCCTATGCGTGTCGCCACGGGTTCCTGCGCTCGTCCTAGGTCGCCATGGAGCTTCACGCACATTCGAAGCCCAGCGCCTTCGTCGCGGCCTTCATGTAGCCCAAGGCGTAGGCCATTCCGGAATGCCATGGTGCGGCGCACGTCATCTGCGGAGTATGGTCGGGGATTAGCACGCCGTCGAACCCGTTCTTCCCCAGGATTCCGAGCACACGAAGCATGTCGACATCGCCGTCATCAATGAAGGTCTCCTTGTAGGTCGGCACCTTGCCGCTGATGTTGCGAAGATGCACGTATCCGAGCCGCCGCTGGCGGCTGTAACGGTCAACCTCCTCGTAGATATCGCCCTCGGTCATCTCGGCCAGCGTACCCACACAGAACTCGAGGGTGTTGGAGGGGCTCGGGCTCAGATCGAGCAGCCTCTGGTACATGCGCGGCTGATAGATGAGGCGCGGTTGGCCGCGGACGAAGGCCATCGGGGGGTCGTCGGGATGGGCCGCAAGCTTGACGCCCGCCGCCTCGGCAACGGGCAGGACCTCGGCCAGAAACGCTCCCAGGCGGCGCCAGAGCTCGTCGTGCGTGATCGGCGGGAGCGTGCCGGATTGCGCATGCTGATCGTAGATCATATTCCACGCCATGCCGTTGGGCATCGGCAGGTCAAAGGGGCCTTCCATCCCTACGGACGGTGCCCCACCCCTCGCATAGTTGCCCTTCGTTCGTCCCGCCACTCCAGCGATGCTGAAATTGTATCCCATGATCGGGATTCCCGCCTGCCCCAGCCGCCGGATGATCGTCTTCACGTTCTCAAGCTGGATCCTTCTCTTGGGGCCGTCCAGGAGCACGTCGTGCCAGTGGGCGGGGTCGAAGTTCTCGATCGCCTCGAGCTTCAGGCCCTCCGCCTCAATTTCGCGGCGCAGCGCAACCAAGTCGTCGAGGGCCCATAGCTTCTCGGGGTCCCCCGCCAGTCCCCACCCCATGTCGGTTCCCGTTGGCTGGTCGTCGCTGCTTTTGGCGCCCCCGCCCCGAAAATAGTCGACGAGATGGACGACGACGCAGGAGGCCCCCGCCTGGCGCGCGAACTGGAAATTCTCGCGCGTAAGCATGTGCTTGTAGAGGCCTATTCCGAGTTTCATGGTGGGGGCAACGCCGCGAATCTGGCAGCGCACCACATTGTGGGCAAGGTTGAGCCTTGTCGGTAGGGCCGACGTTGTAACATTAGACTCCTCGAAAGAACGAGATGAAGACCACACCCCGGACAGTCAGGAGAATGATCCAGAAACCAAGCGTCTTTCCTTGTTTCGACTGGCGTCTGGTCGCCTGCATTCTCGCTTTGGCATGTGGAACCTACGCCCAGACCGCAGACATGGACGCGCCCTTCCGCATCAGCGGGAATCAGCGGTACCTGGTCGACCGCCACAATGTCCCTTTCCTGCTTCAGGGCGATGCAGCCTGGTCGCTGATTGCAAACGTCACCAACGAGGAGGCGTCCGCATACCTAAAGAGCCGCCAGGCAAAGGGCTTCAATGCGATCCTGGTCAATCTTATCGAGCACAAGTTCGCGAAGAACGCCCCACGAAACGCCTACGGCGAGGCCCCCTTCTCGGGCGCGACCGACTTCGCGTCGCCAAATGGGAAGTATTTCGAGCATGCCGACTGGGTCATCCACAAGTCGGCCGAGGACGGCCTGGTGGTGCTTCTTGCGCCCATCTACCTCGGTTACCCGGGCCTCGACGAGGGGTTTTATGACGAGGTTCTGGCCAATGGTCCGGAGAAGTGCCTGGCCTACGGGCGCTACCTCGGCCAGAGATACCGGGGCTTCGACAACATCATCTGGGTGATGGGCGGCGACCGCGACCCCGGCCCGGCCAGGGAGAACGTCGACATGATCGCCTATGGGATCCGGGAGTCCGACCGGCGCCATCTGATGACCGCGCACTGCCACAGCGATTCCGCCCCAGCGGAGCAGTACCCTGGGTCCTGGCTCCAGATCTCCACTTCCTACGCCTACGAGATTGTGCACCTTCGCCTCACCT
>CAZSEH010000238.1:0-2221 GCA_964605835.1 uncultured Opitutaceae bacterium
GCGGCCATGGCCGCTCCACGGGCGATTGGATCGGCTACGGAGCGTTTGAGGTGCATGATCTCCAGCAGGTGCTCGACGATGCGCAACGGCGCGGGCTTGTGACCGGCCCGCTTGGCGTTCTCGGACTGTCGTACGGAGCGAGCATTGCCTTGGAATTGGCGGGCAAGGACCCCCGCATCGCATCGGTTGTCGCGCTGGAGCCTTTCAGCGACGCCCGCAAGGGTGTCGTGGAATTCGCCCGCGGAGTGATCCCGGGGAGGATCAAATCCTGGACCGAGCAGGATTTTTCGAACGCATTGGACCGGGCCGCCGTCATGGCCAGCTTCTCATGGAGCAACACGGATATCCTCTCGGCCGTGGAACGAACCAACGCGCCAATACTGTATGTCCGCGGCAAGAACGACCGATGGATTCCCCCGGCCGAATCGGATATCCTCGATGCGCACACCCGATCACCGCACCTGACGATCACCGCAACTTTGCCATGGGACAACGACCATGTCATTCTTTCCTGGTTGCTTGATCCGATCGCCGGGCCCGTGGGCGAATGGTTTGACGAAACTCTGCTGAGACCAGGGCCGGGAATGATGGATCGGGTCAGGGACAGGATAAATGTTCTTCTGGCTAGCCCGACCCAGCCGCTCGTTCGGCCTTGAGTTTGGCGATTTCAAATCGGGACGCTGCCGCACGGGCGAAAACTTGCCTCCATGGGAGCCGTGATTACATTCCCGTGAAGGTCTTTTGCGCTTCCTATGCCGATTTACGAGTATTACTGCCCGGACAATAACAGGATCTACCAGTTCTTCGCCAAGACCCTGGCCCAGGGGAAGATCGTGCCCAAGTGCCCTGACAACGCAGGCTTCCGGATGCAAAAACTCCTTTCGCCCTTTGCGGTGACGGGGAAGGGAAAGACGAAGGGCGAGGCCGGCGGGGAGGCGTCATCGCCGGAAGGAATGCCCGCTTCCGCGGATGGCGGCGACGATCCCCGGATGGAGGCGGCCATGACCGCCATGGAAAGCGAGTTTTCAAATGTAGATGAGAACGATCCGCGCGCGATGGGCCGGATGATGCGGCGAATGGCCGAACTGTCCGGGGAGAAGATCGACGGCGAAATGGAGGAAGTCGTTCGAAAGTTGGAGGAGGGGGCCGACCCCGATTCGCTCGAGGACCAGATGGGCGCCGGGGAGCCAGGCGAGGGCGATCCCTACGGCGAGGGCATGGGAGGCGAACCGCCGCCCGTCGATCCGAAGGAGCCGCGGCAGCGATTCAGGGCCCGCCGCAGCGCGCCGATCCGCGACCCCAAACTGTACGATTACAGCTGAAAAAGGCCGGAGACTTTTGTACCCAACGTCATTGAAATCCTGACAGCAGATAAGCCGCGCCCGCAGGGGCGTCGGCTTGATCCTGCATACGAAGCCAATGACGCCGTGTTTAGCTCATTGACCGAAGCCCCGGGGGCCGGAAAGGTTAACTCCATGCCATCCACGGACCTCCTTGATCGGATCGACGCGGCCAAGAGTGCCGTGAGCGCGCAGATCGAACTCCTCCACCGCGAGTTCGGACGGGCGGAGAGCCGCTGGAAGAGCGACGGCACGCGGGTTACCGCGACCGACGTGGCAATTTCCGAGGGCATATTCCGCGACCTGCGCTCCAGGTTTCCCTCGGACCAGTACTTCAGCGAGGAACAGGCCGACTTCAAGGGGCCGGAGCCCGTCACGGCGCATTATTCATGGATTCTGGACCCGATTGACGGGACGAACAATTTCGCCCTGGGCCTTCCGTATTGCGCGATCGCCCTGGCCCTGCTCGAGGACGGGCGACCGGTGTACGGAGTCGTCTATGATTACAGCCGCAAGCTCCTGATGCACGGGGGGCCCGGCTTTGGAATGCACGACGGGGAGCGGCGCGCCACCGTGACGGCGGGGACACCCAACCGGGAAAGCATAGTCGGGTTTCACAGCCCGTTCGACAAGTCGCTTGTTCCGCTGGCGGAGGGCATTCTTTCAGATTTCAAGATACGGGCGCTGGGCAGCGCCACCCTGCATCTCGCCTATGTGGCCGCAGGTCTCATCGACGGCGTGGTCGACTACAACCTGAAGATTTGGGACCTTGCGGCCGCCATTCCGCTTTGCATCGCTGCTGGCGGGGAGGTGCGTTTCCTGAATGGTGCGCAGCTGCCGATCCGCAAATTCGACCTGGCGATGAAGCGGATCGTCTATGT
>CAZSEH010000239.1:0-2188 GCA_964605835.1 uncultured Opitutaceae bacterium
CCCGCCATGAGATCGAGAACTTCGCATGCCGCGAAGAGTGGCGTCGGGGAGCACACGGCCCGCGAAAGCGAGAGCGCCCAATGTGTGCGCCGGGAAAGAGTGCGTGGCGAGCACCCACCCCCAAATTTGGCCCCGGGACCGGAAGGTTCCGGGGCCAAATTATTTGTGGGCAGCGAAATTCGATGCCCACCCCGCCGAAGCGCAACGCGCAGGCGGGATAGCCGTATACGAGCGGCCCGCCTCCGCCCGTTGGGCTCCGGCGAGCCGCCCTTCCGATCCGGAAGCTCGGCGAATGCTTGCATCGCCGCCTCCAGGGGTTCACTTTGATCCCCTTTTCCATGTCTCCATGCGCAAAGGATCGTCAAACGTGAACCAAAAGATTCGCAATATTGCGATTATTGCCCACGTCGACCATGGGAAAACCACCCTCGTGGACAAGCTCCTCAAGGAGGGCGGCGTCTTCCGTGCGAACCAGCAGGTCGTCGAGCGCGCAATGGACTCGATGGACCTCGAACGCGAGAAGGGCATCACGATAAAGGCCAAGAACACGGCCGTCCACTGGCACGACAAGACGATCAACATCGTCGACACTCCCGGACACGCCGATTTTGGCGGCGAGGTTGAGCGCGCGCTGAGGATGGTCGACGGCGTTCTTCTCGTCGTCGACGCCTACGACGGACCCCAGGCCCAGACCCGCTTCGTCCTTCGAAAGGCCCTCCAGCACGGGCTGAAGGTGATCATCGTCATCAACAAGATCGACCGGGAGAACGCCGAGCCGAAGAAGATGTACGACAAGGTCCAGGAGCTCCTTCTTGAACTGAATGCAACCGAGGAGCAGTTCGACGCGCCGGTGGTCTACGGCTCGGGTCGCGACGGCTACATGATGAAGCACCTGGACGACAAGCGGAAGGACATGACTCCCCTTTTCCAGACGATACTCGACCACATACCCCCTCCATTCGCAAAGCCCGACGAGCCGTTCCACATGCTCGTTTCGAACATCGACTGGTCCGATTACGTCGGCCGGATCGCGGTCGGCAAGATCCTCGCCGGCACCGTTTCGATGGGCGACACCGTCTGGTCCATCAGCAATTCAGACGGAAAGCGGGTACGGGCCAAGATCACG
This sequence comes from uncultured Opitutaceae bacterium, assembly GCA_964605835.1. GTDB lineage: Bacteria > Verrucomicrobiota > Verrucomicrobiia > Opitutales > Opitutaceae > Palsa-1447. Next base: position 1,127 of record CAZSEH010000239.1, read on the forward strand.
AAACTTTTCGAGTATTCCGGACTGGTCACCACGGAGTCCCCGGTGGAGGTCGCCGGCAACATCGTCGGGCTCGCCGGCTTTGAGGACATCGACATCGGCGACACGATCGCCGCCCAGGAGGACGCACAGCCCCTCCCCTTCACCCAGATCGACCCTCCGACGCTCGAAATGCAGTTCTGCATCAACGACGGGCCCCTGGTTGGGCGCGACGGCAAGTACGTCACCTCGCGGCAGCTCCGCGAGCGCCTCTACAGGGAGGTCAAGACGAACGTTTCAATCCAGGTCCAGGACACCGAAAAGGCCGGCGTTTTCACGCTGAAGGCGCGCGGAGCGATGCAGATCGCCGTCCTCGTGGAGACGATGAGGCGCGAGGGCTTCGAGATGCTCGTCTCCCGTCCGACCGTCATCACGAGGGAGGTCAAGGGCCACCTGCACGAGCCCTTCGAGTCGCTGTGGATTGAGGTGCCCGAGGAGTGCGTGGGCGCGATCCTGCAAAATCTCGCCAACCGAAAGGGGCAGATCGTGAACATGGAGAAGCACCCGACCTTCACCCTGATCGAGGCGGTCATAACGACGCGGGGTCTGATCGGGCTTGAGATCGACGTCGTCAACGCGACCAGCGGCCGTGGGGTGATCTCCCATCTTTACAAGGAATACGGTCCGTGGGCCGGCGAACTGATCACGCGGCTTTCCGGCACCCTTCTGGCCACCGAGGCCGGCCTGACGACGGCGTACGCCCTTTCGGCGATCCAGGAGCGCGGCAAGCTCTTCGTCGGACCCGGCGAGGAGGTCTACGAGGGAATGCTGGTCGGCGAGAATCCGCGCAAGGAGGACATCCCTGTCAACGCCGTCAAGGCGAAGCAGCTCACGAATTTCCGCTCCCAGGGCGAGGGCAAGGGAATCCAGCTCACGCCTCCGATGAAGCTGTCGCTCGAGCGCGCAATCGAATACATCGCGATCGACGAGTTCGTCGAGGCGACGCCCAAATCGCTCCGCCTGCGGAAAAGGGTCCTAAGGCAGGTCGACAGGCGGAAACTGGATCGCGCGGGACGCGCCGACTGA
>CAZSEH010000240.1:0-2177 GCA_964605835.1 uncultured Opitutaceae bacterium
GCTTCTTGCTCGGGCGCGACTCGATCTTCGAAAGATTGATGCCGCGCTCCGCCAGGGGCATCAGCATCTTCAGGAGCGAGCCCGCATGCGAGGCCGCCTCGTCGCCCAGCGACACGAGAAAACTGGTGATGTCCTTCCCGCCGCCGACGGGGCCCGCGGGCTTCCGGCCGAGGATGAAGAACCGGGTCGTGTTGTCGGCCTTGTCCTGGATGCCGCGCGCGACGACGGGCACCCCGTAATGCGCGGCAGCCATCTCCCCGGCGACGGCCGCGGCCTCCGGGTCGTCCCTGGCGATCTCGACCGCCCGCGACGTGCTTGGCGAATCGACCTGCTGCGCGTGCGGCAGGTGGCGCTGCAGCCAGTGCCTGCACTGCGCGAGGGCCTGATCCTTCGAATGCACCCGCTTGATGTGCTCAAGGGCTGACCGGCTGATCAGGGCGTGCGAAATCTCCAGGTAGATCTGGCCGACGATCTTCAGGTCGCTCTCGACAAAGCTGTCGAGCGTCTCGCGCACGCTCCCCTCGGTCGAATTCTCGATCGGGATCACCGCCAGGTCGGCCTCGCCCTTTTCGACCGCCGTGAAGATGTCGCCGATCGTCGCCATCGCGTGGTAATCCACGCTCGCCCCGAATTTCCTCATCGCGGCGACCTGGGTGTTGCTCGCCTCGGGCCCGAGGTAGGCGATCAGCAGCGGCTTTTCAAGGGCGATCGCGGCGGACATGATCTCGCGGTAGATCGCGCGCAGGGCCTCGTCCTTGATCGGGCCCTTGTTGTGCGCAAAGACCTTCCTTAGGACCGCATCCTCGCGCTCGGGAACATAAATCTCCCCACCCGTGCGGCGCTTGATCCGGCCTATCTCCCCGGCGAGCGCCAGGCGCTGATTGATGAGTTCGAGCAGCTGGCGATCGAGGGCGTCGATCTTCTCGCGAATCGGTGTGAGGTCCATGGGAGGGCAAATTGCCTCAGGCGGCGGCCGGGCGCCAGCCATCCCGGAGGAGGACCGCTGATTCGTGGCCGGGCGCCCTCATGGCTGGGCGGACGCCTCGGAATTCTGGAGCGGCAGTTCGGCCTCGAGGCCCATGTCGGCATCGCCGGGCTTGTGCGGATTGGCGGCCGCCTTGAGCCATTCGTCAATCTGGCGGGAGGTCAGGATGTCGGAGGCGGGCAGCTCGTCGAGGGAGCGGATGCCCACAAACTCGAGAAAACGATCCGTGGTGCCGTATTGCAGCGGCCGGCCCGGCAGCTCGGCCCGCCCCGTGATCGTGATAAGCTCGCGCTCCAGGAGCCTCGTCAGGCCCGCCTCGGCCGATACTCCGCGTATCGTTTCGATCTCCTGCCGGGTCACGGGCTGCCGGTAGGCGATCACCGAGAGGGTCTCAAGCGACGAAAGGCTCAGCTTCACAGGAGGCGGCTCATTGCGAAGGATTCTCACCCACCGGGCGAAGCGGGGCTGGGTTGCCAGGCGGTATCCGCTGGATCCTTCGATCAGCAAAAGCCCGTCCCCGGAAGCCTGCAATTCGGCCGCAATCGCATCCATCGCCTCGCGGATCTGGGCTCCGGTCACAAGCGAGGGAACGTCGTGATAGAGCTCCGGATCGTCCAGCGTGTCCGCCGCGAACTGCGTCTCCTCCGCCGCGGACGATGGCGGCGCCTGGGGCGGCACGGACTGGGCCGCCCCTTCCGCGGGCTCGCCCGGTCCGCCCGCTGAAACCGCGCCGGCCGGCGGGGCCGGCTGGGCGCCCGTCTCATGAAAGCGCGCGAACAGATCCTGGACATCCTTCACCGCGAGCGGCTGACTCGACGAGAACAGCAGGGCTTTGAGCACTCTCTTGAGATTGAATGCCATTTGGAAGACAGGCCCAGTCAATGAGGTGCGCCCAAACGTAAGCAACCCTGAAAAATCGGGCCGCATCCCAATCCGGCGACTGAAGGCCGCCGAAGGCGCTTGCCCGCCGACACCTCGTTTGGTTTCATGCGATTTCCCACCCGATTATCCATGAATTCCAAACCCGACTCCACCCGCAAACACTCCTCCGTCCTTGTCGACGGCCCCGACCGAGCCCCCAACCGCTCCATGCTGCGCGCCGTCGGCTTCAGGGATGAGGATTTTGCAAAGCCGATAGTCGGGATCGCCTCGACCTGGAGCATGGTGACGCCCTGCAACATGCACATCGACG
>CAZSEH010000241.1:0-2166 GCA_964605835.1 uncultured Opitutaceae bacterium
CCAAAAAGGTCCGCCAGGGATTCGGTCCCCTTCGGTCCCTCGAACGTGTATTCTCTGTCAACCATGACCCAGGGCAGTTCCCGCCGCTCGGCGGCGAGCCTCTCCCGGGCATGGGAGAATGATTTTTCCCTCTTCAGAAGCCGTGCGCGCGCGGCCAGCCAGTCCGGACGGGAAACCACCCGATGACGATCGAGGGCAGCGGAGGAACTTTTGGCCATGGTTAGACGGGGTCCTGAAAGTTAAACCATAGCTAAATCCCACCACCAGGCAACCGACCGCTGCGCTCAGGCCCCGCCTCGTGCGGTTCAATGTTGTGCTAGCATCGCGTGGAGGTGGTTAGCTGCGTCCGCCAGCGAGTGATTGAAACAGGGTGATGGGCTTGACCTTGTAGCATAATGCTACATTTTGGCCGCATGAGTTCGATCCCCCTTCGCATCGATTCGGAACTGGTAAACCTGGCGAGAACGACCGGCGCCTTGTTCGATCGGCCGCCGACCGCACAAATCGAGCACTGGGCGAAACTGGGACGTGTGCTCGATAGCGTGTTGTTGGGCGAAAGCGTCGCAAACGTGAAGCGACGGGGAAACGTCGCGGAACTCGACCAAGTGGTGGCATTGTCTCAATCCGAGAAGGGCCGGAAGAAGGCACAGGCACTTATCGCGAAGCATGCGGGACCGATTTACGAAACCGACCCTAGGGCCCCCGACCTTGTCTTTGAGCGCCGGGCGGATGGCTCTGTTCGTCGCGGACGTTTTTCCAATCGCCAGTTCGTTCCGATCGACTGACGCGCGGGCATGCGACCGCAATTGCTGTTTCTCGCCGGACCGAATGGTGCCGGCAAGTCGACCTTCTTTGATGCGTTTCTGAAGGAAAGCGGGCTGCCGTTCGTCAACGCCGACCGCATCGCGGCTGCGCTTGGCATCTCGGACTCTGAGGGCGGGGCCGCGGCGGATGCGGCGCGCAAACAGCTCCTGGCCGAAAGAATGTCATTTATCACCGAAACGGTTTTTTCCGATCCAGTCGGAGCGAAGCTCCAATTTTTGCGGGATGCGATCACAGCAGACTACCGCGTCGCGCTGCACTTCATTGGCATCTCCAGCGCTCAACTTTCAGGCGCTCGCGTGGCTCAACGCGTGCGAGCCGGCGGTCACGACGTGCCGCCCGAGCGCCTTGAGCGCCGCTTCCGACAATCGCTCGAAAATCTTCGCCAGGCGCTGGAGTTTGTCCCAGAGATTCACGTCTACGACAACAGTTTCTCCCGGATTCCGTTTCGACTCATTTTCAGCGTGCGTGCGGGCCGGACGGAATTTGCGGCCGATCCGTTGCCCGATTGGTTGAAACCGGTCCTTCGAAGCTAATTGCAGCACCGCCGCGTCCGCAGAACGAGCGCTTGGTCGTGGGTGAAGACATCGGCGCGGGGGGATGCGGTCGCGAGGAAAATCCCGCCCATCCGGTGGAAACGGGCCGTACTACGTAGGGAAAAGGCCCGAAGGTGAACGCAGGTGGAATCGGGGTGCATCGGGTGAGGATGAGGCCTTGCAAAAAAATGGCCCGTTTCGCAAGTGTGCTAAACATGACGTCTTTGACTGCGAACGGAGGATCAAGCCGACGCTCCTGTGTGCGCGGCTCATCTCCTGACAAGAATTCTGCGACGTTGTGCATTAAGAGGCCGGCCTGAACGCTACTCCTCTTCACCCTCGACCTCCGGGGGCTTGATTTCCGTCAGCAGGCGCTCGAGTTCCGCCCGGGTTGGGTTGCGGATGGCGAGCACGGCCAGAATGGCTTCCCCAGCGGGAAGCGTGACCTTGGTGCGGGCGTTGGCCGAAAGGCCAAGCACGGCCGTGGCCAGGGGAGAATTGTGTGGCAGGCATTCGATTCCCGATTCGGGATCACTCGCGGTCTCACCATGCGTCGTCACCAGAAAAGTAAAACGGTGTGTTCGTTTCGTCGCCACATCCTGCTTTTCAATGCTGGTCACGTGCCCGAGTTGAAGGGTGCCTGTCGGTTTGGTGAGCCAAGTGGCGGGATCGACCTCGATGAAGGTGTTGCGTGCGACAAAACGGTCGAGCGCGTGCATCTTGCGGTCCACGGCGCGGATCGCCTCCTTGGCGGCCTTGAAGCCGAAGTTCTCGCGCAGATCGCCCTGGCTGTGCGCTTCGACCTTGT
>CAZSEH010000242.1:0-2157 GCA_964605835.1 uncultured Opitutaceae bacterium
GCGGTTTTCACAAACCGAACTTGCCCTGCCCTGCGGCGCTTGTCGAGGTCGCGCGCCCGACTCGGCGGGCCGCCGCCCGGGCACGGGCAAACCAGGTCTTGATATGGCGTAGGATTGGCAGCAAAACTGCTCTGGATTGGCGGCTCGCCCCAGCGGCGAGACTCCGCTGCCGATGACCGCCCCCACAACCCCACGTCTTTCCCGTGGCGCCAAAGCAGGCTTATGCATTGGCGCCCTCGGTGTCGTCTTTGGGGACATCGGCACGAGCCCCCTCTATACCATGCGCGAGTGCGTCGCGCATCTGCCGCCGGGGGACCGGACCGAGGGGGTTCTCGGGATCCTTTCCCTCATATTCTGGGCTCTGGTCCTCGTTGTCGGCGTCAAATACCTCTGGTACGTGATGAGCGCCGACAACCAGGGCGAGGGGGGAATCTTCGCCCTGCTGGCCCTGATCCATTCTGGAGGGGAAGGCGGCGCGGGCCGCGCCCCATCGAGACGGGGGCTCGGCCCCATGGTTGTCATGATCCTGATCGGCGCGGCGCTCCTCTACGGCGACGGGATCATAACCCCGGCGATCTCCGTTCTTGGAGCCGCGGAGGGTTTCAATGCGATCAGCCCGGGGTTCGCGCCCTATGTGCCTGCGATGGCGTGCGCCATCCTTGCCGCCCTGTTCTGGTTTCAGCGCAAGGGAACCAAGAGCATCGGCGGGGTTTTCGGACCCATCATGCTTGTCTGGTTCATCGCCCTGGGACTCCTCGGAATCTGTTACCTGGTCAGGGTCCCGGGCGTTCTGCGCGCGCTCAATCCGGCCCACGGGCTTGCCCTGCTCCGGCATCCGCCGTGGCAGGTGGCCAGTCTCATGGGGTCCATCGTGCTCGCAATCACCGGAGCCGAGGCACTTTACGCGGACATGGGGCATTTTGGACGCCGGTATATCGCCATGGCCTGGTACACGGCCGCGTTTCCGGGACTCGTCCTCAATTACTTCGGCCAGGGCGCCTATATTCTGTCCCATCCGCTGTCGACCGAGAATCCGTTCTTTGCCATGGCCCCGCCTGGGTTCGCCCGCGCCGCCCTCACCGGCGTTTCAATTGTCGCCGCTATCATCGCAAGCCAGGCCCTCATATCCGGCGCCTACTCGCTCACCCGCCAGGCCATCCAGCTCGGGTATTTTCCACGGCTGAAGATCAGCCACACCAACGCCGAGCTTCACGGTCAGATCTACGTGCCCTTCGTGAACACGCTGCTCACGCTCGGCTGCATCCTGACGGCAGTTTCCTTTGGCTCCAGCAGCAAGCTGGCCTCGGCCTATGGCATTGCGGTGACCGGAACGATGGCGATCACCACCATCGCTTTCTTCATTGTCGCCCGCCACAACTGGCGCTGGACCCTTCTGCGGGCCGGAGTGCCCTGCGCGCTCTTCCTGCTGATGGATGCCGCCTTCTTCCTGTCGAACGCGAGGAAGCTCGCCGACGGCGGGTGGTTTCCGCTGGCGATCGCGGCCGCGGTCCTCGCGATCATGCATACCTGGAAGACCGGACGGGACGCCGTCTTCCGCCTGGTCTACGGCGGCAACGTAACGGAATCCGAATTGACGGCGATCGCCAACAGTCCGCGCGTGACACGCGTGTCGGGAGCCGCGGTCTTCATGGTCGGTTCGTCCGACGGGACCCCGATCGCGCTCCTCCACCACCTGAAGGCCAACCGCAGCCTGCAGAAGATTGTCGTTCTCCTAAGCATCATAACCGAGGATGTGCCGACCATCGAGGAATCCAAGCGGCTGCAGCTGCGCGAAGTGGGCGGGGGAATCTGGCGGGCCATCGGCCACTATGGCTACATGGAATCGCCCGACGTTGCCTCCCTGATGGATCGTGTGAAAGCCGCCGGCCTGCCCATCGTTCCCCAGGCGGCCACGTACTATTTCAACCGGGAAATGATCATGTCAGGCGGCGTAAGCGGCATGTGGGAATGGGAAAAGAGCCTTTACGGTTTCCTGATCCGCAATGCGCGCCCGGCCAAGGACTATTACCGGATCACACCGAGCCAGATCATCGAAATCGGGCTTCCGCTGCAGCTGTGAACCCCGGGGGGCGGTCCGGCATGGCCGGGTTCGCCTTCGCTTCTCACGCGCCCAATTCCGACACCGCTGAATAGAGG
>CAZSEH010000243.1:0-2120 GCA_964605835.1 uncultured Opitutaceae bacterium
GACATGCTCTATTTCGACGACACGCTCCTGCCGCTCGGCTGGGCGGGCATGAACATCGGCGCCTACTTTTACAATCACAACCTCAAGACCCGGGGCGGTAAAATGGAGGCGGTTCTGAACATCAAGGGCGTTCCCGAACGCCTGGCCAAGACCGTGGTCGCCGATTACGAGCGCGGAATCACGGCCGGCATCAAGCCCTATCCGTGGCAATCGGAGACCTGCCTGGGCCAGTGGCATTATAATCGGCGGCTATTCCGAGACCACGCCTACATGAAGCCGGGGCAGGCGATCCAGTGGCTGGTCGACGTCGTCAGCAAGAACGGCACCTTCATCCTCAATGTCCCCGGCAAGCCGGACGGCACAATCGACGCCGATGAGGAAGCGGTCCTCGACGCCCTGACCGGCTGGATCAAGATCAACGGCGAGGCCATCTATTCCACCCGGCCGTGGAAGGTTTTCGGCGAGGGCCCCCACATGGCTCGCGCCACCATACGCAGCCGCAACCAGTTTGACACGCGGGACATTCGGTTCACCCGAAGCAAGAAGGGCGATGTGATCTACGCGATTGTCCTCGGCTGGCCGCAGGATGGATTCCTCGTGCGTTCCCTTGGAACGGCTGCGGAGACCAATCCCGGAAAGATCGCGCGTGTGCAGCTCCTTGGGACCGGCGAGCAGCTCTCCTGGAAGCAGGCTCCGGACGGGCTGCGGGTCGACTCAGTCGCCTACAGGCCTCCGAACGACTACGCGGTGGCCCTCAGGGTGGAACTCGCCGGACAGGGCTGACAGGATTGCAGCGGCCGCAATGGCCGTGAATACGGGGACCGCGAAAACCCGCGAGGCCACTCTCGGCCGGCACGGACAAGGCATCCCGAATCAAGGGGCCGGGTTTGCCAGCGCCGCGGCCGCGGCGCGCACAAACGCCAGCGCCGGCGGGTTCTCGAAATTGTCCGGCATGTTCGGGCGCTGCACCATCATGACATAGATCGCGCCCTTGACCGGGTCTATCCATGCGGCCGTGCCAAAGGCGCCGGGGTGGCCGAAGCTCCCGGGCGAAAGAAGGGCCGAGACGCCGCCGGCCGGCGCCTGCACAACCGCAGCGCCGAGACCCCATCCCAGGACATGGTTGAGCTTTGTCTTCGTGTACCCCGTCGGCAAGTCGCCCGTGCAAACCGTCGTAAGCGCCCGATACGCCCCCGCGCTCAGGTAGCGCCGGCCATCGAGCGTGCCGCCGTTGAGAAGCATCTGGCAGAATCGCGCGTAATCGCTGGCGGTCGAAAAAAGACCGCCGGCTCCCAGCGCAATGGCATGCCCCGGGGTCGGCATCGGTCCAAACGACCCGAATCCCGACTGAACGGTGAGGGTGCCCGCGGCCGGATTGGCCCTGTAGGAACGGGCTAGACGATTCTGGTGGGCCTCGTCCGGATAAAAAGTCGTGTCCGTCATTCCGAGGGGGGCGAAAAGGCGCTCCTGGAGAAAGGTTTCGAAGGGCTGGCCGCCGGCAATCTCGACGATCAGGCCCGCGACATTGAAGCCCGAGCTTGTGTATCGCCAGGCGGTTCCCGGCTCGAATTGCATCGGTTCGGACAGGCAGACCCGTGCGTAATCCTGCAGCGTCTTCACCGAGACGGTGGCCGCGAGCTTCGGGTCGGCCAGGCCGGAGGTGTGGTTGAGCAGCTGGGCGATCGTAAGGTTGGCGGGCTTTCCGGATGGCGTTTTCAGGGCGGCGAATTCCGGGATGTATTTGGCGATCGGGTCGTTGACGTTGAGCTTGCCGTCGTCCTGCAGCATCAGGATCGCGACACCGGTGACCGGCTTCGTCATCGACGCGATCCAAAACATTGCATCGGGCGTCATCGGGCTGCGCTTGGCAACGTCGGCGAAGCCGGTGGCGCCCAGGTGCACGATCCTGTCGCCGGTGGCGACCAGGGTGACCGCGCCGGCGATTTCGTGCGCATCGACCATGGACTGCATCGCTGCGGCGACACCCGGCGATTCCGGCGCGGCGGGGGCCGCCAGCGCGACGGACGCAAATAGGAAAACGGAGGGCGGCAGGGGAAGGCGCATGGCGGCTCCACAGTGTCCGGCCAGGGAGCCGGATTCAAGTCGATCTGCCCGAAAGG
>CAZSEH010000244.1:0-2082 GCA_964605835.1 uncultured Opitutaceae bacterium
ATGTGGTTTCACCTGGAGCACAAGGGCAACGGCTACAAGTCCGCCCTTGCGGCGATGGCTGTGAGCGATGAGGCAACGGGGCCCTACACCTATGTCCGCGCCTACCGTCCCAACAAGGGCATATGGCCCCTCAACGTCACCGAGGAGGACAAGGTTCCGAAGGCTCCCGATCCCAAGCTCAGCCGGCTCAAGGCGGCCATTGCCGGCCAATGGCTTCGCCGGGACTATGAACTGGGCCAGATGTCGCGCGACATGACGATCTTCGGGGACGACGACGGCAAGGCGTACCTCGTCACATCCGCAGAGGAGAATGCGACAATCCATATCGCCGAATTGACGGATGACTACCAGGGCTTCACCGGCAGGTGGTCCCGGGCGCTGGTCGGCGACTCGAACGAGGCTCCCGCCCTTTTCAAGCACAACGGCAAGTACTACATGATCTCTTCAGGGACCACCGGTTTCAGGCCCAACCCAGGGCGGTCGGCCGTCGCCGATTCGATCTTTGGGCCTTGGACAAGGCTAGGCAACCCCTGCCGGGGAACACCGCAGGAAGTCGCCACCACCTTCGGGTCCCAAAGCACCTTTGTTTTGCCGGCGCCGGGAAAGCCCTCCGCCTTCATCTTCATGGCCGATCGCTGGCACGCGGAGGATGCGATCGACGGGCGATACGTCTGGCTGCCCCTGGAGTGGGAAGGCGACAAGCCGGTGATCCGGTGGCACGACCGTTGGCAGCTCAGCTTCTTTGACAATAATCCATGAAAACCGTCGTGCTTCCCCTCAATAGACTGGCGCGGATGGCGCTGGTGATACTCGGCCTTGCGGCAACGCTGTCCGCCGGCCGGGCGCAAACCTTCGCCGAAACGGCCGCGCAGCATCAGGCCCGGTTGGCCGCGTGGCGGGAGGCAAAGTTCGGCCTGTTCATGCACTGGGGCCTCTACTCCATCCTGGGGCGCGGAGAATGGGTGCAATGGAACGAGCAGATCCCGGTGACGGAATACGCGAAGCTGGCCGACCGGTTCACGCCGGCTCATTTCGATCCCAATGCGTGGGTGGCCGTGGCCAAGGCGGCCGGAATGAAATACACGGTGCTGACGACCCGCCACCACGACGGGTTCGCCCTTTTCGACGACCCCGGCGGCGACTTCAACAGCGTCAAGACAGCCGCCCACCGGGACTTCGTGGCCGACTATGTCAAGGCGGCCCGCGAGGGCGGAATGCTGGTGGGACTCTATTATTCGCCCCTGGACTGGCGGTTCCCCGGATTTTTCTTTCCCGACCTGCAGCTTCAAAACGCCGAGCTGCTGCGCGACCAGTACCATCGCCAGCTGCGCGAGCTGCTGACAAATTACGGGAAGATCGACGTCCTCTTTTTCGACGGGGGCGAGAACAACTGGCTCGGGTTTGGCGGCCACTGGGTGTCCGGAGCCCGATGGGAGAAGAGACCCCAGGGGCAGTCGTACAAGGGGCGCTTCAGCTGGCAGACGGACAAGGCCTACGCCATGCTCCGCGAGCTGCAGCCCGGCGTTGTCATCAACGGGCGGGCCGACATGCCGGAGGACTACCATTCGCGCGAGGGCGACCGCGCCCTGGGCGATTTTGATTCCGAGCACCCCTGGGAGCTGTGCACGACCCTGGCCGGGGCCTGGGGTTGGGAACCGGACCGCAAGATCAAGCCGCTGCGGGACTTCATACAGCTGCTCGCAAAGGTGGCCGGGCGCGACGGCAACCTGCTCATGAATGTCGGGCCGAGACCGGACGGGCTCATCGATCCGCCCCAGGCGCAACGGTTGAAGGAAGTCGGCGACTGGCTGGCCGCGAACGGGGAAAGCATCTACGGCACCCGCGGTGGCCCTTTCCTGCCAGGCGCCTACGGCGCATCGACCTACCGGGACGCGAAGGTCTATGTGCACGTCCTGGACTGGAAGGGCGCGGGCTCGCTCCGCCTGCCGCCCATTCCAGCGAAGGTCCTTGGCGCTTCCCTTCTGGGCGGCGGGGCCGCCGGCTTCACGCAATTGGACCAGGGGATCGAGATCTCCGTGCAGCCGGCCAACCAAAGCGGAACGGATACGGTCGTGGTGCTGC
>CAZSEH010000245.1:0-2047 GCA_964605835.1 uncultured Opitutaceae bacterium
CTCGCCGCGATCGTTGCGGTGACGGCCACAGCGGGATTTGCCGGGCGCCAGGATCGGGTCGATCTCCAATCGCTCGAAAGCCCGAGGTACGCGGTGGAGGGCGATGCCTTCGTCGGCCACAATGGCGAGCTTTATTGCAACCGCCCCTTGTATTGTAACCATATCTACGCCATAGCGCTGGGCGGCGACAAACCCTATGCGGTCCTCGGCAGCGGCGATTGGGTGCTCGGCAACCTGATGTTTGGGTTGGTCCGAAATGGAAAGGGCCTCTGGCTGCAGGAGGCTTCGGATATCACCTCCAAATACCGCCCCGGTCGGATGGAGTGGATTGTCAGGGATTCGGCGTGGGGTGCCACGACCATCCATCTTGAGGAGGTGCCCGCTGCGCAGGGCCCCGGGATGGTGGCCCATATTCGCGTGGAGGGCGCCCTAACTGGCGATGCGCTTGTGTGGGCTAGCGGCGCGGCCACTCCGGAAAAGGGTCATGTCCTGTGGGCATTTGACGCGATCAGCCAACATTCAAAGTACCTCCATCGCGGCTTTGTGCCGTCGGACTGCGATCGAAACCGGGTGTCATCGAATGGCCTGTCATGGACTGTTCAATCGTTAGCCGGAAAACCAGGGCCGGTGGCCGTTGGCACATGCAGCGCGGGTTCGGCAGTCGTGGTAGCGGACGCCGGCAAATGGCAGGACGCCGCGACCTTGGCGGCGAGCCATGGTGGTACGCAGCCCTTGGCGTGCGGCATGGTGGCGCTTGGCGCAACGCCGGAGGTCTATTGGACGCTGCTCGGCCCCGGGGCCGGGGTCGCCAAGTCGCCGGCCGATGAATTTGCCGCCGGCCTGCGGCGCGAAGAGGCCATTGAGAAGCAGGTCGTTGTGGATTCGCCCGATCCCTGGCTGAACGCCGCTGTCGGAGCTTCCGCCAACGTGGAGGATGGCTGCTATCGCGACGGCATCTACACCCACTCCGGCATGCGCTGGGGGACCGCACTCCTCGGCTGGCGCACTCTTTTTGGCGCGACCGCATTCGGGTGGCATGACGAGGTTAAGAACGACGCCAGACTATTCATCAGCAAGCAGATCACCCAATCAGACAAGACCGAGGCGATGCCTGATCCAAGCAAGGATCTCACCAGCCAGGCGCCGGGATCGCGCATGTTCGGCAAAGGCCGCATCGATCTCGACCAGCCGCACCACTACGACATGCAAAGCCAGTTCTTCGATCAAGTCCAACACGCCTGGCGTTGGACGGGAGATCCCGAGATCGAAAGGATCCTCCGGCCTTCGCTGGACCTGCACTGCGAGTACATCAAGGACTGCTTCGATCCGGACGGAAAGGGGATTTACGAAAGCTACGCCAATACGTGGCCGACGGACGATCAATGGTACAACGGAGGGGGCACTTCCGAAGAGACAGCCTACGCCTATCGGGCGGAAGCGACCGCGCTGCAAATGGCTCAGAGAGCGGGCGACGCGAAATCCGTGCAGCTTCACACCGCAGCTCTGGCGCGGATCCGGAAAGGCTTCTTCGACCTGCTTTGGATCCCAGACAAGGGCTATCCAGGCGCATATCGCGAGCAGATCGGCCTGCAGCGCCTCCACGAGAGCTGCTGGCTTTACGCCATCTTCTGTCCCATTGACGCAGGACTCCTCGACGCGGAACAGTCTGCGCAGGCTTTGCAGTATACGGAATGGGGCCTTGAGCGCGTCACGCTGCCTTACGGCGGCGAACAATGCTGGCCCTCGAACTGGGTGCCGTCGATCTGGTCTGTTCGAGAGATGTGGGCTGGGGACAATTACCAGCTGGCATTGGCGTATTTTCAGACAGGCCTGCCGGACGATGGCTGGAAAGTGCTTCGCGGAACCTTCCCGCAGCAGTCGCTTTTTGGGCCCGTCCCCGGCGACATGGGACATCCCGCCGGCGGGACGGATTTCAACGACTGCAACAGCCTGTTCGCGCGTGCGGTCGTCGAGGGGCTGTTTGGCTACCGGCCGGATTACAGCAACGGGATTGTCCGGATCGCGCCGCAGTTTCCGAGCAGTTGGA
>CAZSEH010000246.1:0-2045 GCA_964605835.1 uncultured Opitutaceae bacterium
AGGTCCAGGGGACTTCGGGATCGAACAGAAGGCGGTAGGTCTGGCCGCGGGTAATGTATTTCTTTGCGTCTTCGCCATGCCCGAGGGATGCGGCCAACTGGCCGAGATTCCAGTCAGCGAAGGCGTTTTCAAGGGTCGTCGCGAGCCCGTGATCACCCACGGTGTAGCTTTGCGCCCCGTTGCAGAACCGCGCGCACGTGTCTACCGCGTACTGATAAGCCTTTGCTTGGTCGAAATCGCGAATGTTCTTTCTGTAGGCATCGTTGATCACGATCACCTCCGGGCTGCCGTTCATGACACCGGTGTAGCTGTTCATCAGCTCCCAGCGGTCAAAGTAGTGGGTGCCGTTTTCCTCAGCCAGGGCCACCATGCTGTTGATCTGGTCGTTGACGATGCCCGGCGCGATCAGCGTCAGCAGAGGATATTGGCTGCGATAGACATCCCAGCCACTGAAGATCGTGCGCTTGGTGAAGCCCTTCGCCTGATGCACCCGTCCGTCGCCGCCGGGGTAGTCACCGTTGACGTCGGCCTGGGTGCGCGGGTCGATCAGCGCATGGTAGAGGGCTGTGTAAAAAATCGTTTTCTGATCCTCCGTCCCTCCTTCAACCGCGATTCGATTCAGGGCTTCCTGCCAGGCTGCACGACTCGCGTTGCGCAGGCCGTCGAAATCCCAGGTGGGGATTTCTGCCTCAAGATTCGTGCGGGCATTGGCGACGCTGACGTAGGAAATACCGACCTTGAGGAGGACGGCCTCTTGGTTGTCGGTGGGAAATTCCGCATAGAATCCGAGATGCTGCCCTTGTTTTTCTTGGCAGCCCGGGAGGCTGTCGGCAGCCTGGTAGGCGGCGATGAAATCCGGTTTTGGCCAGAGAGTGTTGTAGGGACCGGGGGGGAGCGTTGCGCTCCAGACGCCGAAATTGCCCAGCGGACGGCTGAACTCCGCGTGGTAGTAAAGGGTGTAGTTCACCGTCCCGTGCCGGAAGCCGCCGCCTTTGGCCGTGCATTCGATCTCGCCTTCAATCGTGCGGGCGCCGGTAACCTTCACGGTCTGCCGAAGTGAGGTGCCTCCGATGCGCCGTGCCAGATCGATCTGAATCCGGGACTGCGCGTTCTTCGCAAAGGTGAAACGCAGGATGCCGCTGTGTTGGGCGGCGGTCATCTCGGCCCGGACCTTGTAGTCGTCCAAAGTGACGGCATAATACCCGGCCTGCGCTACTTCCGTATCCTTGGAATAAGAAGACAGATAACCGGAGCCGGGCTGGTCGGTCTGCCCCCAGTAGGTTTGGAGGGGCCCTATCGTGGGCATGACCAGGAAATTGCCCAAGTCTCCATAGGCGCCCACGCCGCTCATGTGGTTAAAGCTGAAACCCTGAATTGTCGTATGCGGATAGGAATAACCAGCTCCGTTGTCGCCCCCTGTGATCGTGTCCGGACTCAGCTGCACCATGCCCCCCGGAGTGCAGGCGCCGGGAAAGAGCTTGCCGTGAAACCCGTCAAAATTGGGATCAAGCGTGAGGCGGGCGGCCTCGGTGGGGGTGGGGCGGGTGCTTCCCGCGCCGATGAATGGATTGACGTAGTCGACCGCCTCCTTTGCACCGAGCCCGTTCAATGTATATAAGAGGCTCGCCATCAGGAGGATTCGGGCGGACTTGCGCGAGCGCGCCACGGAGAACCCAGTCGTGGGCATCACGGAGCAGAAACGGACCGCTTTAGCTAGCGGGGATCGATTGTTCATGAAAGGGTGAAAGGGCCGGTGGACAAGAGGGAAGGCCGGGGCATGGTCCTGCGCTCGCGCAACTACTGTGTGGATATGCGGAAAGCGTACGGGAAGTCGCTCGTTTTGGTTTTCGGCGTCCTTATCACCAATCCCTGCGGCTCTTGGGACCATCGTAGCTCCTCGTCCATGCCCAGCATCCGCACAGACTTGATGCTGCCTTCGCGCTGGGCGGCCTGCGTGCCGAGGGACTTGACGGTGATCGAGTCGCCCGGCCACACCAGGGCGATGGCATAGAGAGTATTCCCATTCCGGGTAAAGCGGATGTCAC
>CAZSEH010000247.1:0-2044 GCA_964605835.1 uncultured Opitutaceae bacterium
AGATGGCGCCCTCAAGGAGAATCGAACTCCTGTTTAGACCTTGAGAGGGTCCCGTCCTAGCCGCTAGACGATGAGGGCATCTCGCGGAACGAAGAACGCTCCAAATTTGGAGCCCAGCGTCAAGCTGCGAGTGAGCACATTTTGCGCTTTCAGGGGTTTTGGTCTTCCTATGGTATCCCCCCTGTGCGGGACACCTTCAGGACGATTCTCGGGGTGAGGTTCTATGTCTCCGATCTCGAGGGCCTCCTCGGGCTCGTCCCCGGAGGCGGCCTGATCGTCGTGCCCTCGGCCCCGGTGATGGTCCGGCTCGAGGACGATCCCGCCCACCGCGCGGCGATGGAGGGGGCGGATTTCGCCGTCACCGACAGCGGCCTGATGGTGATCCTCTGGCTCATCCGGACGGGCGAGCGTATCCGCAGAATCTCAGGCCTGCGCCTGCTGCGCGCACTGGTGGCGGGCAAGGACTTCCGGGGCAGGGGGGACACCTTCTGGGTCATGCCGTCGGCGGCCGATGCCGGGGCCAATATGGCCTGGCTCCGCGGCCGCGGCTTTGACGTCGCGGAGGGCGATCTCTACATCGCCCCCCTTTACCCGAGGGAGGGCCCGTTGTCCGACAGCCGGCTCGTGGACATGATCAACGAACGCAGGCCGCGATTGGTCGCCATCGGGCTAAGCGGGGGCGTCCAGGAAAGGCTCGGCTGGGACCTGCGCCAGCGCCTTTCGTACAAGCCGGCGATTCTGTGCATCGGCGGCGCCATCGCCTTCCTTTCGGGGCGGCAGGCTCGCATTCCCGTCTGGGCCGACCGCGTGGCGCTTGGCTGGCTGTTCCGGTTCATCCATTCCCCGGGTTCGTTTTCGGCGAAGGTGAAGGGCGTGGGGCGGCTCGCGCCCCTGATATGGAAGCACGGCTCAAAGGGCGTGCGCTCCGCCTAGGCCGCCGTTCGCGGCCGCGGAGACGGCCGGGCTTTTCGGGGGAGGGCAACCCATGGTTGAACTGGGCGCGGTTTCCGTATCAGTATGACCCTTTGACGATGATCCTCGGACTCACCGGTGGCTTTGGCTGCGGGAAATCAACGGCGGCGAAGCTTTTCGCCGAATGGGGGTTTCGTCACATCGACTCCGACCTCATCGTCAGGGAGCGGGTGCTTCCCTCGGAGCCGGTGACGGCCGCCATCAGGGCCCGCTACGGCGAAAAAGTCCTCCAGCCAACGGGCGCCGTGGACCGGCCGGCCCTCGCTCGAATCGTGTTTTCAGATGATTCGGAAAGGCTTTGGCTTGAAAGTCTTACGCACCCTGGCTTCTTCGACATCGCACGCGGGATGCTCCGAGAGAACCCGGGCCTGGACTGGGTGGTGGAGGTGCCCCTCCTCTTCGAGATTTCCCTCGAGAATTGGTTTGATTTCACGGTCTGCGTGGCCTGTGATAGCCAGTCTCAACTCGCTCGATTGGAGCAGCGCGGTTTGGACCGCGCGCTCGCCGAGCAACGCATATCCAAGCAATTGCCGCTGGCTCGGAAGATCGAGCTGTCCGATTTCGTCCTTTGGAATGATGGTTCAACCGGATTTCTCAAGTCACAGGTCGACCGCATCGTGGCCACCTTAAACCGATCCAAGGCAGGAGCGCCCCTTACAGAAAACACTGATGTCCCTACCTCCCAAGTCCGACGACGAGGCTTCCGCGCCTGACGAAGGCAACAAGCCCGCAAAGCCGCGCGGGAGGCCGCGCGGCCGCAAGCCCGCCGCGGAGCCGGAGCCGGTGAGGGAGGAGGCAAAGCCGGCCATCTTTGTCCCCGAGCGGAGGCCCGAGCCCGAGGCGCCGGCGGCGCCCGCGCCCGCGGCGCAGCAGGCCCCGCTGCCCGCATCCGCGAACGAGAACCGCGACGTTGGGGGAAGCCGCGACGTCGGGGGAGAGCCCGCCGGAGGAGGCGAGGAACGGTATGGCCAGGGTGGCGGCCAGGGTGGCGGCCAGGGTGGAGGGCAGGGCGGAGGACAGGGCGGAGGCCGCGGAGAGTGGCAGGACCGCAACTCGTGGAAGCGCAACAAGC
>CAZSEH010000248.1:0-2021 GCA_964605835.1 uncultured Opitutaceae bacterium
TCGAATTCCGGCCGGGATTCCCGGCTACTGGGCCGCTTCCAGTTTTCGCAGCCGCGCATCCAGCGACGGAGCATTGACGAGAGGAGCCGAGCAGGCGCCGTGCGCGCAGACAAACGCCGCGGCCGACCTGCCTTCCGGGTAGATGTCCTCCCCGCGGGGCGCCGGCCCTTCGCGGCGGTCCCAATACTCGACCAGTTTGTAGGAAGCCGGCGACCGGAGTGCACTGGCGAACAGCGCCTGGGCGCCCGGATCGTCCTTCCGGCCGACCACCGCCACGTGCAGGGGATCCCCGCGGCTCTCGTTGTCGGCGAGAAGGAGACCCGCCAGATAGAAACCGCGGGACTCGGCTTCGCCCGTGGCGGCCGCCCATTGAAGGGCCTTGAGCGCCATGTCGTGAAACCCCCTGCGGCCGGTGGCCGCCGCCAGAACGAATCCAAAGCGCGCCAGGCTGACGTTCTCGTCGAACTCGGGGCGAGGCGGAGGAAAGGCGCTTCGCGTCGTGTCGCTTGCAGCGAACCCGGGCTGCGCCCCGCGACTAAAATGGGCGCAAATGAACTCTGCCGCGCCCGCAGCGTGCGCCAGCCATTGGGTGTCCGCCGTGACTTGATAGAGCGACCAAAACGCCCGGCCCATGCCCAGTGTGTCGCCCAGATACGGTCCGGCCGCATCGCGCTCATCGTGGCGGAATCCGCCCCCTGGAAGCGCGCGGTTGCCAAGGACCCACCGCGCGGCGCGAATGGCTTCGTCGTCGGCGGACGCGTCGCCCGTCCAGGCTGCGTACTGGGCAAGCGCCTCGATGGCCCAGCCATTTTCCCGCGCATAGGTGTGCTTGTCTATGCGCGGCATGGCCTGTGCCCGCCGGCCCGCATCGTCCAGGGCGTAGTAACGCGCTCCCTCCTCTCCAGAGGGGCTGTCGGCGTCCTGGCTTGTGTAAAAAGCCCCGTCTGGGCTCGTGAGGACTTCCTGCAGATAGCGCCGAATGGAATGCGCGGACTCAAGGCATGCCGGGTCGCCCCATTGCGCATACGCCTGGGCGTAGATCTTCAGGTTCTCCGCCTGCATTTGCATGATTTTTTCGAAGTGGGGCTCATCCCAGGAGCCGCCGACGGAATACTGAAAGACACCGCCCCGGACCGGATCCATGAGCTTGCGCTGCAGGCGTAGTGTGTCCCGGGCCCTGCGGGCCGAGTCCGCATTGCCAGCCGCCGCCTCCCGCAGCGCCAGTTCAACACCGTCCCGATCGAGAAACTTGTGGGAAAACCCCCATCCGCCGGCCTTGTCATCGTATCCCGCAATCCAGGCCTTCCGCAGTGCCTGGCGCCGTTCCGGCGCGAGTCCGCCTACGGATCCTGCCGCGGGTTCCGGCACGGCATCGTGATAGTCAACGGGCGAGGGATCCTCGATGACTGCGCGCAGGAGGCGAACCATAGGGCCCGGCGGCACGTAGCCCTGCTTCTTTACGATCTCGGTTCCGTCGGCAGCGTATATGACGGTCGCAGGCCAGCCCCAGTCCTCGTAGCGGGCGGCGAGGTCCGGCCGCGAATCCTGGTCGACGCGCACTGCGATAAAACTGCGGTTCATCTCCTGGATCACCGCCGGGTCCCGGTAGGTGACGCTGTCCATCACGTGGCACCAGTGGCACCACACCGCCTCCAGGTCCATATAGACAAACTTGTTCTCCCGCCTGGCCTGGGCGAACACCTCGTCGGACCAGGGATGCCAGACGATGTCCGCGCCCCGAGCGAGCGAGGCGGCCGCGAGCATAATGACAAGCCAGCGAAGGCGGGTCTTCATGGATTTCGGCTCAGATACTCAAGATTTTTCCTTAGGCAAAACGGACAGAGCGATTCCTGCCCGATTGTGCGCAGCTGCCACCGGGGTAGGCCATCACCCCATGCATTGGATACCCCATGGCAGCGGCTCTGCGAATCGTGTAAATTCTCCCAATGACAAACAAAAGCTCCTCCATCGCAGGTCCGGCCGGCTTTGCCGCCGGCTCGGCTCTCCTGACCGCACTGACC
>CAZSEH010000249.1:0-2012 GCA_964605835.1 uncultured Opitutaceae bacterium
TACGGGCATCCGTCCAAGGTCGGCTTCAAGGACATCATCCATCTGTGGAAGGCGGAGAATTTTGACCCGGACAAGCTTCTCGCCTTCTACAGGCAATGCGGGGCGCGGTACTTCATGGCGCTTGCGAACCACCACGATAACTTCGACAACTTCAATTCGAAGTTCCAACCGTGGAACGCCGTCAACATGGGTCCGCACAAGGACCTGATCGCCCTTTGGGAGGCGGCGGCCCGAAAGAACGGGCTGCGCTTTGGCGTGAGCGTGCACGCCTCGCGCTCTTGGACATGGTATGAGCCGGCCCAGGGGAGCGACGCGACCGGCCCGCTCGCCGGGGTGCCATACGACGGGCGCCTGACAAAGGCGGACGGAAAGGGCCAGTGGTGGGAGGGCTATGACTCCCAGGATCTCTATGCGCAGAACCACCCGCTGCACGCCCCGCCCAGCGCCGCATACCTCGACAAGTTCTTCAAGCGCATCCGCCAGCTGGTCGACGATTATCAGCCCGACCTGCTCTATTTCGACGACGGCGTGCTGCCTCAGCACACCGTGGATGAAAAGGACGGACTCGATTTGGTCGCCCATTTCTACAACGAGAGCCAGCGGCTGCATGGTCGCAACGAGGCGGTCGTGAACACGAAGGGTCTCAATGCCGATCAGCGCCGCGCCCTCGTTTACGACATCGAGCGCGGCAAGGCCCGCACCATCCTGCCGCAGCCCTGGCAGACCGACACCTGCCTCGGACAATGGCATTACGATCGCTCGATTTACCAAAACCACCAATATAAGACGGCCCCCGTCGTGATCCGGATGTTGGTCGACATCGTGAGCAGGAACGGGAACCTGATGCTTAGCGTTCCCGTGAGGGCTGACGGTACGATCGACGGGGACGAGATCGACACGGTCCAGGGCGTCGGCCGATGGCTCACCGTCAATGGCGAGGCGATTTACGCCACGCGGCCTTGGAAGACCTATGGCGAGGGCCCGTCGCTCAATGAGCCCGAGGCCGCTAGCAGGTTTGGAGGTGCGCTCGATGTCAGTCCAATCTCATACACGGGTGCGGACATCCGATTCACCCAGTCAAAGGATGGAAACCTGCTTTACGCGATTGCGCTCGCCGTTCCGTCGTCCGGCGAGCTTCTTGTAAAATCGTTAGCCAGGGGCGCCGCAGGAGTGCCGCCGGCGCTCGATCGCGAGATAGCCGATGTTTCCCTCCTAGGGTCGCCGGCCTCGCTGAAATGGACGCGCGACCAGTCGGGATTGCGAATCAAACTGCCTCCGGTTCCGCCGACTACCGCGGCGATTGCCGTCCGCGTGCGCCTCCAGTAGCGGGCCAAGCCGCTATCGTAACATGCGAAACGCATCTTCCAGCCTTTGCCTTTGGGTGCGCAAGCGACGGCGGGGATCGGGAATCGGATGCGTAATAGTCTTTTTTCTGGCGATCTTCACGGTCTTTCCGCCTTTGCGCGCCGGCGCAGAGGGCCTTGTCAAACCGGCAGTCGACTGGCCGGCCTTCATGTCGCGCCATGACATGATCTGGCACCGCCTGCCGGAGAGCTGGAAGGAGGCCATCTGGTTTGGAAACGGGCACCTGGGAAGCATGATTTGGCGAGAGAGCGATCGCATCCGGATCCAGGTCTTTCGCTCCGATGTCCAGGATTTCCGCAGTTACCGCAGCGGCTACAGCGGCTACAGTCAGCCCCGGCTCCAGATCGGATCGTTCTATATCAGGCCGAAAGGCAGGATAAGGGGAGGGCAGGGGCGGCTGAACCTCTATGACGCGGAGTTCAACGGCACCATCGAAACCGACCGCGGACGGCTGCGTATTCGCCATCTTGTGCAAAGCACGGCTCCGGTGATTTTCACGGAAATCACGGCAGAGGGTGGGGAGGCCGATCCCGCATGGGAATGGGAGCCGGCGGCCGCGGTGCCGACCAGGAGCGGCGCGGCGACGAACCCAGCAGGGCTCGAGGCGATGCGAAGGGCCTACTCCACGGATTATTTCGCGGGGCTTT
>CAZSEH010000250.1:0-2011 GCA_964605835.1 uncultured Opitutaceae bacterium
ACGGCCTCGCGCCCGTTGCGGGCCTCCCCGACGACGCTGATTCCGCCGTCGGCAAGCAGCAGGGCCCGCAGGCCCTCCCGGACAATCGTATGATCGTCGGCCAATAGGGTATTGATGGGTTTCATTGGCATAGAGGTTATGGGCTCCGCTTAACTTGGGGAAGCGTTGCGCGGACCAATCTCCCGGCGCCGGCCTCAGGATCCGCCGAGATCCCCGCCGGAGAGCCCTGGGTCGAAAAGGGGATCATCGTCCCCAGGATCTTTCCCTTTTCTTCGCGCCGCGCAAGCGTGGCGCCACCCCGCACCGCCGGTTGCACGGCTCCACCCGCCACCTTTGCGACCGAACAATGGATATTTAGAATCAAGGAGTTCAACAATTGGCCTGCTTCTATCAGTGCGAACGGGGCCTCCACCGAAGACGCCACCACGCGCGCGGCGCCCACTGAACTGACCGTCTCACGGTCTCACAGCTGCGGCCCCGAGTCGATGGGGTGAGCACCCCATTGCCCGCATTCGCAACGCGCCATTGGGCCATGGGTTCGTGCGGGGCCCCTTGAGGCATGGGGGGTTGAACCCATGGAACTTCGGGAGCTGGGAGGCTACAGTTCCCATCGTGAACACAGCACCTTCCATGTGCCGGGTGGGAATCGCCTGTGGACTGCTTGCCGCGGCTGCGGTCGGGACGGTTTGCCGGGCGCCCGGCCAGGCCATCGCCGTCGCCGCCTCGGCCTCGGACGGAGGGCCCGCGGACCATTGGACCGCCATCAAGAACGACGGCTACGAGCAGCGGGCCCATTTCGCGGCAGGGGTCGAGCGCCTCTCGGCCAGGCTTGACCGCGAGATAAGCCTGCTCAAGGCCAAGCGGGCCGGCATGACGACGGACACGAAGGACTGGGACTTCGCCATGAAGGAGGTCGACGACTCCCGATCGTATCTCACAAGCAGCATGAGCGAACTCGCAAAGGCCACGACTCCTGAGACATGGAACGCGGCAAAGGACAAGGTCGGCGATGCGTGGAAGCGCGCGCAGGCCGCCGTCGACAAGATGAACGGCACCATCACCTCCTGAACCCCCGCCAATGATGACGCCAATGAAGAAATTCGCGGTGACCGTTGCCAGGAAGTCCTGGACCTCCGAGCTCCCCATCACCGTCGTGCACATCCCGTGGGACCAGTTCGGCGCAAAGGGCGGTCCCGAGGCCTACGCGACCCTGATCGAGCGTTCGGGCGCAAATGCCGTCATCGTTTCCAAGTCGCCTGAGGGCAAATGGTCCAGCCATACCAAGCTGGAGAACGCGTGGAAGGCGATCTGCGAGTCCTCCCCGCCGGACGCCCTCGAGTGGGACACGATGCCCATCGAGGCGGAGTACTACCCTTGGGAGATGTTCGGGCGCTAGCTGTGACGTTTCAATAGGTTGTCCCCGCGGCGACCCGGGCGCCGGGCCGCGTGCGCGTAGGGCGGGCCTGCCGCAGCAGGGTACAGGCACTAGGTTCGTGCCGGTTGATTCCCGGCCCCGCACGCAGCGCGCGCGGCGCCGGACGCGCCCTCGGCCTGGGAAGGTTTTAAGGGCCGGGAAACCGAATACCTACATCACCCCATACACATCCGTGCGCAGGTGAATTAGGCTCTGGCTGTCAAGCCAGTCGGAACAACCAACCCAGGCAATCACTCACTCAGCGTTCGTTCAGCGCGATAGAGAAAAGGATTAATATGAATCACAGCAAACTCACATTCTCGGTTCTAGCGGCCCTCGTCGGTATCCAATCCTACGCGCAGACCAACACAATCTCCTCGCTGGCGATCGACACCGCGGTAACCGCCGGCGGCACCGCCAACGGCGTCGCGGTCATCACGCCGCGGGTCGGGACCGCCCTCAATGACCCCACCAGCGTTCAGAACAACCTCGCCGGCCTCCAGTACGTCGCCGGCCAGGTCCCGCTGGACGGCTCGCCGGCTTCGGTGGCGTTCTTCACGCTCACCGGGGCGGCGGTCCCCCTCGGAGGGGGCCCCG
>CAZSEH010000251.1:0-2000 GCA_964605835.1 uncultured Opitutaceae bacterium
CGAGGTTGAGCGTGGCAAGGAGCATATAGGCCTCCTTGGCCGTGCCGCTCAGCATGAGGGCGAGATCGGCGAGGAGGAGGCCGCCCGCCCATGAGACGAATGCGCGCCTGCCTCCCGGCTCCGCGATCCGGATCCAGCAGTACAGAGGCCACGGCGCATAGCAGAGGCTGAAGAACGCCGGGTGGTTCAGCCGGAAGATGAAAAAGCCAAGAAAGGGCGACCCGAGGCAGATCAGGAAGGCTGAACCCAGGTGGCGGGTCAGCGCAAACACGACAAGACCCACCCCGAGTGCCAGGAGCCATTTGGCCGCCAGAAATTTGATGTCCCAGGCCCACGCCGCCCCGTCTGCGGCCACGACCAGAAAATGAAGGGGGTCGCCGAACATGGACTGGCCCTGGCCCAGGAGCGGCGTTCCCGCAGAATTATATCGGTTCCAGACGGGAATCTCGCCGTGGCGAAAAAGGGCGCGATGCTGCACGGCCGAATAGGGCACAGCCTGCCATAGGATTGCGCCGACGTCCGAACCCATGGCGTCGATCGTGCTGTTGTCGGAGTAGCCCGGAAGTGTCGGGAACTCGTCATACAGGAGAGGGGCTCCCAAGTTCGGCGCGACGAAACTCCTGCCGAGGAAAACAACGGGATACGCGCTTGCGACTACGGCTGCGGCCGCGGTCAGCGCCAGGGCGAGGCCCGGCCGGGCCGCCGCAAGGCGGAGCATCCGGGCGCAGGAATCCCGCAGCCGGACCGATCGGTCGAGCGCGAGCAGAAGGATGGCCAGTGCGGCAAAGACCGGGGCAATCCGCACAAGCCATGTCCGGGCGATGTCCCGCCAGGTAATCGACAGCACAACCGGCGGATCGAGTTTGACGAGCAGCTGCGGGTCGTTGGCTCCCGACGTCATGACGACCTCGAGGCGGTGCCCGGATTCGTGCAGGGATTGTATCTGATGGGCGGGCTTGAACGCGGAAGCAGGCACGGCCCTGACGGTGCGGCCGAGACGGTCCACGATCCTTGCCGCGGCGATCGTGACCGTGCCGTCGCGGTCGATGGGGTCGAAGCGGAGCGATCCATAGGTCCCGATGGGCAGGCTCAGTCTGTAAAGAAGCGGAGCATCGCTCCTGGCCAGCGGCGCAGCCGTCGAGTCACTCTCGCGAAAGCCGCCGCCTGAATCGTAAAAGACTTGGACGTGGCCCGGCACCGAGGAGGTCATCCGCACCTCCAGGGCGTAGCCCCGCGACAGCTTGTGCGCGGCCGGCAGCCAGGGAGCCACGACGGCTGCGCTAAAGAGGAGCGCCAGGCAAAGGGTCGAGGGGGAGAACCATTTCATGGACGGAACAGTCGGAATAGGAGTAGGGCTAGTGCGGCCGCTGCAGAAAGCTCCGCGAGCAAAAAGCCATTCTTCACGCAGCGCCAGGCGGCGTGCGACAGGGCGCCCATCTCGACCGGCTGGCTGAAAGCGATCCACGCATCCGGGTCGACGTCGCGGACGGCGACGACAAAGGGCCGGTCGGGAGCCCTGACGTAGGCCGCCCGCCATGAATTTCCCGGTGTCTTGTCGGGCATGACCGTGGCCAGAATCCCTCCGGTTGAGGCGTCCTTGATCTCAAGCCGCGAGCCGTCCCGGGCGGGATGCCCGGCGATCTCGAACTTGAGCCATCCGGCCAGGGGGCGGGGGAGGGGACGGCTTTCCCATGAGCCCGGTGCGGCCGTCCTCTCCGGGGCGTAGGAACCCCAGAAAACCGCGTTTGAGAGCGGCGGGCATTCGGGAGGAAGGCCCGGCACGGGCCCGATCGCGGGCGGCTTCAGCTGCTCGCTCTCCTTTCGCCGCGAATCGCACAGGACGAATCCACCGGAGCCGGGCCCCGCCAGGGGCAGGGGATCGCGCACGCTGACGGGGAGGGCAGCGCGCAGGGAGGGAACCCCGATGCGCTGGAGAAGCGAGTCTGCGCCGGGGTACGGGATCTCGCTGTGGTGCAAGAAGGCCTCGTCGCCCGTGGCGA
>CAZSEH010000252.1:0-1996 GCA_964605835.1 uncultured Opitutaceae bacterium
AGCCCGCGACATAAACGGCCGGTCGGCGGAGGCGTCCGGGGAGAGTCCGTCGCAAGGATTATTTGTCACTCGGGGGCCGGCTTTTGCTACTCCTATGGCAAATGCTTCTTCCCCGTACCATGACCCTTGGCGGCAGATCTGACGCAGAACTTGTCGGGGACACCCTGGCCGGCAATCGGGACGCTTTTGCGGAAATTGTCAGCCGCTACCAGACGCTCGTTTGCTCGCTGGCCTACAGCGCGACCGGCGACCTTTCCCGCAGCGAGGACCTGGCCCAGGACACGTTCCTCGCGGCTTGGCGGCAGCTCCCGGAATTGCGTGAACCGGCGAAACTGCGCGCCTGGATTTGCGGCATCGTCCGCAACCGCGCCAACGATTCGCTCCGCAGCCAGGCCCGGGAGCCGATCCACAACGCGGCGAGCCTGGATCAATCCGCCGGGCTGGCCGCTTCCGAGGCGCAGCCTTCGGAACAGGCTGTCCGGCAGGATGAAACAGCGATCATGTGGAGGGCGCTGGAGCAGATTCCCGAGACGTACCGGGAACCGCTGATCCTTTTCCACCGGGAAAATCAATCCGTGGAGAGGGTGGCGGCTGCATTGGATCTCAGCGAGGACACGGTGAAACAAAGACTGGTGCGCGGGCGCCAGATGCTCCGGTCCGAGGTGGAGAAAGTGGTGGAGGGCGCCCTGCAACGCACAGCCCCGGGACGGGCGTTTACTTCCGGCGTCATGGGGGCGCTGCCCGCAACGATGGCGGCCAAGGTGGCGGCGGGCGGTGTCGCGGCCGCCAAGGGGGCTGCCGGTGGCGGGGCTTTTGGCATTCTCACGGCGATCATGACTTCGCCCATTGCCCCCATTGCGATTGTCTACCTGGGTCGCAAAATGAGACTGGCGGCGGAGAAGCGCTCGCCATCGGCCGAGGAACGCGAATTGCGGAGGCGGTCGCGCCGCGAATTCACGGTGGGAATCCTTCTGACAGTCGCGTACATGCAAGTGTGGAAGACCTGGTACAAGCACCTGGCCCATCCCCTTTGGTATGCGCCCCTCGGGGGCTTGGTGATATGCGTGGCTTTGCCGGTCCTCTGGGCCCGGCAGCACGGAATCCGACGCCGCATTTGGGATATTTGGGCGAAGACCGGGACCGCCCCGGCGCGGGTGAGGTTCGAATACCGCAGCCGGCACGCCTTGTTCGGCTGGCCGCTCCTGCACGTGCGGATCGGATCCGATCCCGTCGCGGCGGTGAACAGGAAGCCGGTGAGGGCGTGGATCGCGGTCGGCGATATTGCCTACGGTGCAATCTTCGCGTGCGGAAACGTCGCGATCGCTCCTTTCTGTCTCGGGGTGGTTGGAATTGGACTCGCAAGCGCAGGGTTCCTCGCCGCCGGAGGGCTTGCCCTTGGCATCGAGGCCGCTGGGGTGCTGGCCCTGGGGTTCCTTGCCCTGGGGTGGATGGCCAAGGGAGTCATCGCCTTCGGGCTTCGGGCGGCCTACGGCATGCAGGCGTACGCACGGGACTTTGCCGGGTTCCCGGTCAGAATGAAAAAGTCCGCGGCCTATGCGCTCCACGCGAACGATGCCGCCGCCAGGGACTTTTTCGACCATAGCCGTTTCTATTCCTGGACAAGCATCGGCCGTCACGAATTCGAGCGCCTTCTGATGACGTTTCTGTGCGCAGGGCTCGCCGTCGGAATTGCCGAGATCTGCTGGAATTACTGGCGGCAGCGGCGGTCCGGCAGGTAATCCCCGGTGGCCTTCCAATTGAGAGCCGCAACGCCCCTTCCTGGCGCACCGGGTCGCCAAGCACCGCATACGGTGCTTGCCGGGCTTGCGCGTTTCAGCATAACGGGATCTCGGGCGGGCTTGTCCGGGCCGTCCGCCGTTCGATTTTTGTGCGCTTTTTTCCCCCTGCGGATGTAACGATAGGAACACCCATGAAGACCAACCTGACTCGAAGACTCCTTATTTGCGCCAGCTTCCTCGGCCTCCCCGTGGCCGCG
>CAZSEH010000253.1:0-1972 GCA_964605835.1 uncultured Opitutaceae bacterium
GCACGCCAGCATCCTTTCGCATCATAGCGCCGCGGCAGTACACGCTGACGACGTCCGTACACTTCTGACAGGTACTACAGCATACCGAAGCCGCCAGCATCATAGGGCTGGCGGCTTCGGGTTTCGCCGCGCGGCGCGCGCCCGTATCCGGATCTCGTTTGGGATCGGCGAGGTGTGCGCCGCGCGTTTAAATAGGTCTGCAACACGCGGAGGCGGACCGAAACCGAACATCACCGTGATTCAACTATTCCAAAAGTGAAAGACGTATTTTCTTCAGCGATTCTGCATCCATTGCTCGTGGCGCTTCTGGCCGCATTGCCCGGAACGAGCTCCGCCGCCCCTTCCACCGCCCCGGTCCGAATCCTCCGCGAGGGAGAGGCGGCCTACCGCGCCACCGCCACGACACAGCTTCCGCCGGGCACACCTGACGCGCTCTTTTCAGGTGAAATCGTCGGGAACACGTTCGACCTGTTTGTCCGCGATCTCGCGGCACAGACTCTTACAATCGAACTGGGGTTCCTGGACACGCAGAGCACCGGCCCGCAACAGGCGACCTTCTCCCTTTCGGCAAACGGGACGCCGTTGGACGCGAACCTCGATGTCTGGGCCAAAGTCGGCGGGTCGCACAAGCCGTGGGTCATGCGAGCGGACTACGCACATCCGGGCGGCGGCCTGGCGCTGCAATTCAATGGTCTGGGAAAGCCGGCATTTGTCTCCTACGTCCGTATCATCGACCCAAGCGGAAAGGTGCTCGCTTCCGGTGTTGCGGGTGACTGGAAGAAGGCCGAGCGGCTGAAGCTGCTTGATTCCCGATCCCGTCCGTTTGGGCCGATCAAGGTTGGCACGGTTGCGTTTTTCAATGTGGATCACAGTCCAGTCGGTTCCTGGGCGACGTTTGCCTACGGCATGGAAGCGAGCGGCGGTGTCCAGGTCTGCAAGGATCCCGGTGGAGACGGCACTCTGCTTCCCCACCAGGGAGTGATTGTGGCGGTGAAGCGCGGCAGCGTTGAGCGCATTATGCCCTTCGCGTCGAAGCAGGAGTCCCTGCCGAAGGGGGCGTGGATCACCAACGCCGAAGTCAGCCGGGTCCTCGGCCCCTGTTCCGACGCCTGGAGCATTCCGCTGGGCGTGAGCTGGACACACTACACTCCGGTTTGGGAGGTAAGGGATTGGAACCAAGCTTCCGCGGCCGAAAAGCGCCGGTTTGTGCTACCCGCGACTTGGATGCAGTACCGGCTCGACAACCGGTCCGGTACCGATGAGTTGCAGCTGCTTTTTAGCCTGGAGCAGCCGGCCATCCGTGCTGCGGGATGGGCCGGATTCGACGGGTATGTCGTCGATCAGGACAGCTCAATCGCCGTCAAGACGGGCGATGCCGAGCTTCTCAGCGCGGACCAAGTCAGCCGGCATTTTGGCATACAGGGTGCAACTTCCGCCTTCTGCGTTCATGTCGCACCCGGGGAGGAAAGGACTGTCATCTTCTACGTTGCGCAATACCGGCCAGGAAATATCTCGCAGCTTGCGGGCCGTCCGCTGCGGTTGATGAGCGCCGCCTTGTACTCCGATTTGAACGATGTGCTGACCGCGGCAAAGGCGGACCTTCCCACTGCGATCATGCGCTGTCAGGAAATGGATCGGAAACTGGCGACATGTGGCCAGGACGAAGAGCGCCGTTTCCTCGCTGCGGATACCCTTCACTCATATCAGTTCAACACGATTCTTTATGCGACCGACCGCTTGGAGCCGGAGTGGGCGGTTATCGAGGGCGAATGCAATTGCATCAACACCTTCGACCTCACGGTGGACCATGTCTTCTATGAGTTAGCGATGCATCCGTGGACCGTCCGCAATGAGTTGGACAATTTCTCGAATCTTTTCTCTTACAACGACCGGCTCTTTCGTCGGGGACAGACGGAGGATATCCCCGGCGGCCTTGGGTTCGCCCACGACATGGGAGGCCGGCTGCATTTCT
>CAZSEH010000254.1:0-1953 GCA_964605835.1 uncultured Opitutaceae bacterium
CATCCGGGTGTCCGATAAACAACCAATTTTTCTTCCCGATGGCCGATGGCCTGATGGCATTCTCTACGAGGTTGTTGTCCAGCCTGGTGTCCCCGCACTCCAGGTGGCGGGTCAGGGGTACCCAGTATTTCAGCAGGTAATCGCAGGCCTTTCCCATGCCCGACTTTGGCCGCACCTTTGCCCGGAGTCCCGTGGCGACCTTTCGGAGCCAGTAGAGCGGCCTGGTGTAGTGCTTCGCACGGTGCCTGCGCCGGTTGGACGGAGTCAGCTTGTTCTTGTCCCAGCACTCCTCGCATTCGTAGAGCCAGCCGATGATCTTCAGGATCAAGGCGACCGCCTTCGGGTTCTCCCGCTGCGCGTCAAAAAACTTCCTGCGCGCGTGGGCCCAGCAGCCCACCCATGTGATCTCCGGATGGTGCTTCGCGTAGCTTTCGTAGGCGCCCCACGCGTCCGATTGGAGGATCCCCTTAAAGCCGTCGATGAGGCTCGTCAGTTCCCCGTGACGACGGGACAGCCGCCAGTCGAAGACGACGTCGTCCTGCGGCCTGCTGATCACCCACATCCAGCCTTCGGTCGTGCCTCCGTGCTTTTCATCGGGGTCGTTGCACCGCACCGGGGTCTCGTCGGCCTGGAGGTAACTGCCGCGCAGGAGCCGCCGGTGCATTTGCCGGTAAATCGGCTCCAGCCATTCGGCCGTGATCCGGATCCAGTCGGCCATCGTTTGGCGGGGGATCGTCCCGCCCCAGCGGGCGGACTGCCTTTCCAGCCGGTACAGGGGCGTGTGATCGACGTACTTGGACAGGGCGACCCACGCGAGCAGCCCCGCCGAGGCGTAACCCCCCACGACCGGTTTCTTCGGCGCCGGCGCCAGGATCGGTGGCCGCGCCCTATCCGTCTTGTGCCGGTATTTCGGGCGCACGATCTCGCGCTTGAACACCTGCGGCGGCACGATATCGACCTCGAAGGTGCGCTCTTCGCCGATCTGCTCATAGGCCTCGGGGTTCATTTTCACCTCCTCGGGCTCGATGACGACCGTTTCCTTGACCGGCACGTTCTTAAAGGACTCCGCCGGCACCGGGCACTTCTCCCTCGGGGCCGCAATCCGCTCGTAGCTGACCGTCTCAACCTTTGCCGGCACGGGTTTTTCAGCGGCCCCATCCAATGGAAGGTCCGCCTGGAGCCGGTCGAGCTTCTCGCTCTTTCCGGGACCAAAGAGCTGACGCTTCAGCCACGCATTCTCGAGCTTCACCCCCACCAGCTCATCCTCAACAACATCGAGCCGGGCGGCCAGTTGTTCGTAGGATAAGGGCATGTAGGTATCCGTATCTATGATACGTATATTGTCGAGCCATTTTCACCGCTCGTACCACGCTTTTTGGCAGCCATCCTTCAGGTCTATTCCCGCCAAAAGCATGGTCAACGCCTCCGGCGCCAGGGCCACCCGATCCTTGTCGCTGCCGATAGGCCAGCTGTAGCGGCCCCGCTCCAGGCGTTTCGCCATCACCCATACCCCCGTGCCATCCCAGTAGAGCAGCTTGATCCGGTCCCGGTCCTTGTTGCTAAAGACAAAGACCGCCCCGTCACGGGGATCCTCCTTCAGCTTCTCAACCGCATACGCCCACAGACCATTAAATTGCTTCCTCATGTCCACCCCCTCCACCGCCAGGTAGATCCTCAGCCCCGCAGGGAACGCGAGCATCGAAGGGCTTAGCTGCGGATTAGAGCCAGAAGTTCCGACAGGTGCGAGCCGCTCGCCGCCCGCACAAGGACCCCGTTCGGCATCGCCACCTCAAAGGCCCATCCCGTCATCGTCGAAGGCCCCAGCCTCATCTCGGTAAACTGCACCGCGGCCCTCGCCGGCTTGCGGTCCGAGAGGAACACCCATTTGGCCAGCGTCGTCGGCCGGATCCCCTCCCGCCGGGCAAACTGCGCCATGGTTTGCCCGCTCGAGCG
>CAZSEH010000255.1:0-1936 GCA_964605835.1 uncultured Opitutaceae bacterium
TCAGGGCGTCCAGCGCCGCCTTGGCGGTCGCCCGCTCGTTGTAGACGGGCACGATTACGGAGAGTCGGGTCATGCGGGGCGCCCGACACTTGCCGCCGGTCGCAGCGCGTTCAAGAGGTTAATGTCCCTGGAACGCCTGTCCCCCCCGGAGGTTGCCGCCGCGCAGGAAAAGCAATGCGGCGACAATGACGGCCAGCGAAACGGCGGAGGCGCCGAGAAGCCATTCGAAGTTCCTCGGCCTGTAGGCCACCGTGATCCGATGACGGCCGGGGACCACGGCGATCCCCTCGAAGGCATGGTTGATCCTGACCATCTTGGCCTTTTGTCCGTCGACTTCACCGCGCGGATACCCCGGCCAGTAGGCCTCCGTGAGGACGACGACTCCCGCGGCGGGAGCCTCGACGGAGAACGAGGTCGAGTCCTCGGTCAGTCGGTAGCCGGTCGCCGGGACGACGACGCGGTCCTCGGGCGGGTTCCCCAGGAGGCCGGCGACAGCCTGGCGGGCGGTGGAGTCCGAAGCCTGCGCCGCGGCGAACGGGCGGCCGTCCCCGTTCTGGATCAGTTCCATGAAGTCGGGCGCATCGCGGTAGAGTTCGACCCGGTCCGTGAAGAACGCCCGCGGCCAGGCGGTCGGGCTTTCGTAAATGTCCAGGTCGCCCATCCGGTCGGGCTTGAGCAGGGCGCCCATGGCAGCCTGGTCGCTGCGCAGGTCGAGGTAGTAGCGAACATTCAGGAAATCCAGGAAGGGCCGCGCCCGGGCCAGCGTGTCCCGCGACAGGTTCAGCCGCCAGTCCCAAAGACGTTCGATGGGGGACAGCTGGGTCAATTCCCGGTAGCGCGGATTGATGAGGGCGTCCGGCCCGTTGATGCCCTCGATGCCGTACATCGCGCTCCAGCCGGGGAAGAGGTTTCCCTGCATTCCGATTGCGCGGGCCGGAGCCTGCCGGACGGCGTCCTGAACCCAGCTCACGGCGCCGGATTTCGCGTGGAAATCGACCCGGGTCGCCGGGCGGACGACGTAGTCCTCGAATCCGGCCGATTCCACCTGCTGGCCAAAGCGCCAGAGAAGGGCGAGAAGGCAAACCGCCATACCGCAGCCCAGTGCGGGCGTCGTCGAGCCGCGCCGCAGCGCGGCGCGGGCGAGGATCCCGAGCGAGACAACGGCCGCCAACAGGACAACCAGGTAGCCGCCGACGAAGGGGCTCATCGGGACCGATTGGCCGAAATTCACGGGCGTGGACGTCGTCGCCACGCCGTAATTCGGCCGGTGCGACACCAGTCGGTAGGCAACAAACTGGAACACCAGGGCGAAAAGGAGGAGGCCCGCCACGATCAGGTCGCCGCGGCCCTCCTTCGTTCCGAGGCGGCGTGAAGCCGTGGCAAACCCGGCTCCGGCAAGGGCGGACCACAGGACGATGAGAACGCAGGTGAAGGTGTTGTCGACGTGCTGGACATTGGCGAGGAACGGCACGTCTTCGATCCAGCCGGGCGGAATGAAGCCGAAGGCGAGGCTCAGCGGAAGGAGGGAAAAGGCTGCAAGTACCGTGACCATGCGGTCGGCGAACTGCAGCCTGAGGGTCGCCAGAAAATAGAGGAGCCCCGCCAGGACGAGGAAGTTGGCGGACGGATTGAACAGCCGCTCACCCCCCTCGAGCGACCGGTAAAAAACCTCGTCGAATGCGCCCAGCAGCATGCCCGGCTGGATCTGATTCGCACTGGCGGCGTTGTAACTTGTATAGGAAACCTTCAGGGTCCCGAGAAAGCTGAACCAGACGGGGGCGGTGAGCGCCGCGAACAGGACGCCCGCCCCGGCGAGCCCGGCCAGTTTCAAAAGTCGCTCCCGCCACGGGGCCCGCGAGGCGAGCAGCACGCAAACCCCGGCGAGGTTGAGCGTGGCAAGGAGCATATAGGCCTCCTTGGCCGTGCCGCTCAGCAT
>CAZSEH010000256.1:0-1932 GCA_964605835.1 uncultured Opitutaceae bacterium
AGCCGCCGATGTCGACGACGCGGACGATCTTGCCGTATTTGTCGCCGAAGAAGGCGAGGGTGCCCTCGGGCTTTTTGTCGAACTCGGTCTCGTAGGTTTCGACCTTCACGTTGTCGATGACCTTGGCGTTGACGAGTTGCTCGACCTCGAGGAGCTGCGCGTGGGTGACGGCTTCGAAGTGGGAAAAATCGAAGCGCATCCGGTCGTGCGTCTTCGACGTGCCGGCCTGGCGGACGTGCGTGCCGAGAATCTTGCGGAGCGCCCAATGGATCAAGTGTGCCGCCGAGTGATGGCGCGAGATCGCGCGGCGGCGCACGAGGTCGACGGAGAGTTCGGCCTTGGAGTTGAGAGCTGAGGGTTGAGAGCTGAGAGACGAGCCAACCGCGAGTTTATGCAGGTGGCGGCCGGCCTTGTCTTTCACCGTATCGACGATGTGGACGAGTTCGCCGGCGATGAGTGCGGTGCCGGTGTCGCCCGCCTGGCCGCCCATTTCCCCGTAAAACGGAGTCTGGTCGAAGACGAGGAACGTGTCCTTGTCGGCGGTGATGACGTCGATGAGCTGCCCGTGCGCGTTGGTCTCGGTGTAGCCGAGGAACCTGGTCGGCTTGAGGTCGGCCGCGGCATCGCCCTCGGTGGCGGCGACGACGACGGTTTTCTTGGTGGAGGCTTGGCCACGCGCGCGTTGTTTCTCCATCTCGACTTCGAAGCCTGCGGTATCGACCGTGAGACCGCGCTCGCTCGCGAGGAGCTGGGTCATGTCCAGGGGGAAGCCGTAGGTGTCGTAAAGCTCGAATGCGACTTTCCCGGGAAGGGCGCCGCGGGGATGCAGCGGCTCTTCGGTGGATGCGTCACCGGGCAAAACACGCGGGTTTGTCCGGGAAACCTGGCCGCGCAAATGCTCCTCCTGGCGATGTGCGTCGTCCCACACGTTGAACACCTGCAATCCCCGGTCGAGCGTGCGGCCGAATGACTCTTCCTCGGCGCGGATCACGCGTTGGACGATGCTTTGCTGCTGCTTCAGCTCCGGAAACACCGGTCCGAGTGACTCGACGACGGGGGCGACGAGTTGCTCGAAGAAGCCGGTTGGCAGGCCGAGCTTCTTTCCATACAAAATTCCGCGGCGGAGGATGCGGCGGATGACATAGTTGCGGCCTTCGTTGCCGGGCATGATGCCGTCGGCGATGGCGCAACTGATCGTGCGCGCGTGGTCGGCGAGGACGCGAAATGCGATGTCGGTCTCCTCCTGCGCGCCCAGGCCCTCGCGCCTGGCGGGGACGGTTCCCTTGTACTCCCTGCCCGACAGGGCGGCGATCCTCGCGAACAGCGGCGCGAAAACGTCCGCCGCGTAATTGGAAGGATTTTTCGTGAAATCCGTGAATCCCGCCGTCGTCGCGTAAATGCCGGCGACCCGTTCGAACCCCATCCCGGTGTCGACGTGCTTGGCCGCGAGCGGGGAGAACGTCCCGTCGGCGTTTGCGTTGAACTGGATGAAGACGTGGTTCCAGATTTCAATGCAGCGCGGCAGGCCCTTGTTGACGAGTTCGCGGCCCTGGGCCTCGACGAGGGGACTTTCGCTGTCGCCCGCCAGGAGATTGAAATGAATCTCCGAACACGGTCCGCAGGGGCCCGTGTCCCCCATCATCCAGAAATTGTCCTTCTTGCCCCCAAAGACGATGTGAAGCTTGGGATCGAGGCCGGCGCGGGTGAAGATGCCCGCCCAGATGTCGTGCGCCTCACGGTCGAAGTCGGACGGATCTCCCTTCGCCCTGTCCGGCGAATAGACGGTGGCAAAAAGCCGCTTCGGCGGAATGCCCCATATCTTCGTGACCAGATCCCAGCCCCACTCGAGCGATTCCTTCTTGAAGTAGTCTCCGAAGGACCAGTTGCCGAGCATCTCGAACATCGTGTGGTGGTAGGTGTCGAAGCCGACAT
>CAZSEH010000257.1:0-1929 GCA_964605835.1 uncultured Opitutaceae bacterium
CTACAACACCAGATCTTTCTCATCGAAAAAGATCGGAGAGGGAGGGATTCGAACCGCCGTCGAGCCAACAACCGAAAAGCTTCGCTGAGCGTGCTTTGAGTTGTTTAGTAGTGAGTTAGAACAGGAGACAGGATGCGGAAATGGGAGGCGAAAACAAGACAGAAACTGGGTCGCTGGCAAATCCGTGGCAAATAATTTTGCTGCCGCGCTACCCGTCCTTGAGTTCATCAAGGCCCAACTCGGCCGCCACCCGCCGCGGATAATCCGTGATGTCGGCGCCATCGCGCCGGCCCAGGCGCGCTGCGCTCTCCCACTGGCCCTTTGCCCACGACACGACGGCCGGCCTCAGCTTGGGATTGCGCGCGGCTTCCCGCGCCGATCGGCCGCCGAAAATCGGTAGCTTGGCGTCGGCCAGCCCGGCGAAGTGCTTCTCCATCGCCATCCGGAGCACTTCGGCCCGCACTGCCGGCGGAATGTCCTCGGCTGGCGGGTCCTCGGTGTCGGCCTCGTCGTCCTCACCTGATTCAAAGCGGTCGGCAAGCTGCGCGGCGGCATCGATCCGGCTCTCCTTCACGAATTCCAGGAGCGGACCGAAAATCTCGGCCACCCGTTCCCGGGCGAAGTCGTGCTTCTGGCCGCTCATTGTCCGGACGAGCACCTCCTTCGGACCGACGGAAATGCGTCCCAGCACACCGACGCCAAGCGATTCGTCGTCGGGGTGCTGGAAGGCTTCCGGCATCTTGGCCTCGATCCGTTTCGATTCGCCGCGGCGGAGCCAGGTGAAGGCGGTCGATTCGGGAAGATCCTCGCCGGCCTCGGATTCGCATACCTCGAATTCCGGGCAGGCGGCGATACGGTCGAGGACCGCAGGCGGCGGGCCGGCGATTCGATAGAATGCGCTGCAAACCTGCAGGTCCACGTTGCGCAGCATCGCCTGGCGGGCATCCGCGCCGAGATCGGCGATCAGCTCGTGGGCGTAATCGAAATCTGAAGCGAGCACTGAGCGCATCTGGTCGGCCGTGGGCTTGCGCTTGAGATTCAGTTCTTCGCGGGCAAACGCGCGCCATTCGTCCTCGAACGCCTTCTGCAGATCCCGCGACAGGTGCAAACCCCCGCCGACGAAACGCGCGAAATGCGGGTACCGCGTGACCCAGGAGATCACAAGATCGAAGCGCACCACCTCCTTCGCCGCCATCCGGTCCACGAGCAGGAACGCCGCGGAGTCCGGACCCGCCCAGAGGTCTCGGACCCAGACGCTTTGGCCGTCCTCCGGCCGCTCGACCTCGAGCAGCGTGGGGAACGAACGGCATCGGTACTCGCTCATCACCCGCTCGTCGTTGTTGAGCCCGGGCCACCCGGCCTTGCGCCAAGCCTCTCCCAGCGTCAGCCCGTCGGACCCGCGATACCAACCGATGTACCAATGAATCAACGATGCGAACGCAAGATCGTGATCGAAGGCCTCTTCCATACCTCCATCCCTGGCGAAGGATTCCAGCATTTCCCGAAACTCGTTTGCCCCGACGCATTTCACCACCCATTCGGCCGCCTTTGGCGTCCAAGTCCCATCGAGCCGCAGCCATAGGTCGTACCCCGCCGGACCAAATGGGTTGAACGGGCAGGACGCCGGGCAGCTCAATTCGCTGTTCCGCTTGCTCCCGCAATCGACCGAGCTGATCAGCCCGCCGGTGGCGGGACAAGGGCGCATGCCTTTTGGCGGTTTGGTGGCCATTGAGGGACAAGGATGATGCGGCAGGAAGCGTCCGGGCAAGGCTGTTGCAGAAAACCTCTATGGATGCGAACGCGAACCCGCTGGCTGACAATAACTGTCCCAAGTCGGGACAATTTGCGCCATCCGCCAGATCCCCTAAAGAAGGGGCCAACGCCTCCACTACGTTTGTAGTTGACTACGCTCGTAGTGTCGCACCTCCT
>CAZSEH010000258.1:0-1904 GCA_964605835.1 uncultured Opitutaceae bacterium
GAGCCCTTCGCAGCCAGCAGATCGACGTTTCCAGTGAAATTGAGTA
Organism: uncultured Opitutaceae bacterium; assembly: GCA_964605835.1. Classification (GTDB taxonomy): domain Bacteria; phylum Verrucomicrobiota; class Verrucomicrobiia; order Opitutales; family Opitutaceae; genus Palsa-1447. The sequence continues at coordinate 47 of CAZSEH010000258.1, forward strand.
GTTCGTGGCTGGATACCTCGGCGAAGCCGCCGTTGCCGCCCTGCGCCCCGCCCTGCGCAGAAATGGCGCCCTGGAAATCGGTCTGCTGGTCGGACCACACGACGACCGAGCCTCCGGCGCCGCTGCCGCCCCCCACCCCGCCGTCCGCCGAAATGACCGCCCCCCTGGCCACCGACGTCCGCTGCGCGGTTGCCACCGGGGTCGATGAGAGATCCTCGGACGCGATGCTTCCGCCGTGGATGTCGCCGCCGATCAGGATCGTGCCGCCCTGGATTCCGCCATTGGCCGAAATCACGGCTCCGGCGGGGAGATTCACATTCGCGGCGGTGACCGTCACCCGGCCGCCAGCGGCGTCCAGACTCGTTGCGCTCGCGTCGATTGTGCCGCCGGCGGTCACAGTGCCGCCCGTCGAACCACCCGCAAGCGCGATCGCGCCTCCCGAGCCGTCGGCATTGGCTGCACCGAGGGTGCCTGAATTGGAGATACTGCCGCTTCCGGCGCCCGCCGTGAGGTACAGATGACCGCCGATCGTCTGCGATCCCGTGGCGCGGACGACGCCGGTGTTGTTGATCGCCAGGGCATAGAGATTCCCGTCGGCGGCCTTGAGTTCGGCCTGCGCCGCCTGGATCGTTCCGGAGTTGAGGACCGCGGCGCCATTGGCGCCGGTTCCCGAAGCGGTGATGGGCGCAGTCACGCGGACATTCTCGGAACCGTTCTGGGTGAGGGTGACTTCGGTCCCGGCCGCCAGCCCGACGGTCCCCGACGGCGCCGAAAGCGAACCGGCGTTGGTCACCTGCTGGGCGATCAGGTAGATGTTGCCCTGCTGGGCATTGATGCTCCCGAGATTGACGACCGCGGCCGGGGACTGGCCGGAGAAGTGCAGGTCGCCGCCCGAGAGAAATTCCGAATCCGCGACGTTCAGGGTCGAGGCGCCAAATGCGGCTGCGCTGATCGTCGCCCCCTGCCCCACGACAATCCCATTCGGGTTGAGGAGAAAAACCTGTCCGTTGGCCTTGAGTTGTCCGAGCAGCGCCGAGGGATCCGAACCCATGACCCTGTTGAGAATCGCAGACGCGGCGGAAGGCTGCAGGAAGGTCGTTGTCTGGCCCGCCCCGATCGAAAAGCTGTCCCAGTCGATGATCGCCCGATTCGTCCCCTGGGTAATTACGGTCGATGCCCCGCTCGGATTGCCTATCGTTGCGGAGCCCGCGGCAACGGTGCCGCCCGTCGGATTGGCCGAGACTGCGACGGGGAATCCCGCTCCGGTTGCGATCAGCGCGATTACCAGGGAGAATGGCCGGCCAAGCAGGATCGGGCGGCTGCTAGGATTCGTGTGAGGAGGGATCAAAGATTTGTGAGCCGCAGGCTGGTTTTGGGGATCGGGACCTAGTAAACTAGGGAATACACCCTAGTAACTTAATTAACTTGGTTTGCAAGAAATGCGCCAAGTCCACGACCGTCAACTGCCTCCTCGAGCGTATAACTACGTACTTGCCCGGTTGTCGGCGGGATGGGGTTTATTCCCCAGATTCTGAAATTCCAGGCCGAGGCAGAAGCAACTCTTTGGCGCCAGCTCGTGCACCTTCGCAGCACACGGACATGACGCTCCCCCTGAGTCAGAGACAGCGCCGGGCGCCGATTTGGGCTGTCCCGACCGTCTGAAACCCGTGGAGGGGGCCGGTAGCCGTTTAATTCATGTCCGCAATGCATTAGAAAATAATTATTTAGACAATTCGCAGGCAGAATTTTCCCATTTCCAGTTGACCGACCCCCAAATGCGAATACACCTGAGACCAGCAGATTTTTCCACTTCTCCCGCCTAGCGGGAGTTTTGGGGTAACTAAGAAAGCAAAGGCGG
>CAZSEH010000259.1:0-1895 GCA_964605835.1 uncultured Opitutaceae bacterium
GCATGCGACAGCACCAAACGGGTGATGAAGTCGCGCCCCGCGACCATCCACCCATTCTCCCACTGTCCGACTGCGCCGATGCGGCGTGACTGAACGCCGACAAAGGCGGTGCGGCGCCTTCGCATCGCCTCATAGGCGCGGAAGCCGGCGTCCACGGTCGGTGCGGCCAGCAGGCCCTTGGCCAGGCAGGCCGCGTCCTCAATCGCCATGCAGGCCCCCTGCCCCACATTTGGAGTGATGGGATGGGCGGCGTCCCCAATGAGGGTGACGCGTCCATCGCCCCAGCGGCGCAGCGGCGGGCGATCCTGGGCGTCGTTCTTCATGATCATCGCCTGTTCCGTGGCCTCGATCAGCGCGGGGATGGGATGATGCCAGTCCCTGAAGAGCCGATGCACCTCCTCCTTCCGGCCCTCCGGGGCATCCGGCTGCGAGGACAACGCGTTGCGGGTGGCGTACCAGCAGATGCGCCCACCGCCCATGGGAAGGATGCCAAATCGCTGCCCGGCGCCCCAGGTTTCGCTGATATGCCCTGGAACAATCCCATCGCTGAATTGGGCTATGCCCCGCCAGATGCAGTAGCCGCGGTAAACGGGAGGAACTGTTCCGTGAAGCTGGGCCCGGACAACAGAGTTGATTCCGTCGGCCCCGATCAGCCCGTCGGCGCAGACTTCGAGGCCACTGGCGAACCGCGCACTGACTCCCGCTTTGTCATGCGCGAAGGAGAGCAGCCTTTGGCCGACCTCAAGGCTGCCGGCTGGCAGGCGATCGCGCAGGCAGCGATGGAGATCCGCGCGATGAAGGCAAAGGGACGGCGTGTCATAGCCGCCCATGTCCACGGCTGAAATCGTCCGGCCGTCCGGCTTCAAGAGGTCGAATCGTGTAAAGGGTTCGCCAACAGACATGAGTTGCTCGAGGACCCCCAGGGTCTCGAGGACGCGCGTGGCGTTTGGCCAAAGGCTCATTCCTGCGCCCACCTCCGTGAAGGCCATGGCCCGCTCGTAAAGGGTGACGGCGAATCCGGCCCTGTGCAGTGCCAACGCAGCCGCTGTTCCGCCTATTCCGCCGCCGGCAATGATCAAACTTCGCCGCATGAATGCCCGGTCAGCCGGCAATCGCCGGGCGCCCTGAACTCCTGTGCATGGAAATTGGCGAAAAATCCACCGCCAGCCAAAGATGAAGCATCCGGCAAATGCCGACACGGGGCCGCCCGGCGTTGTTCCGCCAACCTGGAGCCGTTCGCACGGCCCGCGGATTTATGGATCGAAAGGTCCATGGTGGTGACTAACCTGCGACTTACCCAGTCCAAACATGATTATCCTGCGTTGTTTCGGCGTCCGCCTGGCCGCGACGGCATTCCTGGCCCTGCCGTTGCCAATGATTTCAAAGGAGACGCTGCTGCTGCTCGACCGGTCCCAATCACACGTCGACATAGCGGTAAAGGCAACCGTCGATTCATTCGTGGCCCGTCTGGAGGATTTTGACGTGACTGTCACAATCGATCCGGAAACCGCGCGAGTCGGATCCACTGTGTTTCGCGCCGATTTGGCGGCGGTAAAAACCGGGCGCGCGGACCGGGACGGTGACATGAATGCCTGGCTGCAGACGGTCCAATACCCGCAGGTCCGGTTTGAACTGACGGCCATGGACCGCGGGCCTGACGGAGCGCTTACCGCCCGCGGCCGGTTTCAACTTCACGGCCGGCAGCGCGACGTAAGTTTCCCGGCAAAGGTCGCGGTCGACCACGGGTTGGTGACCATTGACGGTTCCGCGGCGCTGGATACGCGGGAGTTCGGGCTGCCGGTCATTCGCAAGTTTTTGGTCCTCACGGTCGATCCGGTCCTGCACGTGCGCTTTCATTTGCAGGGCAAACCGGCCCCGTAGGGCATGGGCCGGGC
>CAZSEH010000260.1:0-1891 GCA_964605835.1 uncultured Opitutaceae bacterium
TCTATTTCGGCAAGCTCGTGTGGCCGGCGCATCTCGTCTTCATCTACCCGCGCTGGCAGATCGACGCCAGGGCCTGGTGGCAGTACCTCTTCCCCGCCGGGGCTGTCGGGTTTACCGCGCTTCTCTGGTCGCTGCGGGGCCGCTTGCGCGGGCCCCTAGCGGCGTGGCTCTTCTTTGTCGGCTCGCTGTTTCCGATCCTCGGGTTCCTGAACGTTTACGCGTTCGTCTTTTCCTTCGTGGCGGACCACTGGCAGTACCTGGCGAGCCTGGGCGTCATCACGGCGGCGGCGGGCGCCTGGGGGCGCTGGCGCGCATCCGTTGGGCCCGCGGCCCGGGCGGTTCCCCTCGTTTGCGCCTGCGCGGTGGCGGGCGCCCTGGGGGTGCTCTCGTGGAGGGAGTGTTCCAATTACCACGACGTCGAGGTGTTCTACCGGACGATCCTGAGCCGCAATCCCGCCTGCTGGATGGCGCACAACAACCTTGGCTTCGCGCTCCAGGCGTTCGGCAGGACGGCGGAGGCGAGGTCGCACTACGAGGCGGCCCTGAAGCTCAGGCGCGACTATCCCGAGGCTCACAGCAACCTTGGGGCGGCGCTCTACGAGACCGGCCATGTCGACGAGGCGATCGCCCATTATCGGGAGGCCATCCGGCTATTCGACAATTACGCGGAGGCGCGCGACAATCTCGGGATAGCGCTCGACGCAACTGGGCATCTGCCCGAGGCAATCGCGGAATTCCAGCGGGTGATTGCGCTCAGGCCGGGCAGCGCCGAGGCCCACGGCAACCTGGGCATCAGCCTGGCCAAGGCGAATCGGATTCCGGAGGCCGTCGAGCAGTATGAGGCCGCCCTGGCGCTGAAGCCCGGCCTGCCGACGATTGTCTTCAATCTCGGGGTCGCCGAGGCGCAGCTGGGCGACAGGGCCAGGGCGATCACCGCCTACGAGAAGGCCATCAAGCTGACGCCGGACTACCCAGCGGTCCACAACAACCTTGGCAACGTCTTCGTCGACGCGGGGAGGATTGCGGACGCCGTGGCCGAATACAATTCAGCCCTGAAGATCAATCCCGCCTATGCCGACGCCCACAACAACCTGGGCCAGACCTTCAACCGGCTCGGGAGGAAGGCCGAGGCGGCGAAGGAATTCCAGCTGGCGGTGGATGAGGAGCCGAAGAACGCAATGTTCCATTTCAACCTGGGAAACGCGCTCGCGGCGGTGGGAAACACGTCCGGTGCGTTGGCCGAATTCCAGCAGGTGGTGCGCCTCGATCCCGGTTATCCGGACGGCCACAACAACCTGGGGGCCCTGTATTGCCTTGTGGGGCGCAATCCGGAGGCCATTTCCGAAATTTCCGAGGCCCTGCGGCTGAGGCCGGACTACGCAGACGCGCACCGGAACCTGGGCGTGGCCTTCCAGAATGCGAAGCGCAGGGAGGAGGCGGCCGCCCAGTTCGAGATCGCCTCGCGCCTCACGTCCGGCGCTGCCAAGTCACGATGAGAGGGCCCGCGGGATTGAACCGACGATGACTCCCCGCGGCCTGGGGGATTGCGTTCAACCTTGAAGGCCGGCCTGCGAATTCCGAGCATCCGGCCCATGGCCCCTTGCATCGTTTTCGACCCGAAGGACATTCTGCCGGGGGCGTGGGCATCCTTCATGGACCGAGGACCGGTTCGGGCTTTCAATCCGGGCCTCCTGCAGGACGGGAACGGATGGATCCTCGCCTATCGGGTGGTCGGCCCGGATTCCGCGCGCCGCATCGCCGTTTGCCGGCTCGACGCCGGATTTGGAGTGGTTGCAGGTTCTCCGGCTGCCTTTAGCGATCATGTCCGATTTCCGCCCGCTGCGGGCCGTGCCGAAAGGACGACGGGATGGTTTGCGGATCCCCGGCTTTT
>CAZSEH010000261.1:0-1889 GCA_964605835.1 uncultured Opitutaceae bacterium
GATTTCGCCTGCACGGCCGAGGCCCGGGCGGCGACGAGATTGGCTTCTCCCTGCTCCACCTGCGCCTGATAGGTGTCAGGCTTGATCTTGACCAGGAGGTCGCCCTTTTTCACCGGCGCACCCTCCTTCAGGGGCAGCTCCACGATTTCTCCCGCCACCTCGGGCGAAATCTTGACCTCGATCTCGGGCTGCACCTTGCCGGTGGCCGTGACGAGTTGGGTGATCGTCTTGACGACGGCTTTTTCCGTGGTCACGGGGAGGCCCGGCTCGGAGTTCTTGCTCTTGAGATAGGCGCCGACGCCCAGGAGCACCACCAGCAGGCTGCTGCCGATGATGATCCACTTCAGGTTTGATTTCTTCTTGGTCACCACCGGTGTGGGGATGGCGACGGGTTTGGACGCGAGGGCCTGGTTCATAGTTGTCAGGGTGTGCGGTTAAAGTGGACGCGAGGGTCAGCAACCCAAGCCGTCATGGCAAGCGGATGTGCCTCGTCCGGAAAAAAAGCGTGGAGGGGCCCACAACGACCCCTCCACACAACACAACTGATAACTACGAACGAGAGGAGGAAAACCACCGGCGGGTGGAAAAGAGAATGCGTTTGCGATGAAGCCCGCCCACTTTGCGACCAAAGGCAGGAAGGCATCGCCCAAGGCGGGGACCGGAAAGACAGGCGCTGGCATGTCCCGACAACACCGCGGTCGGACTGAAAGTTACACGATTTTTTGATGAGCGGACGCGCGGAGGGATGGGCGGGACCCCGGCCCATTGGCCACCCGGCGGACCGTTTCCGCCCAAAAAACAGCCGGGGCGATCCGCAAAGGGACCGCCCCGGCTGGGGTAGCTCCAGGCCCGTGGCCCGGCGCGGGAATTAGAACTTGTACTTCAGGTCGACGTAGATGAAACGGCCGATCGGGTTGTAGGTCGAGATGTCCGCGTTCGAATAACTGCCGTAGATGGTCGGATCGACCGGCGGCATCTTGTTAAACACGTTGTTCACGCCGAGGGTGACGCGCGCCCCACTCAGATACTTGACGTCGGCGCCAAACGTATAGTCCGCCGAGAGGTCGGTGGTATACCACGAGTCGACCCGGGTGCCGTCGGCGTTGTCCGTGACGGCCGGAATATAGCGTTCGCCAAACGCGGCGTGATAATTGCCGCGGGTGAAGTCAACCGACGTGTAGTTCGACCACCGCGGGATCGTGCCGCTCAACACCGACGAATAACCCACGTCCTCCTCGGGCGCCGTGTTGGGAATGGCGACCGTCAGGTAGTGGTCATAGACGGCGAAGTTCGTGGTGAATTCGAACCGGCCCACATTGTCGTCGTTGTAGGTATATTTCGCCGTGAAATCGTAACCATCCTGTTTCACGCTGGCGAGATTCACGAGGAGGTTCGTGACGTAGATGTTGGACGGATCCGTGGTACTCATCTGCCCCTTCGCCGTGACCGGCGCGCCGGTGAAGGCGCCGAAGTGCACAAACTGGGCGTAAGGTGACGCCGGGCCGTTGAGCTCGACATCACCCACAATCGTCACCGCACCCAACGTGGCCACGAGCTGGCTCTGCCGGACGTTCCAGTAGTCCACCGTAAAGGACAGGCCCTTGACGGCCTTCGGCGAGTAGACCAGGCCGAAGGTATGGTTCTCCGATCGCGCGGGATGCAGGGCCGGATTGGAACCGGTGGTCTGGTTCGTCTGGATGTTATTGACCGTGCCGCCGCCAAACGCCGCGAAATTCAGCGTGGGCGAGAAACCGACATTCGACGGGCCATAGAGCTGGAACAGCGTCGGCGCCGAGAATGACTTCGAATACGTGCCACGCAGCGCGAACTCGTCATTGAACGGCAGATAGCGCAACTCGATCTTCGGCACCGTGGGGCCGTCGGTATCG
>CAZSEH010000262.1:0-1887 GCA_964605835.1 uncultured Opitutaceae bacterium
GCGAAGTCCGCGGCGGCGGCAGGAAGCCCTGGCGCCAGAAGGGCACCGGCCGCGCGCGCGCCGGCTCGACCCGCTCGCCCCTCTGGGGCGGAGGCGGCGTCGTTTTCGGCCCGAAGCCCAGGGACTATTCCAAGAAGGTGAACGCGAAGGTGAGGGCGCTCGCCTTCAGCCGCGCCCTCTTCGACCGCGCCTCCGCCGGCGAGATCGCCGTCATCGAGGCCTTTGCCGTCAGCCCCGCGAAGACGAAGGTTGTCGACCAGGTGGTCGGCCGCATCGCCCCCGAGGGCAAGGTGCTCCTCGTGGACGCCCCGTTCGCCGCCGAGACCCGCCGCGCCGCGCGCAACATCGGCCGCGTCTCCCTTCTTGAGGCCGCCAACCTGAGCACGGTCGATCTCGCCCAGTACCGCGCGATCATCGTCAGCTCAAAGGCCCTCGAGGCCATCATCGTCCGGGTGAACGGAGGAAAGAACTGATGAAAGCCGACCACGTCCTCAAGTCGGTCCGCCTCACGGAAAAGGCGAACAAGCAATCCGCCGAACTCGGGCAATACAGCTTCGAGGTCGCCCCGGATTCCACCAAGCACACGATCGCCGCCGCGGTCGAGCGCACCTTCAAGGTCACCGTGCGCCGGGTGAACGTCATGAACTACCGGGGAAAGAACAAGCGCGGCCGAAGCGGCCTCCCCAGCACAACCTCCGACTACAAGAAGGCGATCGTGACCCTCAAATCCGGCGACAAGATCGAGCTGATCTGACGCCCCGCCGAAGACAAACACAATGGCCATCAAATCATTTCGCCCCCTCACGCCCTCCGGCCGTTTCACCTCGCTGAACCACCGGGTGGGCCTCTCGAAGAAGAGGCCCGAGCGCGGCCTGACCGAGTCCTACGGAAAGTCCGGCGGACGCAACGTCTACGGACGGGTGACCTCGCGCCACCGCGGAGGCGGCCACAAGCGACTCTACCGCGTCGTCGATTTCAAGCGCGACATCCTCGACCAGCGCGCCCGCGTGCAGGCGATCGAGTACGATCCGAACCGGACCGCCAACCTGGCCCTGGTCGCCTACGCCAACGGGGAGAAGCGCTACATCCTCGCCCCCGAGGGCCTCGCGGTCGGCGCCTCGATCCTCGCCTCGAACCAGGCGACGACGAACGATTTTCTCGTCGGCAACAACTTCCCCCTCGAGATCATCCCTCCCTCGACCCGCGTGCACGCGGTCGAGCTGACCCCGGGCGGCGGGGCGCAGATCGCCCGCACGGCCGGTGCCTCCCTGGAGCTCGTCGCCGTGGAGAACGGCCAGGCCCAGCTCAAGATGCCCTCAGGCGAGCTTCGCTTCGTCCACCTCCGGTGCCGCGCCACGATCGGCGTCGTCGGCAACGGCGACCACAACAAGCAGTCGCTCGGCAAGGCCGGCCGCAAGCGCTGGCTCGGCCAGCGCCCCCATTCCCGCGGCATGGCCATGAACCCGGTCGACCACCCGAACGGCGGCGGCCAGGGCAAGTCAAAGGGCGGCGGCGGCCGCCAGCAGCTCGTCTCACCGTGGGGCCAGCTCGCCAAGGGCTTCCCGACCCGCCGGCGCACGAAGAGCTCCAACCGGCTCATCATTCTCCATCACAACGGCCGCAAGCCGCGCGGCCAGAAATAATCCCACCGACCCCACGCCATGGCCCGTTCCATCAAGAAAGGATTCTTCGTTGACTATCACCTTTTCGAGAAGATCGAGAAGGCGAGCAAGTCAGGAGCGAAGAAGCCTATCCAAACCTGGTCGCGTCGCTCGACCATCACGCCCGACTTCGTCGGCCACACCTTCAACGTCCACAACGGCAAGGTGTTCATCGCCGTGTACGTCACGGAGAACATGGTCGGCCACAAGCTCGGCGAGTTCGCCC
>CAZSEH010000263.1:0-1875 GCA_964605835.1 uncultured Opitutaceae bacterium
TCCGATCTCGGCGCTCGGTGGATTCCTCATGGGTCGGTTCGGCGCCGACGGCTTCTGGGGCTACATCGCGGCTGTTCATGCCGTCCTTGCCCTCTTCGCTCTCTACCGAATGACCCGCCGGCCCGCCCGCCCGCGCGAGGAGCAAGTTCGCTTCGCGGAGGCTCCGAAAACCGCCGCGCCCGCGGCGAAGCCGCAGGCGCCCCCCGGCTAGTCGCTTCCGCCTGGCTTGTGGACGCCGTAATGCAGCACCTGCACCTTCTCCAGCGTGACCAGGCCGCTGCCCATGATCGCCTGGAGCTTTGGCAGGAAGGCATCAATCTTCTCGGCGCTGTCGACGAGTTCAATGACGATGGGGAGATCCTCGGAAAGCCGCAGGATCTTGTTGGTGTGCAGCCGGCTCGAATGGCCGAAGCCCATGGGACCGCGCAGGACCGTGGCACCGGCCAGGTGTTCGGCGCGTGCCAGGAGGACGATGGCCTCATACAGCGGCTGGCGTTCATGGCGGTCGTCCTCGCCGATGAAAATCCGAAGCAGTTTGGCATCCTCGGGGAGTTGCATCGTCCCGCTTCCCTTCACTTGTTGATGCTGGCCGCCGCGACATGCCCGATCCAGACCGCGAGCAGGCAAAATACGACGGAAAGAACGACGTTGCCGCCGGCGCGAAGCCACTCCCCGTCGCGGGCCAGGTTCAGGGTCTGCAGGCTGAAGGAGGAAAACGTCGTATAGCCGCCGCAAATCCCGATCATGACGAACTGCCTGGCCGTGGTCGCGACCAGCAGGCGCCCATCAGGCCCGGTGATCGTGTTGAAAAACCCGATCACCAGGGAGCCTGTCACATTGATGAGCAGAGTGCCCCAGGGAAACGTCTCGCCGAACATGCGGGCGACGATGCCCGAGCACCAATAGCGCGCGCCCCCGCCCAGGGCGCTGCCCAGCATCACCCAAAGGTAAGTTTGCAAAGCCATTGGCTCTCCTCGTCCCGCTTCTCAAAGCACGCATTCCACCATGGCGCGGGCATGAAAAAACCCGCCGGCGGCGGGTTCGCAAATCCGTTCCCACCGCATCGCACATGCGCGGCAGGAGTCATCAGCCCTCGCGGGCGGTTTTGGGGGACCCCATCCCCTTTGTTTCGTCAGCGCAAACACTAGAAGTGCGCGGCGCGGCCGTCAACGGGACCAGCTCGCTCTACTGCGCCGCAGTCGCCTGCCTCTCCGGCCGGCCGACGAGCTTGACGAGGTCCTCCTCGTTGAGCGTCTCGTGCTCAAGGAGCTGCTTCGCGCCTTCCAGGAGCGTGGCTCGCCTCTCCGTCAGGATGGCGGTCGCCTTCTACCCGGGGTGCCGCGACCCCATCAAGAACGGGAAATGGGCGACCCGCATGCCTCTCCGGATACTGATCGGTGCGGCGGATAACTGGACGCCGGCCGCTCCCTGCCAGGACCTCGCTGCGAGTTCGCCGGGAACGGTGACCCTCATCACCTATCCCGGCGCCTACCACGATTTCGACAACGCCGAGCAGAAGCTCCATGCCCTGCATAATCTCGCCTTCACGGCGGACGGAACAGGCAACGCAATGTCCGTCCTCGACCCTGCCGCGCGGGCCGATGCGTTCGTCCAGGTTCCAGCCTTCCTTGCGCCGCTCCTCAAATAGATGCTGGCGGGACGTTATCGCGCTTCACGGGCCTGAAGCGACCCGGGCCATCATCGCGGCGTCGGGATAGCACGTCACAGGCTCGTGCATCCGCGCCTGCCACTTGCCGACGGCAATGCGCGTCTTGAAGCCGATCAGGCCGTCGCTGCCGCCCACGTCCTCCCCGCGCTTCTCGAACGCTCGCTGCATCGCGGCAACTGCCGGCCTGCCGAAACCGCCCGAACTCC
>CAZSEH010000264.1:0-1854 GCA_964605835.1 uncultured Opitutaceae bacterium
ACCGGAACCGTGGCCTCGATTTCCGTGCCCGCCCGGTGGCCGGATTTCACCTTCAGGCTGCCTCCCACGTACGCCACCCGCTCGCGCATGCTGAGCAGGCCGAGGCCGTCCTTTTCCGTTCGTCTGGCCGGGCTGTGACTCCGATCAAATCCTATTCCGTCGTCACTGACTGTCAGCCGGATGAAGCCGCCCTGCTGATTCAGGGACACCGCAACATGGCGGGCGTGGGCGTGCCTCTCCACGTTTTCCAGCGCTTCCTGAAGCAAACGGTAGAGTGTCAGCTCGGTGCCGATCGGCAGGCGCTCGGCCAGTTCCACGCAGGCAAGCCTGACCGGCACGCCCGTCCGATCGGCGAACTCCCCGCCGGCCTTTTCCAGCGCCGCAACCAGGCCCAACTGGTCCAGAATACTGGACCGCAGATTGCCCGATATGCGCTGAACTTCCCGGGCGGTCGCGCCGAGCATCGCTCGCAATTCCATCGCCTCCCCCTTCGACGGCCCGTTCCGCGCAGAAAGCCTGTCCGCCAGCGCCTGGCTCCGAAAGACGACGGCACAGAGGGGCTGGGTGATGTTGTCGTGCAAGTCGAGCGCCACCCGCCCGCGCTCGGCCTCCTGCATCTGCACCAGGCGGTGGGACAGCGCCCGAAGCATCTCCTCGCTGCGTTTGGCCGCCGTAATGTCCGTCACGACCATGCTGACGGTCGCAAGGCTGGAACCGTGCCTCGTTAGCGGACGAAGGGAGATCTGCACCGGCATTTGGGAACCGTCGCTGGCATTGAGCAGCACCTGGACCTTGGAACCGGATTTGCCGGGCCGTTTCATGAGCGGCCGGAGCCTTTTCCGGTCCGCTTCGGAAAGGAAGCGGCGAAAAGAGCCGCCCATCACCTGCTCCAGCGGGCACTTGACCATTCTGGCAAAGCACTGGTTCGCGTAGAGGACCACCTTGCCTACCGTAAGCGTAAGCGCCCCCTCGTTCATCGATTCGATGAGCACGCGGTAGGCATGCTCGGCGCCCGCCAGGGTGAACACCTGGTTGCCCTTTCTGCCCGAACCCATCACGGAATCCACCTCGCCGCTGCGGATCGCGCGGAGCGTGTCGTCCGCTTCGGCCAGGCGCACGCGAAATCCTGCGTTTTCGCGGGACAGCGCAAGGAGGGAAGAGAGCGGTCTCCCGGCAGTTTTCACGGTGTGATATTATCCATTGCAACCACGTCCGACCCGCCGAAAAGACGGGTCGCGTTCAACAGATTGCCAATGAAACGACGCGCAGGCAGCGGGAATTCCTTGACGAGCGTTGGGGTTGCGACGATCTGGCTGTCGCGCGCCAGCTCGGGCTGCTGATAGACGTCAATCACCTCCAGCTCGTAGTTATCCTTCAGTTCCCCTTCGCAAATCTGATAGGCGCGCCGGACGGCCTGCCGCGACCGGGTCGTGGCTCCCGCCACGTAGAGTCGCAGGAAATACTGCCCCTCCGGCTTGGCAGCCATGGCCTTTTCAAACGCTCTCGCCGCGCGGCTGGCGTTTTCTGTTTTCATCGGGGTTCATCCGGTCAGGCGACCGGGCGCAAATCCAGGCCGACCAGCACGCGGGCCGTATCGAACAGGTTTCCAATGATGATTCGCACGGGCTTCGGCAATCTGCGCACCACCGTGGGAATGGCCAGGATCTGGTCGCCTTTCGCAAGCTCGGGCCGTTTCAAAAGATCAATCACCGTGATGCGGTAGTCGCCCTTGAGGTTGTTTTCGCAAAGCTTCTTCAGGTCCGAGACTGCCATCAGCGATTTCGGCGTCTGGCCGGTGACGTAAAGACGCAGCTGCCAGAGCTTGTCCGCCGGAGGATGGGAGCCCGGGGCGTG
>CAZSEH010000265.1:0-1843 GCA_964605835.1 uncultured Opitutaceae bacterium
CGGTCGGCACAGTGCGTTCCCGTCTTCACCTGGCCCTCCTCCATTTGCGGCGAGTCCTAAACCCTTCCTGAAATCCCATGAAACCCGAATCCCTTGAAGCCCTGCTCCTCGATCAAGCCCTGGGCGAACTTTCCCCCGAGGTCACGGAACTGCTGGAAGCCCATCTGGCGCGCAGTCCGGAATCCGCGGCGCAGGCCCGCGAACTCGCCTTCACGGCAATACTGGCGCGGGAGTCGGTCGCCTTGACAAGGGTTGCCCCGCAACGCCGGTTGGATGTGGATCGCTTGCGGATAGCCCGGGTGGCGAACCGCCGGCGAGCGTTCGCCGGGGAGTTGCTCCGGCTGGCCGCATGCGTGCTGCTGGGGCTGACTATGGGATGGCGAGGTCAAGCCATTCTCAAGCCGACCGAGGCCCCGACGTCTGCCCCAATTGCGGCCGTTGCCGGTGCACGGCCGGGCTCGCACGGGGGCACGGCGGACCTTTGGTCCCTCGCCAATTTCGAGGAGGTCCAGCGGGAGCAGCAGCACGCCGCCGGCGGCACGACCGGGCGCTACCGGTTGAACTGGGGTTCGCCTTTCAAAATGCCGCATTTGGAGGACAATCAATGAAAACAACATTCCGAAGCAGATTCCCGTCCGCAACCCTCGCTGCCGCGATCGTTCTCCTGCTGGCCGGATGCCTCGAAAAGCACGTGATTTGGTCGCCCGACGGCACCCGGGCCGCGGTGATCGCGAAGGACGGCCTTCATTTCTGCGATCCGGACGGCAAGCTGACGCCCCTTCTGATGCCCGGCGTCTGTGCCGCGGCGTGGCTCGGCGATTCGCAGGGTCTGGTGGTCGCCCGCCAGCGGAAAGCGGCCGACTGGGCCTCCATCGTCCAATCGATCGGTCCCGAACGCGCCGGGAAGATAGAGGCCCGGGCCGAGGCCGATTGGAAGCAATGGGAGAAGGACGGCCGATGGGGTGTCTTCCCGGAGGTTTCGGGGAAGAGGAAGGACGAACCGGCCCTGAACCTCTTTCTCTGTGAGAATCACGGCGAGGCCCTTCGCGCAAAGCTGACCGCCAAAAACTGGAACGACTTCAAGTCAAAGGAGGCGGTGATCAACGACGTGATGAGGGCCCGTCTGGTCGGCGATCAGGTCCAGCCCGGAACCGTCCTTCACGAATGCCTCGAGAACATCGACGACATCCGCATCTCCCCCGACGGCCGCGCGGTCGCCTTTACGACGGATACCGTCGCCGATGACGAAAGCGATTGCCTCCTGTTTCTGGCCCTGATCGACACGGCCGGCGCCTCAAGGGTTGCCGATCGCACGGCCGCCAACCCCGACTGGGCGCCCGACGGACGGTCGCTGGTTTACATCCAGGCTTCGGGCCAGAAGGCAAAGGACGACGTCCGGCTCGCCACACTGGTGCGGCGTGAAGTCATGGACGACAAGGGCCGGATTAGGATCGGGGAAAAGGCCGAGGAGTTGGCGGGCATGTTCTTTCAGGACACCGACCGCGTCCGCTGCCTCAGGGACGGCCGGATTCTCTTTAACGCCATTGAGCTCACGCTGCCGGTGGCGGGAAAGGACTTTCCGGCCGACGAGCACGAACGGCTCTTTGCGCTGGATCTGGCGCGCCAGGCGACCCTGGTGCGCATGATACCGGGCGAAAACCAGGAAAAAATGCCCAAGCGCCTGGCATTTTTCGAGGTAAGCCCCGACGAGCAGCGGGTGCTGGTTGGCGACGCCGACGGCGAAGTCAGCGTGCTCACGCTTGCGACGGGCGATGTCGCGCAGTGGCAGGAGGCCGGCGAGTACAACCTGTGGGGGGCGCCCGTTTGGCGAAACTCCGAGGAA
>CAZSEH010000266.1:0-1843 GCA_964605835.1 uncultured Opitutaceae bacterium
GATGGACGTTGTGCCGCGCGGCTCGCGAAACTGGCCCTTGGTGCGAGAATACTTTGCGTCGACTCAAGTCAACGGATGATCGAGCGAGCTTCAAGGAGGGTCGGCGGGGACATTTCCTCCGGCAGGGTGACATTCAAGTGCGCCGACGTCCTTTCGTTTACGCCGGAATTTGGGCGCTTCGACGCAGTGGTAACGCTATTCTTTCTGGATTGTTTTGATGCCGCCGGAGTTGCTTCCATAGTCGCACGAATGGACGCCTCGCTGCGGCCGGGGGCTCTGTGGCTATTCGCCGACTTTGCGTTGCCCCAGCGAAGAATGCCTCTATTCCGCGCCCGCGTTTGGCTCAAAGTTCTTTACGCTTTCTTCCGGCTTTCAACGGGGCTTCGCGTTTCCAAGCTGCCGCCGGCCGAGAACATCCTGACTCGGGCCGGCTGGAGTCGGGTCGAATGCCGCGACTTCCAGTGGGGGTTGATTCGGAGCGCCGTTTACAGGCGGGATTCGGAAATGGTCAATGGCGAATCCGCGGCTCGCTCCGATATTCTCGATCGTCGGACTGCTCTTATGGGGTTGCGGCCTGACTGATGGCCCGCGACTGAACACGCCTCGAGGCATTGCTGCCGCCTCCCTCAATTGGCGGGCGCAGCAGAATTGGCGCCTTTTTTTGCTCGTTCCCGCAGCGCCTCGTAAATCGGAACGCAATTCATGGCCTCCGCCACGCCATACGCCGCGAAACAGCTTACGAGGAGCGGCAGCATGTAATCGTATTCTCCGGTCAGTTCGACCATAAGCACGATTCCAGTCAGCGGTGCGCGTACGATGGAGGTCAGCAGCGCCCCCATGCCGAGAACGGCAAAAACCTCCGGATGCCCCGCCCAGGCCGGGGCGACGAAATGCGCTGCGCTTCCGACGGCCAGGCCGCCGAGTGCCCCGATCACGAGAAGCGGCGCAAAGATGCCGCCAGCCGCGCCCGAACCATAGCTGACCATCGTGAGAACAAACCTTGCCGCTACGAGAACGACAACGCCGCGGATG
This sequence comes from uncultured Opitutaceae bacterium, assembly GCA_964605835.1. GTDB lineage: Bacteria > Verrucomicrobiota > Verrucomicrobiia > Opitutales > Opitutaceae > Palsa-1447. The sequence continues at coordinate 1,033 of CAZSEH010000266.1, forward strand.
ACTATCTGGCCAGCCATGGCGTGCTGGGCGAGAATCGCCCCCGACCCGCTCACATCAGGGTAAATCCAAGCCGCAAGACCCGCGATCAACCCCGCCATGGCACCGACAGCGAACGGCGGCCATCGCCTCAGCCGGTCGAACCAATCGAGGCTTGCCAGAAGCGATCGGTTGAAAAGAACGCCCCCGAAGCCGGCGATGCCTCCCACGATCAGAGCGACGGGCAACGCGTTCAAAGACGGTACCGGCATCCCGCGCAGGGCAAATACCGGCGTTTCGCCCGTGAGCACGCGGCACACGACATCAGCCGTGACCGAAGCCAGAAAGGCGGCGACGAAAATCACAGGTGTGAAGGCGCCATGCAGCTCCTCCAGTACAAAAACCACTCCCGCAAGCGGGGCGTTAAACGCGGCCGCCAAACCGGCTCCCGCGCCGGCGCTGATCAACGCTTTGCGCTCACCTTCGCCCGCCTTTACTCGAAACCAACTCGAAACCATGAGCCCCGTTGCACCGCCAATCTGGATCGTAGGCCCCTCACGACCAAGCGCCATGCCGCCGCCAATGCTCGCCAGGCCGCCAAAGAACTTAACCGGCAGCACGCGACGCCAATGGAGCTGCTCTTCCCCAAGCACTACGGATTTCATGTGAGGGATGCCGCTGCCCGCGGCTTCGGGCGCGAAACGGCGCACAAGCCACAGCCCCAGCCCTCCTCCCGCCGCACCCACGCCCAACGCCGCAAGCAGACCCCATGCTGGAGGCAGTCGGTGAAGCCAGGCGATGCGATGGACTTCCGACCATTGCAGCGCTTCCCGAA
>CAZSEH010000267.1:0-1835 GCA_964605835.1 uncultured Opitutaceae bacterium
GACCTATTCGTTCTTCCGTCGCGGGGATTGTACGAAACCTGGGGGCTGGCGGTGAACGAGGCGATGCACATGGGCGTTCCCTGCCTCGTCAGCGACCGCGTCGGCTGCCATGCGGACTTGGTGACCCCGGGGGAGACAGGATGGGTGTTTCGCTCGGAAAGCCCGGATGACCTGTCCGAGCAACTGGCGACGGCCCTGGCCACGGTCGCGGAGCCGGCCGCTGCCGAAAGGCTTCGCCAGGCCGTCCTGGCCCGAATCGCCGGATTTACCTACGCCGAGACGACAAAGGGGCTGTTTTCAGCGATCAACCATCTGCTGAGGCGATAGGGAGATCACCGCCTTGCGCATCACGATTGTAACGGGATTCTTCCTCCCCGTGCCTCCCGTCATGGGAGGCTCGACTGAAAAGATCTGGCACAGGCTCTCGCTCGAGTTTGCGGCCAGGGGCCATAGCGTCACTTTCGTGTCCCGCGCATGGCCCGGGTTCCCAGCGCAGGAAACCGTGGACGGTGTTGCGCACCGGCGCGTTGCCGGGGCGGATCATTCGCGGTCGCTCTTGGCCAACCTTTGGCGCGATCTTCTGTGGGGATGCAAGGTCGCCCGCGTGCTTCCCGCCGGCGATGCCGTCATATGCAACACAGTGACGCTGCCGGTCTGGCTTCGGTACTTTCGACCCAATGCCGGCAAGGTCGTGGCCGTGGTCGCCCGGATGCCGAAAGGCCAGGGACGGGTCTACGGGGGCGTGGACCGCCTCTGGGCCCTGAGTCCGGCGGTGGAGGATCGGCTGCGTGCGGAGAATAGACGCCTGGCCGCTCGAATCGCCCCTTTTCCGTACCCGATCGACTGGCGGTTGCACGCCCATGCCGGGGGCCGCGGACCGCGCAGCCCGCTGACGATCGGCTTCGTCGGACGAATACACCCGGAGAAAGGCGTGGAGCTTCTCCTGGCGGCTGCGGCGCGGCTGGCGGCCCGAAAGGACATGCCGCCGTGGCGGCTGAGGATCGTAGGGCCCGTCGATGTGAGGGCCGGCGGCGGCGGCGAAAAATGGATGAATGCCATTCTTGCGAAATTCGCCGCTGTGCTCGGGCCCCGCCTCGATTGGCTGGGCCCGGAATACGATCCGGAGAAGCTGGCGCGCCAGTACGGCGAATTGGACATATTCTGCTACCCGAGCCTGGCGGCAAAAGGGGAGACCTTCGGCCTCGCAGTGGCCGAGGCCATGGCCGCGCATTGCGCGCCCGTTGTCTCGGACCTCGCCTGCTTTTCCGAGCTGGTCCGCGACGGGGACACCGGGCTTGTATTCGAACATTCCGCCCCGGGGGCCGACATGCGCCTCGCCGACGCCCTGGCAAGGCTGCTGGCCGACGGAGACCTGCGCCAAGCCCTTGCCGTTCGGGCGCAGGCCCATGTCAGGCGTTTTGACTTTGCGAATGTGGCCGACTACGCCCTGGCCGATCTCGAACGGCTCCGGATTGCGCCGAATCATTGACTCCCCCGGGACGGACTGGCACAGTTTGCCCCTTTGAAGGTGAACACACCCGTATCCGGTGAGGGGCCTTACCTGGGCCAGGGCTGCGTGACGCCGGTTCCGCGGCGGGAGGTGCTGCTCCGTTGGGTTTGGGCGCTCGTCCAGACGACGCTTTTCCGATGGAGCCCGCGCCCCATGCACGGATTTCGTGCGCGGCTCCTCCGACTATTCGGAGCGGAGATTCCCGACCCCTCCAGGGTCGTCATTTTCCCCACGGTGCGCGTTGTCTATCCCTGGAAACTCGCCCTGGCGCCCCGGTCCATGGTCGGCCGCGAGGTCCTGGTCTATAACCTGGCCCCCGTTCGCC
>CAZSEH010000268.1:0-1826 GCA_964605835.1 uncultured Opitutaceae bacterium
GCGAGCTTGAGGAAATCACGTCGATGCATCGTCGTTTCTTTGCTTATTCCAAGGGTGAAGCCGCGCAGTGCAGGAGTTCGCGCTGCAGGCGCCGAGGAAGACGAGCGCAACCAAGCAAAGGATGCGCTGATCGATCCGGCCCGGAAAGCCGCTGAGAAGCTCTATTTGAATCCGCTGCCCTTACCTCCGGCCGTTGTAGATCGTGTCGTTGTACCACTCGACCTGCTCGGGCAGGGGACCGGAAGCCCGATGCCAGCCCTCGGAGCCCGGGCCTGACGCGGCCTTTGCGGCCACAGGGGCGTCATTGGTGAAGATGTAGAGCGCGTACTCGTTGAAGATCAGGATCTCCTCGCGCGAGTCGCCGTAGAGGTCCATGTGCTTTATGTAATCGTTGGTGTAACGCTCGTGCGTGTCCGGCGGCCCCGCCTTTCTTGCGGGCCCTTCTGCGCCCCTTCGCGACGGCCTGGCGGGAATGGGGAAGACAGTGATCTCCCGGCCCCAGCCGTCCAGCAGCGCGGGCGGCCTGTTGCCGCGCCGGTTGAGACAGACGAAGTTCTCATCCGGGTTTCCGGTCCAGTTGCCAATGACCACGGCCTGGGTCACAAACCCGTCCTTGTCCGCCTCCTTCTGCTTCGTGTTGTCCCACAGGAGGGCACCCGAAAGGGTGTACAAGGTCTCCGTAACCCCTGCCTGTCCAGGCCGGGTCCCGGGTGTCGCCTCCCGTTCGTTGCGACTGATGTAGAAGGCCTGCATGCCGGGGAGATCCGTCCGAAACCGGCCGAGCATCGCATGCTGTGTGTGGGAATAGGGCTTCCGGAATAGGACATTTCCGGCGGCGTCGACCGCGATCGCATCGCTCGACGTGGCGAGGGCCATCACCGGCTTCCCGTCCACCCTCTTGACGTCGACCGCATCGTCGTGCGACCGGCCGCTGGGAAACTCCGGGTGGCTCCAGATCACCTTGCCGTCGGGCGCGTACAGCGTGTAGCCGATGAAAAGTTCGTCCTTTCCGTCCCCGTTGAAGTCGTAGTTGATCCCATAGTGGCCGGTGACCGCCTTCTCCTTTGACCAGAGGAGCTTGAAGTCCTGGGTTGGGTCATAGACCCAGAAGCGGGAATACCTGTCCTTGAGGACCATCTGCTGCGCGCGGCCGCTGCCGGTGAGGTCCGCAAACAGGATGCAGTCATGGCCGCCCTCCAGCTGGACTTGCCTCTTCATCCTGCCGGTCCTGCCATCGAGAATGTTCAGGAGGTTCTTCGCGTCCTGGTAGACGACCTCGACCTGGCCATCGCCGTCGATGTCGTGGATTTGAACGGGTGTGTCGCTCCCGTCGAAAACGTTGTGCGGGTCGGGCTTGCCCACCTGCCACAGGACCCTGCCTTCGAGGTCAATCGCGGTCAGGCAGGTCACATTGCTGCAGTTTCCCCTTTCGGTGCCGAGCTCCTGCACGACCAGGGCCTCGATCTGACCATCGCCGTTCAGGTCTCCGAAGCGCACCACCGCACCGCCGTAGTCGCCAAACTCGATCGTCCGCAAAAGCCGCGGGACCGAGTCCGGCCGGGTAGTCTGGGAGTCGGCGGCGTGTGTCCCGCCGGCTGTCATGAGAAGCGCCGCCACAAGGGCGCCACTTGTTCGCATGCCTCTCCAGCTGCTGGTTTTCATTTTCGTGTTATGTGCGGAGCAGCTCTGACTGAGTTCTTCGCAAAAAGCCGTCCGGGATCGGGTACGAGCACGGGTCCGCGAGCGCGGACGACGGTGCCGCCGCAATCGCGGGTCTTTTCAACGGACGATCCATGGAATCGCATAGGCGCAGATCGTCGTGATGC
>CAZSEH010000269.1:0-1824 GCA_964605835.1 uncultured Opitutaceae bacterium
CCGGTGTGCACGCGGGGTTCCCGCAGGATTGGCAGGCCGTTGCTCACGGCCTCGATCCCCGTGTAGGTGCCGGCGCCCATGCTGTAGGACTTGAGCAGGATCGCGATCAGGGCGAACCAGCCGGCTTTAGAGCTGACCGAATGCACTTCATGCGCAGTCGCGACAGCCACCGCGCCGAGGCCGCTGACATGCGTTCCGATCGCGGCCCCGATGACCACGATGTGCGTCATGACAAAGATGAAGAAGATCGGAACCCAGACGAGCACCGACTCCTTGACGCCGCGCAGGTTGAGCAGTGTGAGAAACAGGACCCCCCCTATCTCGAACCAGATCTTCCACACGTGCCAGTGCCCGGGGAAGAGGCTGAAAAGCGCGTCGCCGCCGCTCGCAACGGAAATGGTGACCGTGAGGACGTAATCGACCAGCAGGGCGCTTCCGGACACGACCCCGGCCGTCGGCGACAGAAGCTTGCTCGCGACCAGATAGCCGCCGCCGCCCGACGGGAAGAGGGCGATGATCTGCGAATAGCTGGCGCAGATCGCCACGATCGTGATGACACACGCCAGCGCCACGAAAAGGCTCAGGTGTATATTGGCACCCAGGACCTTGAACGACTCCTCGGGACCGTAGCACGAGGAGGAGAGCCCGTCGGCTCCCAGCCCCACCCACGCAAAGACGGCGATGAGCGAGACCTTGTGGAATAGATCCTGGTCGCCGAGCGAGCGGGCTCGGCCAAGCAGAAGTGTTTTAAATGGCGACTGGCCGGAATTCGGGCTGTCCATGTATGAGCTAGAGTTTCCGCGAAGCGACGCGGCGCGCGACCAAGGGCGGTTGCAGGCGGGAAACCCCGGGCCTTTTGGATCCCGAGATATCACCCTTCCCAACTGCCGACGAGGTTAGCTGACGGGCTCGGCCTTGGAAAGCGGCCTTGGACGCGGCATGCCGCGTCCTTTCGCCCCCCCCGATCAGGCTGAAGCGCCCGGTCGAGTCTGGGTCCCCCGCGCCGCCGCCCGGGAAAGGGCGGCGACTTAGGCGGTGAAAGAACGATGGGCGAACATGCGGCACCGAGCCGGACGGGCAACACCCTTCTGGGAAGTCAGACCAACATGCTAATCTTGCGCAAATTAGGTAAATTTTCCGTAAATAGAGGAAATTGGCACCGCTTGACACGCGCAATCGCGCGAGGCTATCTCGTCAGTTCCGTATGGAGGCAGCCCTCGACCAACCTGTGCTGGTTTTGAACCGCTTATGGCAGGCGGTTAATGTCATTGGCGCCCGGCGCGCCTTCGCGCTGCTGGCCCGCGGACATGCGCACGTGGTCCATCACCTCGAGGACGAATTCCAAACCTTCTCGATGATGGATTGGATCGATTTTTCGACGGACAATCCGCCGATCGCCGAGCTCGAGATGGTGCATACGCCCAGCCGGACGATCCGGCTGCCCCGGGTGATCCTGCTGACATTCTTCGACAAGCTGCCCTGCAAGGAACTGAAGCTCACCCGCAACAATGTCTTCGAACGCGACAAGAACACCTGCCAGTACTGCGCCCGGGTGCTCCCGCGCGAGCAGCTCAATCTCGACCACGTCATTCCGCGCAACTACGGTGGCAAGACGACCTGGGAGAACATTGTCTGCTCGTGCGTGAAGTGCAATACGCGCAAGGCCAACAGGCTTCCGCACGAGGCGGCGATGCGCCTCATCCGGAAGCCGTCGAGGCCGAAGTGGCGGCCCGTGATTTCACTCGTGCTGGGGACGCAGAACCGGGAGATCTGGAAGGACTTCCTCGACCTGGCGTATTGGAATGTAGAGCTGGAGGAGTGAGT
>CAZSEH010000270.1:0-1802 GCA_964605835.1 uncultured Opitutaceae bacterium
ATCGCCCCGGGCTCCAACGACTGCGCCATGGTCGTCACCCTTCCGACCGGAGGCAACGCCGCCGGCTACACGGCCCAGGTGAGCAGCTTCGATTCCACGACCGGCCTGGCCCTGGTCGAGGTCTACAATGTTCCGTGATCCTGGCACACCATGCACGCCAGCGTTGGTTCACCCAACACGCCGATCTCATGAAGGGTCGCCTTTGCGTCCGCACCCAGGTCCACGGGGCACAACCGGCCGGAATGGCGCCTTTCGGACTCTCAAATCAAATGGCAGTTCGCAGGATTGATTGAAAGTGTAGAATGACAGGCCCGATGGAGCATGCCGTCGGCCCGCGGCGCGCGAAACAATCCACAAAGTTTTCCGGAGGCCGCGCAATTTCTCCTTCCCTGCGCGGGATTTCCGCGCTTCCTTCCCATTCCCCCCACATGCAAAAGGCCTTCGTCACCGGCGCCGCCGGATTCATCGGATCAAACCTGGTCGATCGGCTCCTCGGCGACGGCGTCGCCGTCGTCGGATGGGACAATTTCTCGACGGGACAGGAGCTCTTTCTCGAAGGCGCGCTGCGGAGTCCCCTGTTCACGCTCATCCGCGGCGACAATCTGGATGCGCCGTCGCTCAAGGAGGCGATGCGGGGCTGCGACATCGTCTTCCACCTGGCGGCGAACGCGGACGTTCGCTTCGGCACCGAGCATCCGCGCAAGGATCTCGAGCAGAATACGGTCGCCACCTTCAACGTTCTGGAGGCGGCGCGTGCGAACCAAATCAGGCGGCTGGCGTTTTCCTCAACCGGCTCCGTGTACGGCGAGACAGCCGTCGTCCCCACGCCCGAGGACGCCCCGTTCCCGGTGCAGACTTCCCTGTACGGAGCCTCGAAGGTCGCGGGCGAGGGAATGATCGCCGCGTACTGCGAGGGCTTCGGCCTGGAGGGCTACATCTTCCGGTTCGTCTCCATCCTTGGCGAGCGCTACACGCACGGGCACATTTTCGACTTCCATCAGCAGCTTCTTGCCCATCCGGACAGGCTGCGGATCCTGGGCGACGGGGGGCAGCGGAAGAGCTACCTTTACGTGCAGGACTGCATCGATGCGATCCTGCACGTCGTCCGGCTCGGAACGGCAAAGGATGCGCCGCACCGAACGCAGATCTACAACCTCGGAACGCCCGAATTCGTCCGGGTGAACGACAGCGTGGCGACGATCTGCGGGGCGCTCGGCCTCAAGCCCGCGCTGGAGCACACGGGAGGCGACCGCGGCTGGATCGGGGACAATCCCTTCATATTCCTCGACACGAAGAAGATCGCGGCCACGGGCTGGAAACCCAAGCTCACCATCGAACAGGGGATCGTCAGAACCCTCCGGTGGCTCGAAGCCAACCGCTGGGTTTATGAAGCCAGGTTCGGCAGATGAAATCCGCCCGCCAATTCCGATGAACATTGTGATCACCGGCAGTTCGACCGGCATCGGCCGGGCCCTGGCCGGGCGCCTGCTGGCGGGCGGCCATAGAGTCTGGGGCCTTGCCCGCTCCGACCAGTCCGACTTCGCCGCGCAGTCCGGCAGCAGGTTTTGCGCAACTGCATGCGACGTATCGGACTGGGGCGCGGTCGAGAGAGCTGCGGTCGAAATCGCAGCGGCGTGGCCGTTCGCGGACGGGCTCGTCGCCTGCGCAGGAGTCCAGGGGGAGGTCGGCCGGACGGTCAAGGCCGATCCCGGGCGCTGGGCGGCGACCGTGCAAGCCAACCTGGAGGGCGCTTTTCACGCGATCCGCGCGTTTCATTCCATCCTCGAGCGCTGCCCGCGCCG
>CAZSEH010000271.1:0-1790 GCA_964605835.1 uncultured Opitutaceae bacterium
TCAGTGCGGCGGCTCATAGAAACGACGGGCCAGTTCGGTCGTCGTTATGATATTGAGGGCCCATTGGGAGGTTCCGGGCGTATCGACGCCACCGCCGGGAACTTCCTGCGCGGGTTCCAGAACGCGCGAATCATTTATCAGGGTGGGCTTGCCGGAGAAGCGGGGTCCATTGGTAGCCGCCCGCAGTTCCTCCCAGGCTTTGTGGCCCAGGACGGGATCGTTATCCAGATTGGCAATATAAGCCGTAATTCGCGGACCGTGGTAACCGCTTCGCTCCGAACTGCGGGCCATCTTTTCGCACATCAGATTCCAAGTCTTTGCGTATTCGGGGCAATCGATCAGCTGCAGGAGCTCAATCCCGAGCTGGTCGCCGCCGAAGAGGAACACGAATCCTCCGCCCTTCATGTTCGGCTCGCCGATATCGATCATTTCCTTGGTCTTCGGGTCATAGCGGAAGCCGAGTCGGGTGGTGAGCCCGCCCGGCAGAGCGGCGAGGCTCTTCATGCCCGCAAGCACATAATCACGATAACGCGTGTCGCCGGTGCGCTCCCATTCGGTCATCCAGTTACCCGCCAGCGTCTCCCAGTCGGGGGCGATGCGGAAAATGACGGGTTCGTCCGCCCTCACGAGCTCGTGCCGGAGCGGCTGGATCCTCATGATCGTCTGGTCTACCGTAAGCACCTCCCGCATCAGATCGCCGGTGCGCTCGTCCGTCGTGAGATAATAGTAGGGGCGCTTGATGAGCGCCTCGCTGATTCGGGCCTCCTTTGCCCCGCAACCCCAATGGCTGACATTGTGCCGCGAGCCGAGTCCGAAGAAGGGGCCCTCATGGTAGACATCTACCTCGCCGGTGTTGCGGGTCATGGCCTCCGCGAAGCGGAAGATATCCGCCCGGCCTGTGCGCAGAAACGAGTACCAAAGCCAGAGATTTGGCATCAACTCGGTATTGTTCCAGGCATGCCCGCCAATGTCATACTCCCACTCGTGGCGGAGCCGGTCGTAGGTGCGCATGACGTCCCCAAAATCCCAGAACCCGTACCATTTTCGGTTATCGACCTCCGTGTGATAGAATTCGAACGCCTGATCGAGCTGCTTCTCCAGCGCCGCCTTGTCCGGAGTCGAGCTGTCGGGAAGGCTCCAAACGCCCAGGGTATGCGTGTCGTGGTAGTATTGCGGTGTGCAGACGAGCAGCGGCGGCTCGTTTGCGGCCTTTGCCATCGTCGCCATCTCCGCGTTTTGCGGGGTGTCGGCCATCGCCCATAGCGTGAGCTCGTTGGTGTTGGCTACGCCGTAAGGCGTGCTGTAGCCCTCCTGGTGATCCTCGTAAGATATGGTACCGTCGTGGCCGATCGTGTCGTAGTGCCTGAGGTCCATCGGCGGGGCGTCGGGCGACCAGAACCAGACCTTCAGTTCCCCGGCGGCCTTGGAGGCTCCGTTGATTTCGAGGGCAGAGGGATATTTTTGCCAGAAATTCCTGATGCCAACGGCCAGGCCGCCGGAGACATCGCCTAAGAAAGCAAACCCGCGTGCTCGGTGCCCGTTGCTGATGTGCAGCCAAGAACTGGCGGCTCCCGTGCGCTTGTCCAAGGTGAAGGAATCAGGAGCCAGCTGGGCCAGTTTGAATCCATCCCATACCGCGATCGTCTGAAACTGCGCCTTCTCCTTTGGCCCAAGTTGATCGAGGTTTGGAATGCGTTTTCCGACAAGTTGATCGCGGTTCATCTGGACGGCGTTCTTCACGAGAACCTCGCGGTAGCCCGGGCTCATCAGGACCGGCTCGCCCCAGATCC
>CAZSEH010000272.1:0-1749 GCA_964605835.1 uncultured Opitutaceae bacterium
AGGGGATAGGCCCGATCCTGAAGGAAGTTCCGTTCCAGAGTGAAGGCGTAATGGTCGTACAGATTGTTGCACAACCACACTCCGCCCATCGGCCAGTCCGCGAATTGATTATTGCCGCCTGCGAGCGTGGTCTTGGCCCAGATATCGGAGGACTGGCCCACCACCCACCCGTGAAATCCCCAGTCAATGCGGGCAGTGCGCGCGCCATTGGCCGCCAATTCCCGCATCCAGTTCCAGAGCGGCTCGCCGCATTCGGACAGGTTCGCGGTCTCGATCAGGCCATAGTACTTCTCGACATTTTCATTGAGCCAATGCCCGCTGTGACTCATGGGCTTCCACGACTGGTTCCACATTCCCTGCTGGTTGTGCGGGCGGTCTCCGGTCCGGGAGGTGGCGATCATCTCATACCGGGCGTATTGAAAGCCGAGCACATGCGGGTCCGGCCTGGCGCCGTTGATTTCCACCCATACGCGGCGGAAGATCGGTTGGTAATCCGCCAGATGGCCGGCCAGCAGCTCTTCGTAGCTCTTGGCAGCGGCCCTGTCCAAATCGGCGATGACGATTGGCGTGGGATCGACTCCTTCCGTGCCCGGCTCGTGGTCGAAGCCGTTGTAGCTGGTCGCATTGGCAAGAATCAGGACGACCTGGTCCGCGTGCGTCACAACGAGCGTCCCTGCATTTGCGGCCACCTGGCCGCCCTGCGCCACCACCTTCAACCGGGCCTCGGAGGTCATTCCCCTCCGCACATCCCATCCGTCATTGGCCGGAGCCCGGTCTCGCATGACGATGACATTCCCTTCGGCGGTTGTCACCGAAGCGCCGTGCCCTTCCATTTGCGGCGGATAGGACAGGCGCGCCGTTACGGAGATCTTCCCGGGGGCGGTGCACGTCAGGCGGATGACAATCACCCGATCCGGGAAGCTGGCGAAGGCTTCGCGGGTGTAGGTGACGTCCGCGATGGTGTACTTGACCGTGGCGATCGCCCGGTCGAGATCCAACGTGCGAAGGTAATTCGTGGCATTGGCGCCGTGGTCGAAGGCCAGCGTAAGGCTGCCCAGCGGGAGAAACGTGCCCATGTCGTCGCTTCCCCACATGCCCCGGCCCGCCAGCTCGGCGCCGGCGAGATCGCCGGCAGCCAGCCTCCGGCGCGTTTCCTCCATCGCCAGCCGGCGCTTGGGATTTTCCGGATCGAGGCCGGGGCCGCCCGACCAGAATGTCTTGTCGTTGAATTGGAAAGTCTCCACCTCCAAGCCGCCCTTGATCTTGGCGCCGATATGCCCGTTGCCGATGGGAGTGCCGACTTGCAGATCGACCGGATCGGGCCGGTCCCACATCATTTTCAGGGTATCCCAGTCGCCGGCCTTCATTTGCGAAGACTGCGCGACCGCAGCTCGGCCGGAAAGGACGGCGAGTGCGGTCGCAGCGCCCAGCGCGACCGCACGCAGAGCCCGAAAAGGAGACATAATCGAATTCACATGCTGTTTGCCGGGAACAGCGAACCGGACTGGAAACCCGGCTCTAATCTTTATTGCGCATTTTTTACACCCCATGCCCTGTTTGGCTGCGGACCGAGCACGACCGCGAGCGTTCCTCCGGCGATGATCTCCTGATAGTTCAGCCAGCAGCGGTTCAACGGCCGGCCATTGAGCGCGGCCGATTGGATATACACGTTTTCCGGGGAATTGTTCTTTGCGGCGATGGTGAAGGTTCCCCCGGACCCGTACTTCGGATCGAGCTTCAGGACGACCT
>CAZSEH010000273.1:0-1736 GCA_964605835.1 uncultured Opitutaceae bacterium
CCTCCGGCCTAATTTTTTGATTCTGGGTCAGGCCCGGCGGGAACAGACGCGCTGGAGGACATCGTTCCCGTTCTCGCGTTCGCTAGTGATGGCGATTCAACCCGCCATCGCGTCCGGAAAAAGCTGGTGTCGACTCAATGGCCGTGACCAAATCTATGAGTTGATCGAAAGCGTCCGTTTCGGCGATGGCGTTGCCAAGAAAGCAATTTTAGGTTATTCGCGGATTTCAATGGGTCCCAGAGGGAAGATTGCTATGAAGAGTTGGGTGATGGATAGAGCTGGGCCAAGCGGCCGGCGCTCGGCCTTGCCTCGGATCGCATTGCGATCCTGGCCTCGCCCGGGCGGACGGTTGTTGGCTGGACGAAGACGGGGCAGTGGACACGTTGGGGGCGATGAAGAAGATCGAAACGACGAAGGCAGCCGAGGCGGCGGTGGCTGCGCACTACGGGTTGCTGCTGGGGATCAATTCGCCCTGGCAGGTGAAGCGCGTGGATCTGAAGCTGGAAAAGCAGCGGGTCGACGTGGAGGTCGAGCATGACCCAGCGGCGGCAGTGGCCTGCCCAGAGTGCGGGCGGTCGTGCCCGCGGTACGACCACGCGCCGGAGCGGGAATGGCGGCACCTGGACGTGATGCAATTCATGACGGTCATACACGCTCGAACCCCGCGCTGCCAGTGCCCGGAACACGGTGTGGTCACCGTGCAGGTGCCGTGGGCGGAGCCGCATGGCCGCTTCACGCTGATGTTTGAGGCTTTTGCCGTGAAGGTGATCGAGGCGGCCCGTTCGTTTGTGCAGGCGGCGGAGATTCTGAAGCTGGACTGGCACTCGATCCAGGAGATCGTCCGCCGTGCGGTGGAGCGCGGTCTGCTGCGCCGTTCGACGGAGAAAGTGAAGCTGGTGGGCATCGACGAGAAGAGTTTCGGCCGCGGCCAGGACTACGTCTCGCTCCTTACCGATCTGGGTGGCCGGCGCGTGCTGGAGGTGGTGGAGGATCGCAGCTTGGAAAGCACGCTGAAGCTCTGGGCCGCCCTGCCGGAGAAGCAGCGCCGCCGCGTGGAGGCGGTCGCGATGGACATGAGTCACGAGGGCGCCGCGGCGGTCAAAGAGGCCGCTCCGCAGGCGGCGATCGTTTACGACAAGTTCCATGTCTCCAAGCACCTGAACGAAGCGGTCGACAAGGTTCGCAAGGAGGAGCATCGCCGGCTCTTGGAGAAGGGCGACGAGAGCCTCACCGGCACCAAGTACCTCTGGCTCCAAGGCGCCTGCCCCGAGGGAGATCGCGCCCTGAGTTTTTCCGATCTTTGCGCCCGCAACCTGAAGACAGCCCGGGCGTGGTGCCATAAGGAGACCTTCGCCGAGTTTTGGGCACAACCGGATGCCGCTGGCGGCCTGAAGTTCTTCACTCAATGGTTCGGCGCCGCGCGCCGCTCGAAACTCGAGCCGATCAAAAAGACCGCCCTCACGCTCAAAACCCATTTGTTTGGCCTGCTGAACTACTTCGCCCATCCTATCACCAATGCCATCTCCGAAGGCTTCAACTCCAAGATCCAAGCCATCAAAGCCGACGCCCGTGGCTTCCGCCGGTTCATGAACTACCGCTATAGAATCCTCTTTCACTGTGGGAAGCTGGATCTCATGCCGGCTGTATCATAATCTCACCCATTAAAATCCGCGAAGAACCCTTTATTGCGACGCGTTCAGCAGAGCGGAAAGTCGCAGACTTACGTGAGCGCGGCA
>CAZSEH010000274.1:0-1683 GCA_964605835.1 uncultured Opitutaceae bacterium
TCTGTTCCTGCGGTGTCGCCGTTCCCTTTGCGGCGGCAATCTGCTTCATCCGTTCACCAAGCGGCTGCATCCGCCTGGCGACTTCCTCCATCTGCGCCATCAACGCCCTGCGCCGAATGATGGCTTCGTCAGAGTACCGCATTTGCCGCTCCACCTTGACGGGGCGCTCCGGCCAAAAATGCAGCGCGAGCGCACCGCCGATGGCCGCTGCCAGCAGGACCGCCGCCAGAATCCTCATGCCGCGGCCTGATTGGTCCGATGGGGGATGGGCGGCGGCATCTGCCAGGTCTTTGTCCACGACACGGCCGATCTCAGCGTCCATGGGCACGCCGGCCTGTCTCAGGGCGCGGAATATTCGCTCAAATCCGGGGAGGCTGTTGATCCAGATCCTCAGTGTCCTTCCGTCCCGGCAGTGGATGGCCACGCCGTAGGCGGGCCGCCGCGCCAGCACCAGGCCTCCCACCTGCATCCGCGTTCCCACGCCGGGCCCGAACACCGTGGCGAGCCAAGCCGCGGTCCGCAGCCATTTCGGCCAGTCCAGCATCGCCGGCTCGATCCCCGTCATTTGCGAAAACCGGAAGTCGGCAACGCCCCCGAGGGTCCGCCTGCGGATCCGGTCGGGCATCAGCACAAGCGAAAGCGTGGCATACCAAAGGGAAACAGCCATCATCGACACGAATCCTGCGGCAAAGACCCAAAGCACGATCGTCAGGATCCCCCAGCCTGCGGTGAAGTCGAACAGCCGGACCTGGTCGGCAGAAGGGCTGTTGGCCGTCACGACCAGGATTGACAGCGCAAGAAAGGCAGCCGCCCCCGCCACACCCAGGAAGTCGGGCGCGACCGTCTGGCTTGCCCGCGAGTAGCATAACTCCGACAGTCCCCTGCGGTGCCAGGGAAGCAGGGCATAGGAAAGAAGGGCTCCCACAAACCACCAGACCGCTTGCCTGCGGAAAGAATGGGCGCCGGCCGGATAAAGCGACATCCATGTCGCCGTGAGCACACCCCCCAGGAGAAACAGGCGGCGCGCGATTTCCAACAGTCGATTCGCACCTGGATCTGCGGATTCGGCGCACTCGGCCGGTTTTGAATCCATATTGGATTCATCTTACCCGAAATGCGGCCGGCCTGCTACTATAGCAAGCCATGCTGGCCACCCTCACCTCCGCCGCACTCGTCGACGTCGATGCTGCGCCGGTGCTTAGGGGTGGCTGGGATGGCGCCCACCTCACATGTCGCGCCGATCGACATTCGTGATCTGCGTGTCCGGCAACGGCGTGCAACCACGGGCCGTGAAGTCTTCGACGTTCTTCAGCACGATCGTCGGAACATCGGCGGCTTTCTGCGCTTTGACGTGCTGGAAGTCCGCGCCGCTCACGTCGTCGAGGACGAACGCCGGCCGGCGGTCCTCCTGCATGAATCTAACCTCGACGTTGTTCAGCTCGATCCCCTTCGCGTGGCGGATGAAAAACCCATAGGCGGGCAATAGGCCGAACATGGAAGGCTCGGGATATTCCTTCTCTTGCTCTGGGGTATCGAACGGTTCCCGCGTCGGCACGCGGGCGCCGCGTGCGCCGCGTGCGCCGCGGCGCCCGCCCGTGACGAAAAAGAACGTATTTATCAGATCCGCAGGCTGCTTCGCCACCTGATCCAGCGTCAGGCCGCCGCGACAGAAGATGCGGATGT
>CAZSEH010000275.1:0-1594 GCA_964605835.1 uncultured Opitutaceae bacterium
TCGCCGTGTACGTCACGGAGAACATGGTCGGCCACAAGCTCGGCGAGTTCGCCCCGACCCGGATCTTCAAGGCGCACGGCGGCATGACCCGCAAGGAAATCTAGCCATTCAATACTCGACTTCGTCGAGACGACCGAACCGACGCCTGCGGCGCGGTTCATCGTCCGGCAAACGGACCAACCATGGAAATCCAAGCTCTCTACCGCAACGCGCACATGTCCCCGAAGAAGGTGCGTGAGGTCGCACGCACGATCCAGGGCCGCAAGGCACCCGAGGCCGTCGAATACCTGGCGCTCATCCCGCGCAAGTCCGCCCGGCTCCTGGCCAAGACGCTCAAGAGCGCGATCGCCAACGCCGAGAACAACGCGAACCTCTCCGCCGACAGCCTTTTCATCAAGAGCGCAATCGTCGAGAACGGCCCCGTCCTGAAGCGATTCAAGGCCGGCGCCCGCGGCACGGCGATGCCCCGCCGCAAGAAGATGTCCCACCTCCGCATCGTCCTTTCGGACGGCAGCAACAACTGACCTCACCACCATGGGCCAAAAGACCAACCCGATCGGCTTCCGTCTCGCCGTCCGCCGCAACTGGCAGTCCCGCTGGTTTGCGAGCAAGAAGGAATTCCCCAAGCTTCTGCACGAGGATCAGGTGATCCGAACGATGCTGATGGAGAAGCTGAAGCAGGCCTCCGTCCCCCGGATTTTCATCGAGCGCGCGTCCAACCGCGTCCGCGTCAAGATCTACACCGCCCGCCCCGGCATCGTCATCGGCCGCAAGGGCCAGGAGGTCGAGAACATCAAGGCCCAGCTGATGAAGCTGACGGGCAAGGAGATCCTCCTCGACATCCAGGAGGTCAAGAAGCCCGAGATCGAGGCCCAGCTCGTCTCCGAGAACGTCGCTCTCCAGCTCGAGCGCCGCATCACCTTCCGCCGCGCCATGAAGAAGGCCGTCGAGATGGCCATGGCGCTCGGCGCCGAGGGCATCAAGATCCAGTGCTCGGGCCGCCTCGGCGGCGCCGACATCGCCCGCCGCGAGTGGCAGCGCAAGGGGCGGGTCCCCCTGCACACCCTCCGGGAGAACATCGACTACGGCTTTTCCGAAGCGCACACCCTGTACGGCAAGATCGGCGTCAAGTGCTGGATCTGCAAGAAGGAGGAGACCGCCGCCTGAACGCGGCCGCCTCCAATTAAAGGAATTCGACAATGGCCCTCGCCCCCGCACGAACCAAATACCGCAAGTCGCAAAAAGGCTCCCGCTCCGGGAACGCCAAGCGCGGCAACACGCTCGCCTTCGGTGAATTCGGCCTCCAGTCCCTGGACCGGGGCCCCATGACCGGCCAGCAGATCGAGGCCGCGCGCGTCACGATTTCCCGCCACCTCAAGCGCAAGGGAAAGCTGTGGATCCGCGTCTTCCCGCACAAGCCGATCACGAAGAAGCCCGCCGAGGTCCGCATGGGCCAGGGCAAGGGTCCAGTCGAGTACTACGTCGCCGTCATCAAGCCCGGCGTGATCCTCTTCGAGCTGGCCGGCATCCCGATCGCCATCGCCAAGGAAGCCTTCCGGCTCGCCGACGCGAAGCTGCCGTTCCACTGCCGCTT
>CAZSEH010000276.1:0-1588 GCA_964605835.1 uncultured Opitutaceae bacterium
TCGACCACGGGGACGAGGAGACCTGCTACGACTGCATCAAGTCCGGCTTCTACAGTTCGGTCATGATCGACGCCTCCCATGAGCCGTTCGACAAGAACGTGGCGATCACAAAGCGCGTCGTCGCTGCAGCCCACGCCAAGGGGCTGTCCGTGGAGGCCGAACTCGGCATGCTCGGAGGCGTCGAGGAGGACATCAAGGTCGACGAGGGCAATGCCTGCCTGACCAGGCCCGATGAGGCCGAGAAGTTCGTCAAGCTGACCGGCTGCGACTGCCTCGCCGCCGCGATCGGCACGAGCCACGGCGCCTATAAGTTCAAGGGCCACCAGTCGCTCCATTTCGAGGTGATCGAGGGAATCAAGAAGCTTCTCCCGGGCTACCCGATCGTGATGCACGGCAGCTCCAGCGTTCCCCAGGAGGAGGTCAGGCGCATCAACGCGGCCGGCGGCAAGCTCGGCAGCGCGGTCGGAGTCGACGAGAACGAGTACCTGCCCGCCGCCAAGCTGGGCGTGACGAAGATCAACATCGACACCGACGGGCGGCTCGTCTGGACGCGCGTCCATCGCGAATTTTTCCGCGACAAGCCCTCCGAATTCGACTTCCGGCCCCCGGGCAAGATCTTCATGGACGAGTACGCGAAGTTCATCGCCCACAAAAATGAGAAACTGGGGTCAGCCGGGCAGCTGGCCAGTCTTCGCGCCACTCTGTAGCTTTTAGGGAAGCCAGGGAAACTTCGACGCATCGGGCCGGCGCTTCTCGCGCTGCGCCCGGTGGAATTCCTTTGCCTCCGCGCTCATGTAGTAGAGGAGCGTCGCGTTGCCGGACAGTTCCTGCAGCCCGGCCTGGCCGTCGACGTCGGCGTTGAATGCGCTCTTCAGGCACCGGATGGCGAGGGGGCTGTTGCCGAGAATCTCCCGGGCCCACTTGACCCCTTCGCTCTCGAGCCTGGCCACGGGCACGACGGCATTGACAAGCCCCATCTCCAGCGCCTCGCGGGCGCCGTACTGGCGGCACAGAAACCAGATCTCGCGGGCCTTCTTCTGCCCGACGATCCGGGCGAGATAGCTGGAGCCGAATCCGCCGTCGAAACTTCCCATGCGCGGCCCGACCTGGCCGAACACCGCATTGTCCGCGGCAATCGTCAGGTCGCAGACCACGTGCAGGACGTGGCCCCCGCCGATCGCGTACCCGGCCACGAGCGCGATCACCACCTTCGGCATCGACCGGATCAGCTTCTGCAGGTCGAGGACGTTGAGCCGGGGAACCCCGTCCGAGCCGACATAACCCGACGGACCGCGGACGGACTGGTCTCCGCCGGAACAGAAAGCGTATTTTCCATCGGAATGCGGGCCGGCGCCCGTCAACAGCACGACCCCGACGCTTGGATCCTCCCGCGCGTCTGTGAAAGCCTCGATCATCTCGGCGACAGTCTCCGGCCGGAAGGCATTGCGTTTCGCGGGCCGGTTGATCGTCACCTTCGCGATGCCGCCGGCCTTGTGGTAGAGGATGTCGGTGAAGGTTTTTGCGCTTTTCCAGGCGGTTTTCACAAACCGAACTTGCCCTGCCCTGCGGCGCTTGTCGAGGTCGCGCG
>CAZSEH010000277.1:0-1581 GCA_964605835.1 uncultured Opitutaceae bacterium
GAAACGGCCGCATGGAGCGAAAAACGAAATGCAATCGAACTACGCGCGTATACCTAGCCTGGCCGCAATGGCGGCGTTAGCCTGTGCCATGCAGATGACGTCCTGCTCGGTTCCCACATCGTCCCTCCGACAGTCCCCTGCGAGCCCGCCCTGGGATTGGTCGGGCATCATCGGCACCGGGCAAAGCCTGTCCGTCGGCGCGCGGGGACTGCCCGTCCTTTCGACCGCGCAGCCTTACGGCAACCTCAAGCTTGCGACCGATCACCTTCCTTGGCCGGTCGATCCGGATTCCGGCGCCCTGGGGCTGGTGCCGCTTGTCGAACCCGTCGGGCGGCTCGCCCCGACCTATCCCAGCTCATGGCCGGAGAACATCGACGGCGAGACACCGCATTCGGCGATGGGCAACGAAGTCTCCGCCATGGCCTACGCCAATCTGGGCCGTGCCATCATCAGCGTACACAGCGCCGTTGGAGAGGATGGCCAAGGGATGGTTTTTCTGAAGAAGAACGCCGTCAAGAAGGACCTCAACGGACGCTCGTACGAGGCGGCGCTCATTGAAACCCGGGCGATCGCCCGCCTGGCCAGGGCCGCAGGCAAGAGCTACGGCGTCGGTGCAATCATCGTTACCCATGGCGAGTCCGATGCAGGCAATGCGAGTTACGAGGATGAGTTGCACCAGCTGTGGAGCGACTACAACACCGACCTGGCGTCGATCACCGGGCAGCGACAGAAGATCCAGATGATCGTGTCCCAGCAGAATTCCTGCAACGACCGTTCGCCGTCAACGCTCGCGCAATGGAAGGTCAGCGACGATTATGACGCCGACATGGTTTGCTCGGGGCCCAAGTACCAGTATCCGTCCGCCGAAGGCGTCCACCTGACCGCCGAGGGCTACCGGTTGTTGGGCGAAAAATACGGGCAGGTCTATTTCAGGCGGGTGGTTCTTGGGGAGGCGTGGAAACCCCTCGAGCCCGTCGGCGTTGAGCGCAACGGCAAGACCCTCACCATCCGCTTTCATGTTCCCGTACCGCCGCTCGTATGGGACCGGAATCTCGCGGCGCCGCATCCCAGTGTCGCCGAGTGGAGGAACGGCAAGGGTTTCGAAGTGACCACGGCCGCCGGCGACAAGGTGGCCATCGATTCCGTAGGCATCTCCGGCGACGGGGTCATCATTCACAGCGCTTCGGATCCGGGGCCGAATGCGTGGGTGGGCTACGCCACTATCGGGGAGAAGGTGCGGATGGAGGCTCCGTTTCCTGGGACATTCCGTTGGGGGCTCCTGCGCGATTCCGATCCGTTTACAGGCGTAGGAACCGGGAAACCGCAGCCCAATTATTGCGTCGCATTTGAGATGACGGCGCCATGAGCAAACTGATGGGGAAGGTGATCGCGGGGAACCCGAAGTGACACCGTGGAAGGCGTTTAGCTGGATGTTCCCAAAGGGACCCCTCTAGGGACAGTCGCCAACGACCCCGGTAATCTCAGCACGTCCCCAACGGCATGCCGGCGTTGGGTCAAAATGGCGGGTCGGCAAACTTCGCTCCGCATCTATTCCTGTCATTTCTGCGGCAGGCCTCGCGA
>CAZSEH010000278.1:0-1568 GCA_964605835.1 uncultured Opitutaceae bacterium
TCGCATTTGTCCTGGCGATGCTGAGCAAGGGTTCCGTCGCGATGCTGCCCTTGGTGCTTGCAGGGATCGTCACGTGGTACCGGCGCCCGACAACCCATGACTTGTTGCGCCTGGCGCCCTTTTTTATCGTCGGGGCGGCGTTTGCGGCGGTCGACATCTGGTTTCAAGGGCATGGGATCTCCGGGGCCATTCGGCATGCCGGGTTTCTGGAACGCCTCCTTGGAGCCGGGGGAGTCGTTTGGTTTTATCTGTGGAAGGTGTTTTGGCCAGCCCGCTTAATTTTCATCTATCCTCAGTGGCATATACGCACGGCAGATTTTCTGTGGTGGCTGCCGCTCCTTGCGGCGCTGATATTCACCCTGCTTCTTTGGCAGCTGACGTGCGGGAAGGATCGCCGCACGAAGGGTCAGTTCGGACACGGTCTTCGCGAAGGCGAATGGGGCCGCAGCGCCCTCTTTGCCTGGGGCTATTTTTGCGTCTCCTTAGTGCCCGTACTCGGATTCACGGACGTGTATTTCATGAAATACTCGCTAGTGGCCGACCACTACTCCCATCTCGCCATCATCGGTGTGGCGGCGTGGGTTGGATTTGCAGCCGAAAGCCTCCATCGGCGGTCGACCGGGCCGGCCCGGATCGGCCTGCAGGCCTTGGCCTCCATCGCAATCGTCCTGCTGGCCGGCCTCACATGGAGGCAGAGTCGGACCTACCGAGACCCTGTAACGCTTTATCGTTCAATTCTGGCGCAGGATCCCGAATCCTGGATGGGCAACAATAACCTGGCGATCGAGCTGGCAAAGAACCCAACCGATTCAGCCGAGGCCATCTTCCACTACGAGAAGGCCCTGCGATCCAAGCCGGACTATGCCCCGGCCCACAACAACCTGGCGATCGAGCTGGTGAAGATCCCCGACCGCCTGCCTGAGGCCATCACCCATTATGAGGAAGCGCTGCGGATCGATCCAAACTACGCTCTCGCGCACCAGAACCTGGCGATTGCGCTGGCGAAGATTCCCGGGCGCCTGCCCGAGGCCGTGGCTCACTACGAACAGGCGCTTAGGATAAAGCCGGACGATGCGGAGGTGCACGGCAGCCTCGCCGTCGCGCTGGGAAAACTTCCGGGCCGGCAGCCCGAAGCCCTGGCGCACTTTGAAAGGTCTCTTCAGATCGATCCGGAAGACCCGGACACCCACTATAACTTTGCAAACCTGCTCATGCAAAGTCCTGGCCGGCTGCAGGACGCCTTGGCGCAGTACCTGCAGGCCCTGCGGATCAATCCAAGTTTCGAGGAAGCCCATTACAATCTCGCCGTGGCCTATGCCCGTGCCGGCAACATCGACAAAGCCATCGCGCAATTCGAGCGGGTGCTCGAACTCGACCCGGCCAATCGCGCGGCTCGGGAAAGCCTCGAAAAACTCCGGGCTATGCGTTAACGGGAGACCGCTTGCCGCGGTCCATTTCTTGAAGAAGGGAGTTGCCGCCGGCTCCCAATTCAGGCGCCCCTGACCGTGCGTTGACGATACCCGCCCACCACATGTCGATTCATGGCATTGGTTCGCCTTCAGCTGCAA
>CAZSEH010000279.1:0-1562 GCA_964605835.1 uncultured Opitutaceae bacterium
GCCGCGGCTGTTCCAAAGATTCGTTCGGGGATCCACCCCCGCAGCGGGATCGGGCCTCGGGCTCAGCATTGCCAGGTTGATCGTCGAGGCCCACGGCGGCACCATCGCCTATTCCGTGCCGGAGGCCGGCGCCGTGAGGTTCGCCGTGCGCTTGCCCTGTCGCCGTCCTTAGGCTTTCCAAATCGGTCGCGTCGTTTAACCTGAACAGTCGCAATGACTGCCAAATTGGAATCTATGGAAACAATCCCGGGGACGACCCTTAAAAGGCCGGCGGTCCGGTTCGCCATCGCGTTGGTTGCAATCCTCGCCGTTTTCGCGGGACGCATGGCTGCGACCGCCGCATCGCCGGTGCTGCTGGTTTCGATGGATGGGTTCCGGTGGGACTATTGCGCCCTTCATCCTGCGGAGACCCCTCATCTGCGGCGGTACGCGGCGGAGGGGATCTCCGCCAGCGAGCTGATCCCGGTCTATCCATCGAACACGTTTCCGAACCATTACTCCATCGCGACCGGGCTCTACCCGGCCCACCACGGTATCATCAACAACGATCTGTTCGATCCGCGGTTGGGCCGGTATTTTCACTACGCGCTGCTGGCCGATTGCCGCGCCCCCCAGTGGTGGGGAGGCGAACCAATCTGGGTCACGGCCGAAAAGCAGGGCCTCAAGGGTGCGTCGTACTACTGGGTCGGATCCGAGGCGGCCATTGAGGGCATCCGGCCGACGTTCGCCAAGCATTTCGATCCCGCGGAGTACAGCCGCGCACCTTTTGAAAACCGGATTGACGATGTGGTCGGCTGGCTGCGACTGCCGCCTGACCAGCGCCCGTCCATCATCACCTTTTACCTCGAGGAGACCAATAGCGCCGGGCACAAGTACGGCCCCGACTCGCCGGAACTTGCCGAGGCCGTCAAACTGCTGGACGGCCGCCTCGGCTCCCTGATGGACCGGCTGGCGACCGAGCGTTTGCCGGTCAATCTCATCGTTGTCTCCGATCACGGCATGACGCCCGTGAGTCCGGAGCGGGTCATGTTGCTCGACGACTATCTCGACCTTGGGACGGTGCAGGTCGATTTTCAGTCGCCGGCCATGGGGTTGCGGCCCCTTAAGGGCACCGCGGAGGACATCGTCCGCGCCCTCGCCAGGCTGCCCCACGCCAAAGCCTATCTCACGGACAATCTGCCTCCGCGCTCCGGAATGGCGGGGTGGGTCCATGCGGCGTATGTGCGGATGGTTCATGGCGCAGATTATCTGCCAGCGCGATTTCATATGGCCGGAAATCCCCGCATTCCGGAAGTGTGGATCGTGCCCGAAGAGGGCTGGCACATTCAAACTCGCAACAATGCCAAGCTTCCAACGGTGCACGATCAGAAGGGCGACCACGGGTTCGACCCGATCTTCCGATCGATGCACGGCATCCTGATTGCCGATGGACCCGCCTTCAAGACCGGTGGCCAGGTCATCGGCCCTGTCGCCAACATCCACATCTACAATTTGATGTGCGCCGTGCTGAACATCACCCCGGCCCCCAACGACGGCGACGATCGGCTCGTTCGCGCATTTCT
>CAZSEH010000280.1:0-1549 GCA_964605835.1 uncultured Opitutaceae bacterium
GTCGCGGACCAGTTCGGAAAAGCAGGCGAGGTCCGAGACAACGGGCGCGCAACGCGCGGCCATCGCCTAGGCGACCGCGAGGCCGAAGGTCTCCCCCTTTTCCGCGAGGCTTGGGTAGCAGAATATGTCCATTTCGCCGTACTGGCGCGCCAGCTTCTCCGGATCGTATTCCGGACTTCGCCAATCAAGGCGGGTCCTGAGGACACTCCCGAATTGCCCGAGAAGTTCGTTCTTCCATTTTTCGCCGCCGCCTCCGGCCCGGACGTCAACCGGCCCGACGATTATCAGTCGCCAGGGCGGCAATCCTTCCCGAACCGCAAGGCGGGCGGCTGCCGCAAGAAGCAGTCCCACTCCCTTTTCAGGGTGAATTCGCCCGGCGTACCCGATAGTCAGCGGCGAGCGCGGCCAGCTGCCAGCGTTCTCGGCGTGCAGCTTCCAGTCGATCGGGTAGGGAAAAGGGGCGATGCGACCCGCCAGCCGCCGATTCTCCGAGCGCAGCCTTCCGGCCACGGCGGAACTGAGGGCCCAAATCAGATCCACGCCCCCGTAAACCCGTCCCTGGCCTTTCGGCATTCGGGCCACAACGGCCACGACCTTGCCGGCATTGGGTCGAAAGAACCGAAGCCAGACCGGCAGGGTCACAGTGTTGCAGATGACAGCATCGCAGGCAGGAAGCACGCGAGCGACCTTGCATCCCCACCGAAAGTCGCGCCAAAGGTTGACCAAGAGCGATCGCGAATGATCCGCCCCGGCAATGCGCCGGTGCGCAACACCTCCCACGGTTTCCTGCGCTGCGAAACCGGGCCAGGCCCGGGACACGAAGGTAACACGGTGGCCCCGCGCCGCGAATTCGAGCGAGAGCCTATGCCAGATTTTTTCGGTCGAGCCCCCCATGACGGGGGGCACGGGGAGGAAGAATCCCGTTACGATCGTAATGCGCAAGGAGGTGCTCTTCCTATCGCTTCAACACGAAGTCTATGGCTGAAAACAGCCCCTTCGCCGTCTCGGCATAAGTAAATCCAGCGATTCGGGCCAGGACTGCCTGGCGAAGCCTTTCGGCAGCGGCCGGCTCCGCGACCGTGGCCAGGGCCGATGCCAGTTGCCGCGACAGGTCCACGGGGCTGTCCGAGCGGAACACCCAGCCCGTCTCTCCCGGGACAACCAGATCCTGCTGGCAACCGACGCGGTTGCTTACGAGGCAAGGGACCCCCATGTGCATGGCCTCGTTCACGGAGAGCCCCCAGGTTTCATACAAACCTTTCGACGGAAGCACAAAAATGTCCGCCAAGAGATAGCGGGCTGGCATCTCCGTCTGGTTGGCGAACGGGAGAAAATGGATCGTTCCAGGCGCGGCGCTCAGGGCCGCCTCCTCAAGGCTCTTTGTTTCCTCCCCTTCGCCCACGAATACAAGGGCGGCGCCAGCCGGCTTCAGCTCCATGAATGCCTTCAAAAGCTCTCGCGGCTGCTTGGCTGGGATCATCTTGCCCGCAAACAGGACGACTTTCGTCCCATCCTTCAGTGCCAGCTTTGCACGGAGGGCGGCCGCCGC
>CAZSEH010000281.1:0-1546 GCA_964605835.1 uncultured Opitutaceae bacterium
AGGAGCGCAAAAAGCGTGTCCAGCAATTCCGGCACGGCCTCGTGAGGCGGCGGTACGTGCTCAGAGCCCCGGATGAAAACCGGACGGTTGCGGTAGCCAGCGAGTGCGTAGGCGGGCAACACTCCTGCTTGGACAGAGGGGCTGAACAGCGCCCGATACCAGGATGGCAAATCGCGGTTGATGGTCGCGGGCGCGGGCTGGCCGCCGAGGATTTCCCGCAGGCTCGTCATGACTGCTTTGAAAGTCTCGTGATAGCCTTTCGCGGCCATCGCGTTCACCTGCTCGCTGTCGGTCGCAGCTGTTTCCGGATTCCATTCGCCGGCAGCGATCCGGGCGATCAATTCCGGCGTGACCTGATAACCCTCGATGGAAAGCGAATGGTAAGCATCGTGAGTGTAGATTTCGGCGACACGGCTGAGATAGGCATCGGCGGGCGGAAGGCCAGGCGATGCCGGGAAGATCTCATTCGCGACTGGACGCATTTCCTGCCAGAGGGCTTTCAGACGCCCGACGTAGGGCGAACTGAAGAGCAACCCAATGGGCAGTCGCGGTGGAGATTCAAATGGATTGGTTTCGGCGAATTCCAGCCCGGCGGCGGTCAGGTCGGCCGCGAGTCGGCTGGCTTGCTCCGTCAATCCGCAGTGGCGGAAGGCGCCGACTAGCCGGCCGGCGGCGGTGGGAGAACCGGCCTCGCCCAGGAGGATGCGGCTGAGGTCCTCGGAACGGACGAGGCGCAGGGCAATTTCCGCATTGGTGACGGAATGCCGGAAAAAGGCCGGGCTCACTCGCACCAAGGCAAGGGCCAGGGGCATCACCTGCACGCCTTGCCGGAGGTCGGTGGGTCTCGGAAGGTTCTTCTTGTCGGAATAAATCAGCAACGACGTACGGTTCGGCAGTTGCACGGTCGATGTGCCACCCTTGCTGGCGATAATGACCAATTGCATCGGCGTTTGCGCGTTCCCAGTCCACAGGTCGAGGGAGTGTTCGGCCGACAAGCTGTAGTCGCTGCCAAAACGGTGGCGCAGGTATGCGCTGGCGAACCCCCAAAAATGGGCGTGCCAGAAGGTCGTGTCACCAGATTCCGCCTGGGGCGTGGTCAGGGCATACCAGCCCTTGATAATTTCCACAAGGAAGCCACGCTTAGTCAGCAACAGGCGATCCGGTCGGGAAATGTCCGGACCACGGACGACTTCCCCGGTCGCGCTGGCTCGAACCCGTTGGAGGGCGGCCGCGAGTGCTTGTTGTGGAGTCGGCATCGACTTTGTTTTGCGCTGAACGTTAACTATGTTTTATGGAACTTTCCAACTTTGTTTTACGAACTAAACCAACTATGTATTTCTGCCGAAGTGCAACCTCCAGAAGCGCAGGTAAACTCAGTGAAACCGCTTTTTCACAGTTGACGTGGTTTTGGACGGAGTCAGCGGTTCTAAATTGTGTAAACAATTGCTGCTCAATATCTATTATAGCTGGCTCATAACCTGAAGGTCGCTGGTTCGAATCCAACCCCTGCACCAAATTTGAAACCCCCCGAAACCCTTCCGGGGGT
>CAZSEH010000282.1:0-1525 GCA_964605835.1 uncultured Opitutaceae bacterium
TCAGGGGCTGGGGGCCTCGACGGGTCGTTTCCCCCGCCATGGCTTTGGCGGCCCTGCCGCCCATCGACGGCATCCTCATCAGCCACGATCATTACGATCACTGCGATCTGCCAAGCCTCCGGTCGCTCGCGCGACGCCCCCTCGCGTCGCAGACCTTGACTGCGGTGACTCCGCTCAACTACGCCTCCCTGCTTCGCCCCTACCGCGACGCCGGAAAACAAGTCGAGTTGGATTGGTGGGAGTCCTGGAACGGTCCCGGCGATTCGGTCGTGCAGCTCGTGCCCGCGCGGCACTGGTGCCGGCGCCGGATTTGGGGAACCAACGAACGGCTTTGGGGCGGGTACTACCTGCGGGCCGGCGGCCGCTCCATCTACTTCGCGGGCGACTCCGGCTTTGACGAAAGGCTCTTCGAGGAAATTGCCGGGCGATGCGGCCCGCCCGACGTGGCCCTGATTCCGATCGGCGCATATGAACCGCGCTGGTTCATGCGCGAAGCGCACATGAACCCGGCCGAGGCCGTCAAGGCGCACGCCATCGTGGGCTCCCGCCTGAGCATCGCGATGCACTGGGGCACCTTCCCCTTGGCCGACGAGGCGCGGGAGGACCCGCCGCTGGCGCTGGCAGCGGCGCTGGCAGGAGCTGGCGTGCCCGCGGGCGCGTTCCAGGTGCTTCCCTTCGGGGGCTTTGTCGCGATCTGAGGCGGATGCGACCCGTTGCGGGGCATCCACGCCGCAACTGGCGGGACGCCGCTCCTGAACCTGCCGGTTGGATCAAACCTTCCTGACGGTGAACTTCTTCTCATGGGCAGGCTGCCCTGGACCGGATTCGGCCTGCATCTTTGCGAAACACTCCGGGCACATTCCATGGGATGTCTCGGTCTTGAAACCTTCGGAGAAGTACTGCTCCAGCGGAACCCATTGATCGTCCCGATTTATCTTCCGGCACCAGGAACAGACTCTCAGGAATCCCTCCAGATAATACAGGCGGGAGACGAGCCTTTTCGTGAAGAAATGCACGATCGCCCACACGCACAGGACCGCGGCGCACTCGACGGCGCTTTCATGCCATGATTCGTGATACTCATCCAGCCACGAAAGGGCCATGAGCAGCAGGAAGCCGGCGCTCTCGTACCAGAGTATCCTCGACGCCGTCTTGTGGGTTATCTTCATGCCTCAGGGCCGGACCTTATAACAGCTCCCTGCGCGGACTGGCAAGGACGCACTCGCAGGCGCCCCCGAAGCGAGGCTTGCCAATTCCGGCCAAGGCGGGCTAGTCCGAAGCCGCGCCATTCAAAGGTGCCTGTCCCCATGCGCCACCCGCCCGTCCGCCCAGTCGTCCTCGCAATCGCGGCGCTGCTCCTCGCCGCCACCGCCATCGGCGCACCCAGGCGCAAGGTGATCATCGACCAGGACGCCTTTGGCGGGCTCAATCTCCAGCCCATCCTCCTGCTCATCCAGTCGCCCGACGTCGAAGTGGTCGGCATCACGGTCGAAAGCGGCGACGGCTGGCAGAAGGAAAACGTGGC
>CAZSEH010000283.1:0-1522 GCA_964605835.1 uncultured Opitutaceae bacterium
GGGGCCGCCATCGCATTGCGATGGCGGGATGGACGGGACTCGAACCCGCGACCTTCTGCGTGACAGGCAGACGCTCTAACCAGCTGAGCTACCACCCCGTTGTCCGGGGAAAGGTGAAACGTAAAATCCGCACCCGGCAAGTCAAGAGCGGTCTTTCCCGAATGAGGCACGATGATCTTGACGAACAACACGTCGCAGTCGATCTCTGTCTCGATGGACACTTCTGCTATCGCGGCCGAGGTCGACCGGCTCGGCCCGTGGATCACCGGGTTTACAGCAGGAGGCCGGGATTTCGGGGGACAGTATTTCGCCGAATATGACACGCGGGTGCGCGCGTTTCTGGACTGGCTCGGACCCCGGCGAACCGGCATCCGCCGGTTGCTGGAGTGCGGCTGCCTCGAGGGAGGCCACACCGCCGCCCTTGCCTCCGCGCTGCCGGATGCGCAGATCTTCGCAACCGAGATAAGGGAGGAGAATCTGGCCCGCGCAGCCCTGCTCGCACGGGTCAGAAACCTTTCCAACGTCCGTTTCCTGAGCGATGATCTCGAGGAGCCGGCCGCCAGCCTGGAGGATGCCTACGATGCGGTGGTTTGCATCGGCCTTCTCTACCACCTTCGCGATCCGGCGAAATTCCTGGCCCGGTGCGCGCGGAGCTCTCCCATCCTCTGGCTTTGGACGATCTATTGCGCCGAAACCGAGGCGGTAGTGACGGAGAACGGCTATCGCGGAAGAATCTACGCCGAGCCGACGGCGCACCCGCTGAGCGGAGTGAGGACCGAGTCGTTCTTCCCCTCCCTTGGAAGCCTGGCGGAAATGGCGCTGGCCGGCGGGTACAGGCGGATTGAAATCTTCGAGCGGGAGATAACGAAGAACGGCAACGGCCCGGCGGTGCTGCTTTGCGCGACGCGAACCTGAAATGGCCCTCTCCGAAACTGTTTTGAAGGCCCGGCGGGAGGGATTCAAGCTGCTGCACGGCAATGGGGTCGAAATAGGGGCTTTTCACGAGCCGGCTATGCTGCCTGCGGACGCCCATGTGACTTACGCGGATGTGTTCACACGGGCGCAGGCCATGGAGCTTTTCCCAGAGGTCGATCCGAATCGCCTGGTGGATCCGGCCATCATCGTCGACCTCGACAAGGCGGGGCTGGAGCCAATCAGGAGCGAATCCCTGGATTTCATCATAGCCTGCCACGTGGTGGAGCATCTGGCGAATCCGCTCCTGGCCATTTCCGAGATGTTCCGGGTGCTCGGCCCGGGGGGCCGGGCCGTCATCGCAGTCCCCGACAAGCGTTTCACATTCGACCAGCCGCGCGCCCTTACAAGCTTCGCCCACCTGTGGAAGGACTACGAGGACCATGTGACGGAGAGCACGGACGACCATTACCTCGATTTTCTGTGCGCCGTGACGACCTGGGTCGCGGGGCTGCCGCCCGAACAGCAGGTCGACCATATCCGCAGGGCCAAGTGCCGCCGCGAGCACAGCCACGTTTGGGACTCGGCGTCGTTCCGGGAAACCCTTTCC